>JANQQS010000213.1 GCA_028284955.1 Myxococcota bacterium | reverse complement strand
AGATCAAACAGTAAGAACCAAAGTGAACCAAAGTGTTACCCATGTCCCCGGTCTAAAGTGTTACCCATGTCCCGGTTTGACACGCGGAATCGTATTCCGTGGGGGGAGGGTCTGCGGCCAGACCCTCCCAAAAACGCGGTGGAGCTGAGGGGGATCGAACCCCTGACCTTCGCACTGCCAGTGCGACGCTCTCCCAGCTGAGCTACAGCCCCGTTGCGCGCAGCGCGTTCGGAGGCCGCAGGTGTGTCCTTTGGAAGGACGTTTGTCAACCCGTGACGGAGTCGATTCTCCTCAGGTTCGCGCTAGGAGGTTGCTCCCTCCACACTGCGCTCGTGCGGCATCCGGTCGCGGGAGCTTTGGAAAAAGTGCATTGGCGAGTACCGATAGAGATTGGATACGCGCGTCGTATACAAACACGCATATGCCTCCACTTGATTGCCGAAGCTTGATGTTTCGGGGCCAGCTTTGAACAGCGAACCCCAAAAGGGGTGAAAATTTCGATCGATGAGCTCCTCGATGGATTCGTGCTCCTCTTCCAGGGTACGAATGCGCATCCGCAAACGGTCGATGGCGCGACGGTGCCGCGACCGCGCGGCCTCCAGCGCTGGCTCTTCCGCCGTAGATTGCTCCAAGCGTTTCTGTACGCTCTTGAGACGGCGCTGACGCTCACGTAACTCGTCATGCAGCCGGATTCGCTGCTCAGAAAGCAAGTCGGCCCGCGCGAGCGCAGCGCGACTTTCTGAAAACGCCCGGAGCTCCTCGTCCATCTCCTGCACCACCATCATGGTTCGCCACGCGCTGGACCGTTTTGCGCGCAATACGTCGCCGTAGATATGATCACCGACGTAGAGAATTTGATCGCCGCCCACGCCCGTAAGCTCCTCAAAATCGACGATGTTTCCGCCGGAATAGATACGTCCCCGCTCCAACTTGCGCGCGGGCCCGGCTCGCTCGTTCCCGACCTCCAAAAACGGCTCCCGTTCGGTGAAAAACCGAGGTTTCTTCGCCGCAGTAACGATGGCGTCGAAGTAGTGGCGCCACGACGGATACTCGTTTTCCTCTCCTGCAAAGAGATAGGTCATCATGCGGTCGGTGTATCCCGCGTGGGAGTTCGTCAGAAGAAAGAGCCGTTTTCCACCGCTTCGCAGTTTGTGCAGCGTATGGGGAAGCAGCGGGTCGCGCCGAACGTACTCGGCAAGATTCTGCTCCACATGGTCGAGAATGCTCCCGTCTTGATGGGATTCGTCGATCGACGCGCGAACGTCGGCAAACAAAGCGTCGTAGTCTACGGGCTGGTTTACCCTATCCAGCGCGTCCACCACGGCCGCGTACACCGACACCTCAGGCAGGCCGTAGAGCGTGTCGACCCAATGGTACCGCTCGGATGATGGGCGCAGCCGTCGCCGATGATAAAGCGCGCGACGTTCCGCCTGAGTCAACTCGCGCATGCCGTGATAGGCGCGTTTGACGTATTTGTAGCGGTCCATCTTGAGCACGTTTCCGAGCTTGCGATCGATCAACAGACCGCGAATCGGAAACTCCGTGCGATACGCCATGGACAGCAGATCGCGCGGATAACCGCGGGCCACGAGTTTGCGCGCGGTGGCTTCGATGCTCCGGCGGTCCATCGCGTCTTGGTGGTAGATCGCGAGCGTATAGTCCATGTCGAAGCCGACGACTTCGACCTGATCGAGGCGTAGGCTTCGGTTGCAGTAAATGCGGTTGCTTAGCGGCGGAGGGTACGCTCCGTCGGTGGGAAGCATGAGCTCAGGCAGCGGGAGAACGAGCTGCATGCCATCCGCATGTCCGCGAATACTACGCCTCGACGGGAGCGCTTGCTGGGTCGACGCTCACAGCCTTGATGTTTCGGCCGCGCCGCTCGAACTTCACCACGCCGTCGACGCGGGCCCATAGGGTGTAGTCCTTACCTACGCCAACGTTCCGGCCGGCGTGAAACGTCGACCCCACTTGCCGGACCAAAATGCTTCCGGCGGATACCTGCTGGCCGCCAAACACTTTGACGCCGCGATATTGCGGTTTGGAATCGCGACCGTTGCGCGACGAACCTTGACCTTTTTTATGTGCCATGAGAGCGCTCGTTCTTCCTTTAGGCCGTCACGTTGGTGATCGTCAGCTCGGTATAGGGCTGTCGGTGTCCTTGTTTGCGTCGATACCCTTTGCGACGCTTCATTTTGAACACCACGATCTTCTTCGCTTTGTCTTGGGCTACGATCTTGGCGGTGACTTTCGCGCTCGTGACCCGGGGGGTCCCCACAACGACTTGGTCGCCCCCGACCATCAGCACTTCGCCGAACTCGACTTCGGCGCCGACATCGCCAGGAACTTTTTCCACGCGAATGGTGTCGCCTTCAGCGACCCGATACTGTTTGCCACCGGTTTGAATGACTGCGTACATGGTCGAATTGTCTCGGTTGAGATTTATCTCGGTTGACGTGACCCCCGGTTTTGCCGTGCTTGCGCGCGCATCCCGAAAATCAGAGACGCGAGTATTAGGGGCTGCGGGCACAAACGCAAGGTCAAAAGGGCGCAACCGCCGTCTGACTGCTATATGCGCGAACGATGAGCTCAAATCGCCGCAAAAAACGGGCCGATACGGCGCCCACGGTGCGGCGGGGGCAATCGGGGCGCAAGCGCCTTTCGCCCGAGCTCGAAGGGCTGGCCCGAGGCGAGGAAACCCGTCTCCGGGTGCCGCGTCGACGTGCACCTCGGCTGCGCGACCCGCGAGCGTCGGGATTGGTGCCGGGCGTGGCCAATCGTGATGCGCGGCGCGTGTTCGACCATCGCGTGAACCTCATCTTGGCGCGCAAGAGCGAGAATCAAGACCTCGCGGACGCGCTCGCCGAAGCCTGGGCCATGCGCCTGTGGCGGGGCCGCAGCATCGCTAGTTTCGAAGCCTTTGTGGCCGACGTGCTCGAACTCTCTCCGGACGATGCGCTTCAGTCGGTCAAGCGCACATGTTCCTCGCTCGAGATCCCCGCCGACGGCCTCAGCGACGAAGCGATCGCGATTTGGTTTCGTTCCGAATCGGCGCTGCTCGACGCCGACCTCGAAGGCCGCGTTCGCGTCGCCGTCGCCGCGGGCGAGACCGGCGAAACCATCCGACTCGAGGTGGCCGTGGAACGCGCTCCGGGAGCGCTCCACCACATCGGTCGCAGACTCACTCCGCTCATGCGCGACCAGGAGCCCCCGCGCGACGCAAGCCCCCCGCGCGACTCGAGACCTGCGCGTAGTGCTGAAAAGAAGAAACGTTCCTAGCCGTTCGTTCACGAGAAAACGCGAAACGGGCGCTGGCATATCCACCAGCGCCCGCTTGCGTCGGTCCGCGCATGTGTGCGCGGCGTGCGATACTACCGATACAGCTCCGTCCACTTCGGCTGCTCAAGGGCGACCCGAGCCACCTCGTCCATCGAATCTACACTATGGACCAGCACGCCTCCGAAGCTGATGGAGTACACATAGTCATCAATGAAGAGGCCCCGCCGAACGGTGGGCGCGGTTTGACGGCACGACCACTCGACAAAGTTGTCGCACGTGTTCATCAGCAAGTCCGTGTGCGCGATGGCGCCGCGACGTTCAAACCCTTGCTCGGTATCGACCGAGAAGAGATCCAACGTGCTTTGAAAGTCCCTTCCGTAGCGAACTACCGGGAACGCAAGGAGTTTGAGGTCTGCGTAGTAGGTGAACGCTTTGTGCTCGTGGTTGGCCTCCGAATAGGCATCGGGCGCCACCAGGTGTTTGTGCTTCTGCACGGGGTTCGTCGGGTCGCTCACGTCGAAAATCTGGAGCGCGAGGCCGTTGTCCCGCTGCGTCCGCTCGTCGACGTCGCGGCCGATGGTCAACAGATGATCGTCACCCAGCGGGTGCATGTAATCGCTGAACCCGGGAATCTTGAGCTCGCCGAGCACGCGAGGCTGCGCGGGGTTTGAAAGGTCAATGGCGAACAGCGGGTCAACCTGGCGAAACGTGACGACATAGGCGATGTCGCCAATGTAGCGCGCGGAGAAGATTCGTTCGCCTTTGGCGAGCGCTTCCGTCTGCCCGAGCTGAACCAAAGCCCCATCTTTTTCTTCGAGGGTCGTCACGTAGTTTGCGGTGTTGGGAACGCCGGGCCCGATGGCAATGGTATCGCCTGTGGTGGTGTCAAACGCTCGCTGCTCTGTGGTGGCGACCCGAATCACGCCGTCTCGCTCGTCGAGCGAAAACTGGTCTTCGATAGTGCCGCGCACCTCGCCCGAACCGGTGTAGCGGGTAGCCGCCGAAGGCCCTTCGGCCGAAAGCTCGCCCAGCGCGAAACGATGGAGCGTGGTCTGGTTGTGATCCGCACCGCGCCACATCCAGCTCCAGTCGTTGTGCGCAATGAGCATGACGTCTTTGTTGGCGTAGATTTCCGAAGCCTGCCCGAGCACCGACGTGGTCTCGAGGCGAGCATCCGCGTCGTTCATGTCGAGGGCCGCCACATGGGTGATGCCGTTTTCGGTCAGTCCAGGCTCAGGAAGATAGAAGTCCGAGCAGCTTACCGAATGCTCGACGATCTCATCGCCCTTTCGCTCGTAGTGGCTGACCATCCAGTCATCAAGGGAGGTCTCGCGAATGGCGTTCTTGGCATCCACGAGCCAGGCGTCCACTCTGCGCCCCCGCTCCACATCGCTGAGTTCTCCGCTTCCGTTCCACACCGTCGCGTAGATATCGGGAATCTCGCGAGGCGTGCGCAGATGGCTTTGAATCACCGTTCGAACCGCGGTGTCGTGCCGCCGCGCAGACGTATAGGAGCCTTCCATGTAGGCCTCACGCTCGATGCGACCGTTTTCGGTGTTGAGCACGGTGATTTTGGTGAATGCACGACCGCACCAATAGGCCGGTCGGCTGGACCCCGCGATATCGGGAGCAGGCGAGGGAAGAGGCTCTGGCTGACCAATGCCGCCATCGCACTCTGGGGCCTCGCCAAACTTGCCGTCCGCATCGATCACGCTCGAGACGACCACCGCCTTTTGGTCGTGCACAAACATTTCGTGCGGCGATCCCTCGATATCGATCGTGCGCACGAGGTCGAGCGCGTCCGCGGGCCAGGAGCGAAATACCAAGAGTTCCGTGCCATGAAGCAGGTACATCTGGTTCCCGTCGGTTTTCACGATGTCCGCCTCGTCGACGCCGGCCACTTGATTGTTGGTCTCCGAAAACCGCGTGGGCGCGCTTTCTGCCTGACGAGCGTTCGATGCTCCCGCTGTTGGTGCGGCAGAGCTGGTGTCTTCGGCAACGCCTCCAAACGCGGGCTCCGCCACTGCGACGCCGTATCCGCCGCCGTCTTTGACCTGCTCGGCCGCGAACTCGGCTTTGGCGATCGCGTCTTGCTGCAATCCGCTAAGAAGTTCGTCGCAGGTTTGTGCCCGAATCAGCGCGCCCCGCTGGCTGCCCGAATACGGAGGCAAAGTCTCTCCTTCATCCGCGCACCCAAGCGCACCCCCGCAAAGCGCAAACGCAGTTAATACAAGAACAAGTGACCTATTTCTCAGCATTGACCGTTCCTCCGACCTCTCAGCAATGCGAAAGCTGGGCCAACGCCGAAGCCAGGAAAACTCAATCATTACAATGAGAAAACGTCTCGTTCAATGCGCCACTTTGTGCCACGCGGCGCGACCGCGACACTAAGAGTGGCGGGATATCGCAAACTCGCCGTCCCGTTAGCGTTGCGTCAGAGGAAACACCACCGACGAGAAACACCAACGAGAAACACTGTGGAGAGCTGCGATACGAACATTCTTCTCTACTACCTCAACCGTAGTTGCCCGGAGCACGAACGCGCGCGCGAGTACCTAGAGCCTCGGTTCACCACCGAAGGCTTCGGGATATGCGAACTCGTGTTGATCGAACTGTATGTAACGCTCCGTAATCCCGCGGTGCTTGAGAAGCCGCTGAGCGCCGGGCGCGCGCTGCAAGCGGTCCACTCGTTTCGCAACAACCCACACTGGGCGCTCATCGACTATCCGGGCTCCCTCATGAACCAAATCTGGGACGACGCGGCGAACGCAAGAGCCCGCCGAGCAATGTTCGATGCGCGCATCGGGCGGACGCTCGAGCACCACGGAGTGACCACCTTCGCCACGCGGAATGAAAAAGACTTCGATCGCTTTGCGCTCGACGTCATCAACCCCATCGACCGGTAGGGGCGCTTCGAGAGGAAGAATTCCGCTGCTCAGCGTTGGTTCACGAGCAAACCAAACTCCCGCTATTTCTCCCTGACCGGGCATTTTCGGCGCCCTCACGCAAGGAAAACGGCGCCGCCGGCTTGTGGCACGACGGTTGCTTCTACCGCGTTCGCCAGCGGGCCGGTTTGGTCCGCGGTCTGTGAAACTCCGCGCGCAAAGGCTCGCTGAGCTTTCACATTTTGGTTTGGAGAACTCGATGTCCCGTAGCGCTATTGTCATCTCGATGCTCGTTCCGTTTGCTGTCGCGTGCCAGGCCGTGAGCCCTGAAGACGCGGGCGACACTTTGGAAAAACAGCTCCATGCGGACCTCAAGGGCTCCGCTCAAGAACGCGACAAAGGCGATTTCGTTGTCGCCGTGCCTCAGAGCGTCGACGACGGCGCGGCCACGACAGACCTCAACAGAGAATGGGAACGCTTCACGCGCAAGGAGGGGCATCTCGAGCGCACGGTGAAACTTCTGAACGAAGAGTTCGCGCTGCCGAGGGATCTTTCCGTCGCCTATCTTGAATGCGGCGAAGCGAATGCATTCTTTGATCCCGCCAACGATCAGGTAGGGCTCTGCTACGAAATGCTCCAAGAAATCGCCGAGGTGGTCTCGGCTCGCATCACCTCCGAGAGCTCAGCCGCGGATATCAAAGCGGCAGAAAAAGCAGCGCTCGGCATCTCAGACGCGATTCTGATGCACGAAATCGGACACGCCCTCATCAGCGAACGCTTTTGGGACGTTCCGGTGCTCGGTGAAGAAGAAGATGTGGTCGACGACTTCTCTACATTGGTGCTCATCGAACTCGACAGACCCGATGCCGCCGAGGCGACCGCACGATTCTGGGCCACCACCGATCCGATGTCGCCCGATTGGGAGGCGTATGCTGGCGTGCACAGCCTGAACCCGCAGCGTTATGCCAATATCATGTGCCTCGTGTACGGCAGCAATCCAAAGAAGTACGGCCACCTCACCAATCCGTACAAACCTGACCATACCGTCAAGCAGACGTTCGAAGCGGTTGGGCGAGATTGCACTGGAGAGTCCGACTACAGGGACGGAGAGTTCGACCAAAAGATAACCGCGTTTTACCGATTGATTGGCCCATGGGTACTGCCTGACGACCCTACCTCAACGTCACAGCCCGACGCGATCTAAGCCGCTTGCTGGTTTGGCCGCTTAGCACTCTTCCGCCGCGGGACGCAGAAGCTCGAACACTGAGCACTCGTCTTCGCCGAACACGCGATGCTCGACAAAGCGAAAGCCCATGCGCTCATAGAATCGGTGGGCGCGTACGTTGCTTCGCAACGGGTCGACGAGCACTGCGGTGACGGCCGGATCGGCGAAGCAACGCTCGAGCGCTTGGCGCATCATCGATGTCCCAAACCCTCGGCTGAGGTCTGCGGCGTCGCCGATCCAGATGTCGATGGCCCGAAGATTCGGCGCGCAGTCGCCCCAGTAGTGGGTTTCTTCGCGCGCCGGGTCGATGATTTGCACGCAGCCGACGGGGCGACCGTCCACTTCCGCAATCAACTGCCAGCGCCAGTCGGGATCGCGCGTGAGCTCGGTTTCCCAGTCCCAACCGTCGCTCGGGTCAGACGCCACCACATGCGGCTGTTCATCCCAGCGAAGAAGCAGCTCGAGGTCGTGCACGGTGGCGGGGCGTAGCAGCACGCAAAAAGAATAGCGGAGATGGAACCAATCCACGAAGCAACGGGACTCGCTGTGACCGTGGTTCGCGATCTCGCCAGAGCGAGACGCGGCACTCGACCGCAGCTACACGACCCTGGAAAGCATCTTGGAGCGTGTTGCGCGAACCATCGAAGGTAGCCTTCCTCAAGAAGCAGACTGGCACCGCGCACTACTCGAAGGTTCCCGTCTGACTATAGAAGGTGTTCGGCCCGCTGTGCTGAGCCAAGAGAGTTTTCTGCGGCCAACGAACCACGAACCTTTCGGCACTTTCTGCGCCATGCCTACGGCGCGGACCTCGATCCCACTCGCCTGGCGCAGCTAGCGATGAAATCGCTTGACGCAGAACAGCAGGTGCAGCAGTGCCTCGACCACTTTGAGAATTTCTTATCTTCCGCAGCAAAGAGCCTGGTCTCGACCTGAATAGCTCGCGGGGACGCTCCGTAGTGGGCCAGCGCCGCTGCACGAAGTACACTCGCGCGCGTGCTGGAGCTTTTCTCTACCGTAGATGCGTGGATTGCGCTCGCGTCGCTGGCGGCGCTCGAGATTGTGCTCGGTATCGACAACATTGTCTTTATCGCAATTCTCACCGAGCGGCTTCCTCCCGAGGATCAGCCGCGGGCCTATCGTCTCGGATTGCTCGGCGCGATGGGCACTCGGCTCGCGCTGCTGTTTACCTTGAGCTGGGTGATGTCGCTCACCACGCCGCTCTTTTCAGTGGCGGGCATCGCCATCAGCGGGCGGAATCTGATTCTGCTAACCGGCGGCGCGTTCTTGGTCGCGAAGAGCACCAGCGAAATCTATCGCAAGACCGAAGGCGTCGCCGAAGAAGAAGTGCGCGGCTGGGGAAACGGCATGGTCGGAGTCGTCGCGCAGATCATGGTGCTCGATATCGTGTTTTCGCTCGACTCAGTGATTACCGCGGTGGGCATCGTCGACCACGTGGAGATCATGGCGGTGGCGATCGTGATGGCGGTCGCCGTGATGTGGCTATTCGCGCAGCCGGTTGGGAACTTCATCAACACCCACCCGTCGATGAAAATTCTCGCGCTTTCGTTTCTCTTGCTCATCGGGGTGCTGCTTATGGCCGAAGGCTTGCACCAAGAGCTCGATAAGCGGTACGTCTACTTTGCGATGGGTTTTTCACTAACCGTCGAGCTGCTCAACATGCGTTTTCGTCGGCGCGTAGGCGAGGCATGAGCGATGCGGCTGCTTACACTGCTCGGGCCCGACCTTAGGAGCGCGCTAGAGAGCGACCCTGAAGGGTTGCGCGAGGCGCTGGCGAAGTTTCACATCGAAGATGTCGCCGAGATTCTCGATGACCTTCCTGTAGAAGACGCCATCGCGCTGATGCAGACGCTTCCCGCGGAGCTTGCGGCCGACGTGGTCGAAAAGCTTAGCGCGGATCGACAGGTCGCGGTGCTCAAAGCCATCGAGCCAGCCGAGGCCGCTGAGATTCTGACCGAGATGGCGCCTGACGATCGCGTCGACGTCGTTCAGGAGCTGCCCGAAGAAGACGCGCAAGAGCTCCTGGTCGAGCTCGAGAAGGCAGAGCCGGAAGCTGCCGAAGAGGTTCGTGAGCTCGCCGGGTTCGGCCCTGAAACAGCCGGCGGACTAATGACCACCGAATATGTTTCGCTCGCGCCTGAGCTCAAAGTTTGGGAAGGCGTGGAAGAATTGCGCCGCATCGGCAGCACGCAAGAAGCCGAAACGCTCTATCAAATCTATGTCTGCGGCTATGGCAACAAGCTGCTCGGCGTCGTGTCGCTGCGCGATTTGATCGTGAACGATCCGAGCCAGCAGCTTGGCGACGTGATGACAGAAAACGTGGTGTCCGTCGAACCGGACGACGACCAGGAACACGTCGCCGAAGTCATCGCCCGCTACGACCTCAATGCGGTGCCGGTGGTGGATGAAAACGAAGGCATGCTCGGCCTGGTCACAGTCGACGACGTGGTCGACGTGGTGATCGAGGAGGCCACCGAGGATGCACAAAAGATGGGCGGCATCGTGCCTCTCGAGGATTCGTACTTTTCAACCGGATTGGCAGAGTTTGTCTGGAAGCGGGGCGCATGGCTGGTGCTGCTCTTTCTGGGCCAACTGCTCACCGCCACGGTCATGGAACGCCATCAGCATTTGCTGCAATCCGCGGTTGGGCTCGTGCTGTTTATTCCACTGATTATCGCGTCGGGGGGCAATGCGGGTTCGCAATCGTCTACGCTGATCATTCGCGCCATGGCGGTCGGCGAGCTCGAAGCCCGCGATTGGCTGCGAGTGCTGGGGCGCGAACTCGGCATCGGGCTCGCGCTTGGAGTTGCCCTGGGAGCAATTGGCTTCGCCCGGGCCTATGTCGCGGGTAACCAGGTGGGCGCAGCGGCCCTCGCGTCGGCCGTCGGAGCGAGCGTCGTGGCTATCGTGACGCTGAGTACCGTGGTAGGTTCGCTTCTTCCTTTGGGTATTCGCCGCCTGGGCCTCGACCCTGCGGTATCGTCAACTCCGTTTATCGCTTCGGTCGTCGATGTGCTCGGGTTGCTCGTGTACTTCGCGCTCGCCCAGCTCATTCTCTTTCACTTGCTGTAGTTGCCTGCGAGTCAGAATTCGCGCTGCCGCGACGTAGTGCTTTGTAAGAGTGCACGCACCCGAATGAGTCGAACCTCGTGAACCTCGGTTCGGATGCATGCGCGCGAAGCAACCGATCGGGGGACTCATGCTGCAGAATCAATCTTGCTCAATCTCGTTTATCTTGCGCGTAGCGCACACGCTTTTCTATTTTTCTCTCGCGGCGGTCGTATTCGGATGCGGCGGAGCCGATTGTCCTGATGGACGCATGGAAACGTTCGACAACGCGTGCGTGTGCCCTGATGGGACTGATGAGACCAACGACGGCGCGTGTGTCGCCACATCGGATTCTCCTGCCATGGCCGGCGATGCTTCTTTGGATGACCTTTCTTCGAATGACTCAACTTCGGCCCCGATCGACGACGTATCGGCGCGCTTTCCATGGAACGGTTTCACCACCGGAAGCGCACGCGCAGGGAACACCGATGCGGCGTCATCCCCTTTGCGACCGACGTTCATCTGGAACACCGTCGAGGGCGCGTCGCACTATCAGCTGCAGATCGACGACGATTGCTCGCCGGAAGGTTTTCGCGCTTGCGACTTCCCCAGCCCCGAGCGCGATACGCGAATCAACGCCGGCCGTGCCACCGTCGCCGAAAACGGGTTTGCGTTTCGACTCCGCGAAGACCTCCCTGTCTCGTTCGTGGCTCCGGTCGGACGACGCTACTACTGGCGCGTGCGAGCCTGCCTGCGCAGGCGCTGTTCGTCCTGGACCGAGATTCGCTATCTCGACGTCGGACGGCTGCACAGCGACTATGATTGCGACGGCTATTCGGATCTCGCGGTCGGCGCCCGCGATGCGGCGTTCGTATATTTCGGCGGCTCCGAAGGGCTCGGTCTGGTTCCCCTTCGCTCCTACGAAGACCCCGGGGATGGAGCCAACGCGCAGTTCGGTTTCCCCGTGGCGAGCGCTGGCGACGTCAATGGAGACGGCTGTTCCGACCTGCTCATCGGCGCTCGAGGTTCAGGCGGAAGACTCGGCCGCGGCAAAGCGTACTTGTATTTGGGGTCCCCGTCTGGGCTCCCACGTAGCCACGATCTAGAAATCGACAATCCTACATCGAGCATCGGATTTTTCGGCAATGTTGCAGCCGCAGGAGATCTCGACGGGGATGGCTACGGAGAGGTGATTATCGGCGCCGATCAACAAAACAATGGAGCCAACGATGAGGGCGCAGCATACATCTATTGGGGTTCGCACACGGGGCTCGATCTAAGTGACCCGGTTTTTCTGAATAACCCGCGACGACAAGAACGTGGTGAATTCGGGTCGAGCGTCGCAGGAATCGGCGACACCAACGGCGACGGCTACGCTGACTTCTTGGTGGGCGCTCGAGGTCAACACGCAAATGCGCACCAATCCGGAAGCGCGTACGTCTACTTCGGTCAGTCAAGGGGCGCCATCGGAATGCCCGAGTTCGAAACCGAGACTACGGCGGGAACCGGCGCCGAGTTTGGCTGGGCCGCAACTGGCGGCGGCGATCTCAACGGAGATGGCTACGCCGACTTTGCGGTCGGGGCGCGGCTCTTCTCCAACAGCAGCACCGAGACGGGAGCGGTCGAAGTCTACTTCGGTACATCGTCGATCGAGGAACAACGGCGCGCCACGTTGATTTTTCGCAACTCGACTACGGTCGACGAGTTTGGCGCTTCTCTGTCGGGACGCGGCGACGTCAACGGAGACGGCATCGACGATCTGGCTATCGGAGCACCTGGACGCCCGGCGCCTGACGCTCTGGGAAGCGGACAAGCCTACGTATTCCTCGGTACGACCGACTTGTTTCCGCAAGCGCCTTCGCGTGGCTACCCCAGCCTGGGCAATGTGGCTTCTGATCGTGGTCACTCGGTATCGGTCGCCGGCGACGTCAACGGAGATGGTTTCGACGACCTCGCCGTCAGCAGCCCGGTATCGAGCAGAGGCGGGCACATCGATATCTACTTCGGGCCGATCGTCACCAGGACCAGAAGCAACCAGCGTCTTTTCAACCCCGGTGTAGACGACGCCGACCGATTCGGAAAATCAATCTACTAAACTGGTGTGGCATTCGAAAGGTTTTGAGCGTCTTCGCGGCGAGATTTCGATCAGCCATACTGGCCACTGCTCACTGCTCTATCAGGCGCTCGTTGACCTTCGACTAGCCATCCTGATCCTTGCGCTGAGCTCGAACGATCTGGTTCGTCCATGTCAGTATTCGCGCTGCCGCAGCGTAGTTCAAGGTAATGGCGCATACACCAAAACGAATCGACAAGAAACCGTCTCTCTTTGGGTGCGTGCGCACAACCGATAGGAGACTCATGCTGAACCACCACTCTCGAGCTACGTCGTACCTGCTTCATACCAAGCACATTCCGAGCGCCTCGATAGCGCCCACCCTTTTCGCATGGACGCTTTCCATGTTCGCAACGGGTTGCGGAGCAATCGAGTGCGCCGACGGGCACAATAACGACGGAACGTGCGTTGCCCGTGCGCAATCTTATCTGGCATCGAGCCGCGTCGGCTTGGTGAACGACGTTTTGGCCCGTTTTCCTTGGAACGGTTTCACCACCGGCAGCTTTCGCGCAGCGAGTGCCAACACGGTTCGCTCCCCGCTACGACCCAAGTTTATCTGGAACGCCGTCGCCGGCGCGCGGCACTACCAGCTGCAACTCGACGATGGATGTTCGCTCGAAAACTTTCGCGCCTGCGATTTTTCGAGCCCCGAGCTCAACGTGAGAGTTGCGGCACGTCCCGCCACAGCCGCGGGTAGCGCGTTTGTGTTTCGGCCAGAAGAAGACCTTCCGGTTTCAACCATAGCCCCGGTGGGCCGACGCTACTATTGGCGCGTCCGGGCGTGCGCGCGGCGGCGCTGCTCGAGTTGGACCGAAATCCGCTACCTAGACGTAGGAAGGCTTCACAGCGACTACAACTGTGACGGTTACTCGGACCTAGCGGTCGGCGACCCTGGCGCCGGAAGAAACGAAGGGCACGCCTTTGTCTACTACGGCGGCCCGACCGGGATTGGCGCGGTACCAAACCGTTCGTACATGAATCCCGAAGCTCAGTATTTCGGTCGATTTGGTTTTTCCATAGCAAGCGCAGGCGACGTCGATGGTGATGGTTGCTCCGATCTGCTCGTTGGTGCGAACGGAAACGGCACGGCGATGGCTCCAGGCGAAGCCTATCTGTATTTGGGATCTCCCACGGGGCTACCCGGCAACCCCAGTCTAGAGCTTGAACATCCTGCCGCCGGCGGCGAAGACGCATTCGGTCGCGTCGCGGGAGCTGGAGATTTCAATGGAGATGGTTTCGCGGACATCATCGTGGGCGCAGATCAACAGAACAACGGCACCGAGAACGAAGGAGCAGCCTATCTCTATTGGGGTTCGCCGAGCGGTCTTGATGTGGGCGCGCCCGCGATGCTCGCGAACCCCGGCACACAAGCACAAGGCTTTTTTGGCTCGAGCGTGGCAGGAATCGGGGACACCAACGGCGACGGCTACCCTGAAGTATTGGTTGGCGCCCAAGGCCAAGATGGCAACGCAGCCGAATCAGGAAGCGCGTTTGTGTATTTCGGCAGTCCGGGGGGAGCGCCCACGACGCCAACGTTCGAAACAGAAACCACCGCCGACACCGGTGCGCTGTTCGGGTGGTCGGCCACCGGAGGGGGGGACTTCAATGCAGACGGCTACTCGGATTTCGCGGTCGGCGCGCTTCTCTTTTCAAACGGAAACGCTGAATCGGGAGCAGTCGAAGTCTACCTCGGAGCCCCATCTCTAGGAACCTCAACGATCGACGCACAACCGCAAGCCACGCTCCTGTTCCGCGATTCGACTACCGTCGACTACTTCGGCATGTCTCTATCCGGACGCGGGGATGTGAACGGAGATGGCTTGGCCGATCTCGCCGCCGGAGCATCCCGGCGACCTGCCCCCGGGGTGCAAGGAACCGGAGAAGCGCACGTATTTCTCGGCGCACCAGGTTTCTTTCCCGAAGACCCGTCACTCTCCTATCCCAGCCTCAGCGATTTCGCGGTCGACCGCGGTCGATCGGTATCCACCAACGGAGACCTCAACGGAGATGGGTTTGACGACTTTGCCGTCGCGACCCCAGTGACGGCAAGCGGGGGCCGAGTTGATATTTACTTCGGCCCGCTGGTCGGCTCGGGTCAAAGCAACCAGACCATTTCCAACCCCAGCATGCAACAGAACGACCGCTTCGGATATTCGATACACTAGTGCTCGGTTCCCCAGAGGTGGCGAGCTTGCCTCGGGGAACCGACATGCCAGGTTGGGGGCGCGCCGAATCTGACCACGCGGCTCGCGCCATCCGTTCTTCATTCATCCGAGCTCGTCACGCAGCCGCGACATCATCGTTTCAATATCATCGGGCGTGTTCAGGGGATTGTATATTCGCTCCAGCACATTCAACGCGATCGAAGTGAAGTCGTGAATCGCTGTCGCACTCGTGTTGTCCGCGTAGCACCGATTCACGGAGCCATCCGAGTATCCGCTATGCAAAATCAGGGACTGGAGGACTACCCGGGCATGGCTTGTTATCGCCGCGAAGTGGTTTTCTGCCGCGTTCGCCAGACTGTTGCCTTGTTGTGTCTTCATGGCTTCGAACAAGGCGAGGCAGCTATCTTCTATCTTGTTGAGATTGTAGAGAATCGCTTCTCTCGATTCCGCTGAGCACGCGGGGGCGACCACAGTGTACGTAACACCCTCGATCGTTTGTTCGCTTTGTGTTTTCTTTGGCGCCCATGCGTGGCCTTGCATGTGTGCTGCCGCTTCCGAAAGTCGGTTGGCGTCTTTGGCGCTCATACCAAATTTTCGCGAGAGCAACTTGGACGGCTGGCTCGAGCTTTTTAACCGCGTTTCTGTTTCGAACCCGTCCGTGAGGTCACCGTCGGTAGCGGCGACGCAAGCGCTCGCGCTCACCAACGCAGAGAGCAGCACGAGCTGATAGAATACAGCGATAGTCCTCATTCCTACCTCCAAGGCCGACAACACTGGCCCGACTACGAGAAGAAAATCCTGTGTTGTTCCTTTCCGCTAACAAACATCGTGCCACTCTGCGGTGGAGCCGCACCATCGGTGCTCCACCCACACCGTTCGCACCTGCCACGCAGGCGTGGGCGCCATTCTTGCTGCGTTTTTGTGCGCAAGTGTGCCAGGCGCCGAGAGCATTGTTGCAATGGGCCGGGACACTCGATCTGCGGTGGGCTCTTGCTTGCGCTCAGCGTTGGTCTCGCGACGAGTAGCCTGTGTTGCTTCTCATGGAGACAACGATCCGCAGACCATCCGCGAAAATACTCCTTCGAAGAAAGGAACAGACTGCGAGAGGCCCGAGAAGATGATGCAGGCAGTAAGAGCGCGTCAGCTACTCGTGGTCCGCACAACGCCGGCGGTCTAAATTCGCTCGCTGAGCTTCTTGAGAAGCTCGGCGAGCGCGTCGGTTCCCGGTAGCGCTCCGCTGGCGCCTTCGGGTGGATGGGGTCGCTCGGCGGAGCGGACGAAGAGGCCAATGCCGCTCTTGGCCGCGAATTGGATGGCGGGGTAGTCCGTAACGTCGTCGCCGGCGTAGAAGCACGACATCGCAGCTGACCGCTGCATGATGGTGGCAAGGGCGGCGCCTTTGTCGCCAGGCTCGAGCTCTGCTTCGCAGACGCTGCGGCCGTCGCGGGGCGTAAGATTGTGCGATCGCGCAATCTGCGCAGCCTGCTCAAGAATCGCTTGGGCTTCGCCGGGGTCATCGCTCGCTAAGACGCGTACGTGAACACCGACTGAACGAGCTTTTCTTTCGACTCGCACGCCATCGGGAAGCGTTTCGGCCCATGCTGCGAACGCATCGAGACGAGATTGCTGCTCCTCCGTGAGACCAGGGCCGCTTGAAGAAGAACTAGGGCTGCTTGAAGAATCCGTATCGCCTGGTTCGATCAACACCGCGCCGTGCTCGACCGCACGGTACGCTTCGGGAATGTCGATGATCCGCTGAAGCGCCGATGCGTCGCGCCCTGTGATCAATGCCAAAGTCACGCTGTCTTTGGCATTGATCACGCCAAGGGCGTCGCGAACGTCCGGAGGAATCGTCGCCGCGTACGGGTCGGGCACGATAGGCGCGAGCGTGCCGTCTACGTCGAGCGCGATGAGCAGCGGACGTGGAAGGGCCATGACCGCGTCGACCCATGCCGAAACAGGCTTGGGCAGATTCACAGGCGTGCCATTGACGGTTGTCTCGCTCATCCGATCAGCCCTTCATTTGACCCAGCACGGAGTTGACTCAGACGCCCGACTCGAGCGTTTTGAGAAACCTATCGGCCCAGCGATGCACGTCTAGCTTGACCACGTGACGCCGGAGCTGTCGCATTCGCTCCGCCATTTCTTTTCGAGACATGGACAGCGCGCGAGAAAGGGTTTGTTTCACCGCGTCCAAGTCGTAGGGGTTCACGAAGAGCGCGTCTTTGAGATAGTGGGACGACCCCGCAAACTCGCTCAGCACCAGCACGCCGTCGTTTTGCACGCGCGACGCGACATACTCGTGGGCTACGAGATTCATGCCGTCGCGCAGGGGCGTCACGAGCGCCACGTCGGCGGCTCGGTAGTGCGCGGTAAGCTGCGTTTGGTCGAGGTTGCGGTAGAAATAGTGAATCGGCACGCGGCCGGTGATCGCGTAGCGGCCGTTGATATCGCCGACCATGCGATCGATTTCCGATTTAAGTTCGGCGTACGCGCGAACGTCGGTTCGGCTCGGCACCATGACCTGGACAAAGACGTAGCGCTCGCGCGCCAGGCGATCGGTGCGGAGAAATTTTTCGAACGCGGAAAGCCGCTCGGGAATACCCTTGGTGTAGTCGAGTCGGTCTACACCAAGGATGATTCGACGATGACCGATTCCTTGCCGAATGCGATCCACTTCCGCGAGGACACCCGGGTCTGATGCGAGCGCTTCGCGATCGCGTACTGCGATGCCAATCGGAGCGGTCATAGCCCGCACGGGTCGATCGCCACACCATACGATTTGTTTTTTGTAGTCGACTTCGTAGTCGGTAAATCGCTCCACGCATTCGAGAAACTGGACCACAAAGTCGTCCGTATGAAAACCGAGCAGATCGGCCCCCAGCAGCCCTTCGAGCACGTCTTCGCGCCACGGCAAAATGCCGAATATGTCGGGCGGCGGCCAGGGCACGTGGCAAAACCATCCCACGCGCGCTTTCGACCGCTTTTCGCGGAGCATCGCGGGCACCAGCATGAGGTGATAGTCCTGCACCCAAATCAAGCTGCGCGGCTTGCTGCTCGCGAGCGTGACATCGGCAAACGCGCGGTTGGCGGACACATAACTCGACCACGGCGCCTCGCTCAAGCGAACGGTGGTGGCCATGGAGTGCAAGAGCGGCCACAACACCGCGTTCGACACTCCGTCGTAAAAACCTTTTTGCTCGGATCGCGCGAGCGACACGGTCGCCAGCTCGTAGCCCACATCGGGCCGCTCAAGCTTGACGGTATCAAAATCTTTAGCTTGCTTCGCGCTGATCCAGACGCCGCCTTGCGAAATCAACACTGGATCGAGCGCGGCCACGAGGCCGCCCGCCGCGCGCACCCATCGCTGCCGTCCCCGGGCGCTTTCTTGCCGGTACGGGCCGCGATTGGAAACCACCACCAATTGCCGAGCCGGAGCCACCGGCCGCGACTGTAGCCGCAGCCTAGAAAAAAGGCACGGTTGTCAAAAAGGCAGGGGGAATCAACGGTTCTTCACGAGCGTCGCAACCGATTCAATGTGGCGGGTTTGCGGAAAGAGGTCGAAGGGCTGCACGCGAACGAGTCGGTAGCCACCGCGCAGGAGCTCTTTCACGTCGCGGGCTTGGGTGGCCGGGTCGCAGGAGACGTAGACGATACGCGCGGGCGCGAACTCGACGAGCTGGGCGAGGAACTCGGGGTCGCAGCCTTTGCGGGGCGGGTCGAGAATCACGCTGGCTTGTTCGCCGCCAAACGGAAGGTGGGCGAAGATCTCGTGCGCGGTCGCGGCGCGAAAATCGCAGTTTTGAATGTTGTTGTGCGATGCGTTGCTCCGCGCGAACTCGATGGCCGCTTCGGAGATTTCCACGCCAACCACCCGTTCGAAATATCGACTCGCGGAAAGCGCGAAGACACCCACGCCGCAGTATGCATCGACGAGATGGACCGGATTCGGGCGGTTCGCGGGTTCAGGGTAATCGAGGCCGCGGGCTTCTCGCACCGCATAGTCGACCATGGCGGGCAACGCGAAGGGATTGTTTTGGAAGAACTCGCCAGCCCGAAAGGAAAATCGCAAGGGCCCTAGTTGCGCGCACGCGATTGCTTTTGGGTCGGTAATCACGTCGCCCGCGTTTCCCTCGCGTTCGCTTTCGCTGCGGTTGGTGACAACATCGCGCAGGAGCAGCGTGCCGCCTTTTTTGTATGTGCCCGCTCGCTCATGCACGCGCTGCCGAGCTGCAGGGAGCGCTTCGTTGATCGCGCGCGTGGCGATGGGGCATTGCTCCACGTCGACGATCCGTCGGCTGTCGTGTCGCACAAAGCCGATCGCTTGCACCTCGCCGCCGCGCGGTCGCTGAAAATGGGGCGTAAGCTTGCTGCGGTAGAAATACTGCTCGGGCGATCCCTGCGCCGGGGCCACGTCGACCTTTGCTTCGGCAATCCGAGCGAATACATCGGCGACGTGGGCGGTTTTCCATTCGAGCTGCGCTTCGTAGGTGAGGTGTTGATATTGACAGCCCCCGCACTGACCAAAGAGATCGCAGCGAGGCACCCCCCGATGAGGAGACGCGCGCAAGACCCGCACCAAATCCGCGTTCGAGTAGGTTTTGTGGTTTCGCCAGACGCGCGCGACCACGCGTTCTTCGGGCAGCGCAAAGGGAACCATGACCACCCAGCCCTCGGCATAGCCAATGCCCGCCACGCGGCCGACCCCGATCCCGAGGTTGGTGAGGCTGGTGATCTCGAGTTCGAGTTCCTGATGGTACGGGAACGGCTCGGGTTGAAATTTTTTGGGAACGGGCCGGGTGGACCCCGATGGAACAGACATGGTCGACAGCATAGCGGGTGCGGGTTGCGAGACTTTGGTAACACGGCCTAGGCTCACCGCGATGCATCGTCAAACCCGAACTCATTCGCTTTCGCGGCACGCGCTCCTCGCACTACCCCTCGCGCTAAGCGCTCTGGCGCTATCCGCACTGGCGCAGACCCAAACCCCACCCGGCACCCAAAACCCATACGATGTTGAGCAGCAGCGTTTGGCCGAGCAGACGCTTCGCGGAGGCCGCTCGCCTCGTGGCATCCTGCCCCTGCTCGAGTTGTGGAGCCACATGGACCGCGCGACGCCAAAGAGGGCTGTGGCCGCGCTTGAACGTCTATCGAAGAGTCGACGGCTCAGCCCGTCACGTCAGGCATACGCGACATGGCTGCTCGCCAAGGCCCGAGCCCGCGCGGGAAACATTGGCGATGCACGCAGCTTGATCGACGACCTCGGCTTCGTCCGAAGCTTCCGGGTCATGGGGCCCTTTGACAACGAGGGCAAGCAGGGGTTCGAACGCGCGTTGGCGGCGGAGGAAAAGCAGGGCGAAGCCTTCGACCCCCGACAAAGCGCTATGGGCAAGGAACGAATGGTATCGTGGCGGGTCTATCCGGACGTATCGAATATCGGCTATGTAGATTTCGACGCGATCTTCCGACCGCGCGCCCATACTTGCGCGCTTGCGCAAACGTCGGTGCACAGCGACTCCGCGCAACCGCTGAGCCTGTGGGCAGGCGCGGGTGGAGCGATGAAAATATGGTGGAACGGCGCTGAGGTCTTGCGCGACGAAGCCTATCGCGGCCCAGACCCCGAGCGCAGCGCGGTGCGCGTTCAGGCGCAGATAGGGCCCAATCGATTGCTGGTGAAGGTCTGCGCCGCGGAAGGTCCATGGGGATTCTTTCTGCGCGTCGCGAAGAGCGACGGCCACCCCGCATCAAACGTCCAATGGGATGCGCAAAAAATTGCCGCCGCGCCTCACGCCACGGAAACGGCGGCAACGCACAAAACCATCTCGACAACTTTTGATCAGTTGGTTGCCGCCACCGAGCGCAAACGCGCTTCGGTCGGCGCGCGCGAGGATTTGGCGCGATTTCTCAAGTGGACCAAGGCCGACGATCCCGCGGAAGAACAGGCCGCTGACCTCGCCGCGCAAGCCGCGAAGCAAACGCCGTCCACCCAGCGGTGGGTGCTCGCCGCACAGCTCGCCAAATCTCGCGGCGACAAGATGCGCTACGCCGAGCAAGCCCATCAGCGCGCGCCCAAAGACGCGCGGGTGATCTTACTTCGGGCCGCGCTCCGCCAAAGCGGAGTGAACCCTCTCGACGCGTTGCCGATTCTCGACAAGCTCCCTCGGGGGACGATGGAGGCAATGCAGGGCGCACTGCTGCGGGCACAAATTCTTCAGGAGCTCGAAATGCCCGAAAGCGCGCTGCGGGTTCTCGATGACGTGCACGCAAAAAGCCCGGGATGGCTGAGCGCGCGGGCCGAGGCACTGGAAGCGACAGGCGCGCGAGACCGCGCGATGAAGCTCCGAGAGGAAGCGCTTCGCGCGCGGCACAACCTGCTACGCGCACGACGTGTGGTGATTTTTGACGCCGTTCGACGAGGCGAAGCTCGCCGGGCAACGAATCATCTTCAGGCCCTCCTCGCCGCCGCGCCGCAGAGCACCAATACGTTTCGTTACGCCGCGCGAATGTACGAGGCGCTCGGAAAATCGGACGACGCGCTTTCTGCCTACCGAAGCGCGCGCACATTGGCACCCGAAGATGCCGATACCTTGGTGGCTGAAGGACGCTATTTGCTGCGCCTGAATCAACCCGAGGCCGCCGCGCAATCGCTTCGTCTAGCGCTCGCCGTACGCCCGCAAGACGCGGAGACGCGGGAGTTGCTCGAACAGATCAAGCCTGCGCCTCGGCCCGACGAGCGATACGCCATCGGCCGCCGTGCGCTGCTCCACCGGAAAGGCAAAAGCAACGGTTTTTCGACCACAACGCTCCAAGATTTGACCGTGAACACGGTGTACGAAAACGGTTTGGGGTCAAGCTTTCGGCAGGTGGCGTACCAGATTCACGATGGGGAAGGGGCGCGACGATTTCGTACCTACCGCATTCAGTTTGACCCGGGATCGCAGCGCGTCGACATCCGCGGAGCCGCTGTTCATCGAGGCTCGGAGCGAGTTCTCGAAGCTACACAAACCTTTGAGCAACAGCTCGGCGAACCGTGGTACCGGATTTACTACGATACGCGCGCGTTGGTGGTGGTCTTTCCGGATCTGGAACCGGGAGACGTTGTCGAAGTCAAATATCGAATCGACGACGTCGCGCCGCGCAATCTTTTTGCCGACTACTACGGTGACCTTCGCTTTTTGCGTGATTTCGCACCGGTTCGACGATTCGACTACGTATTGATCACCCCGAAGTCGCGGAAGTTTTTTTTCAACCAGCCTCGACTCAAGCAGCTCAAAAAAACTGTTCGCGAGCGGAAACGAACCCGTGTGTATCACTATTTCGCGCGCAATATCCCCGCCATCCGCGCCGAACCCGGAATGCCGGGTTTGACCGAAGTGGCACCTTATCTTCACATCTCGACGTACCGCACCTGGCAAGACGTCGGCGCGTGGTATTGGGGCCTGGTTCGCGACCAGTTGAAGGCGCACGGCGATCTAAAAAACACGGTGGCGTCCCTCGTCCGCGACAAGTCAGACGTCCGCGCCAAAGTGGTCGCCATCCACAACTGGGTGGTGCGCAACACCCGCTACGTCGGTCTCGAATTTGGAATCCATGGCTACAAACCCTATCGCGTGCCGGATATCGTGCGCCGAGGGTTTGGCGACTGCAAAGACAAAGCATCATTGCTCTACGTGATGCTCCGCGAAGCGGGCATCGACGCGCACGTGGTGCTCGTACGCACGCGACGAAACGGAGCGATTCGCGACAAACCGGCTTCGCTCGCGGTCTTTGACCACGCCATCGCCTACGTGCCCGACCTCGATCTCTACTTGGACGGCACCGCGGAGCACAGCGGAACCCAAGAACTACCACAGATGGATCAAGGCGTGACCGTGCTGCACGTCTGGCCGAAGGGGGCCGAGCTTCGCAAAACCCCCGTGCTTGGCCCGCAGCGCAACGCTCGGACGCGCACGCTGGATATGAAGCTGGCCACTGACGGAAGCGCCGAACTCAAAGTCAGCGAAGAAGTGACCGGAGAAAGCGCGTCTGGCTATCGGAACACGTATCAGGCGGAAGGCACGCGCAAAGATCGCTTCGAGCGCTCGCTGCGCAACCTATTTCCCGGTTTAACGCTCGAATCGCAAGAGTTTGATTCGCTCGACGATTTGGAAGCGCCAGTTTCTTATCGCTACACCGCCCGCGTGCCGCAAGTCGCGCACCGAGACGGTCTCCAGCTCACCGTTGCGCCATCGGTGATGGGGGATCTAATTCGAACCATGGCGCGTGTGCCGCGGCGCCGTCATCCGCTCGACCTCGGCGGGCGTAACTCGTACCAGGAGCGAAGAACGGTGCGGCTGCCCACGGGAACCGGAGGTGCGCAAGTGCCACGCGGCGGCAAAGCGGAAAGCCCTTTTGGGGTTCTTCAACTGAAGTTTGAATCGAGCGGACAAGAAGTCTCCGCGGTGACGCAGTTCGAACTACGGCGCGACCGCATCGCACCCGACGAATATCCTGCATTTCGGCGATGGGTTCGAGAAGCCGACGAGCTGCTTCGCCAGCGCATTACGGTTCGCGCCCAGCCTGGCTCCGATGAGAGCTCGAGCGCTTCCCCTCCCGAGCCGCGAGGAAAATCCAGTTTCTCGGACAAGAACGCGCAGAAAGACTCCGCCCAATGAAGAAAGTTGCCGTGAAGAAAACGACTTCGATTTTGTTATCCGCCATCGTAGGCTCGATCCTGTCGGTCGCGACCGCAGGGACAACCGGCTGCGGCGCGGCCCGCCCCAAAACGGCGCTTCAGACATCGATCGATGATTTGCGAGCCGCCGCCGAACGCCGGCCTCGCGATGCGCATGCGCAAACCGAGCTCGCGATCGCTGAACTCCTCGCCCCTGACGGCGACCCCGCCCGCGCTGCGAAGCAGATCGCGCGCGCCATCAAGCTGACTCCCCAAGACCCTCGACTTATGCTCCTCGGCGGCATCGAGCGACAGCTTCATGGAGATCCGGTTGCCGCAACGCAATGGATGCTTCGCGCGCTCGACCATCGCACAAAACGCCCATCGTCACAGCCCTCATCGAGCGAAGCCATCCGCGAAGTCGCGGCGGCGATTCTGGAGGAGCTGGTCGCGGTCGTCCCGCGCGCGGCGTGGGTGGCCTCTCCCGAGCTTCGTCGCGCCGCAACCCGCATCGCTTCGTTTGAGCCCCCAGTCGCGCAAGCGATGGCCGACCTACTCATCGACGACGCGTACCGCATGGGCAACGTTGCCGCAGTCGACAAAATCGCCAACGCGGCGGGATGCGTTCGCGCATGGAAGGTCGTCGGCCCTATTGGACCTCGCCAACTTCTGGGCTTTGACGAGGACCACCCCGCGCTGGCGAAAGGGCCAATGAAAACAGAATATGATTTGGGCCCAGGCCGCGGTCTGCAGCCTACGCGAACCCTCAAGGCAAGAGGGTGCAGCACTCATCTCGGCGAGGGCCCGATCGCGCTGGGCGGAACCACCGTGGCGGAAACGTTTGTCATGGCGCCACGGGCTGGCGAATACACCGTGCGCTTGGAAACACCAAACGCCACTGAGCTTCACATCGACGGCCAACTCGTAGCGCGGCTTGATCGACGCCGGGAGCTCAAGCCGCGCGTCACCTTTCATCGCGTGCGATTGGAGGCCGGCGACCACGAAGTTTCGCTCAAGGTAACCTCTCGACATCCAAACCCGGTGGTGATGCTGAGTTTTTTGCCCGCATCATCCACTCGCAGAGCAGCTTCACAACCAGCGCCCGCGCGCGACGACGCGGCGTTTTCTCCAACCAACGCACTCGACGTATACCTCCGAGCTGCAACAGCCATGGCGCAGGGTGATTTGGTCCGAGCACGCGACGCGCTGAGCCGGTTTCGCAAGAACACCAACTCGCCGGTCGTGCTCGCCATGAACGTTTCGCTCGCACTGGCAGATCCACTAAGAACCCCAGACGTGCGGCGCGACTCCGCGCGCCGGCTGCTCAGGCACATGCGCAACGCGGACCGAAACGCATGGTTTCCTCCCTTTCAGCTAGCACGACTTGCCGCAGCAGAAGGCCAGGAACAGCGCGCCAGAACCATGCTTCGCCGCGCGGCGAAGCGGTGGCCCAAGATGTCTGTGTTTCCGATCACCTTGGCCGATCTGATGCTGAACCGAGGTTGGGATGCGCAGGCGCAGCGCTTCGTTCGCGCCGCCCTGCGAATTCAACCAGACAACTGCAGCGCGCGAAAATCTGCGCTGCTCATCGCCGAACGGCGCAGCCGACCTGAACACATCCACACCCTTTCGAAACACATGGTGGCGTGTGATGCGCGGAGCGATGCGATGCTCCGGCTTTTTCTTCGAACGCGTCGCTGGGACGACGCGGAAACGGAGCTCAAGCGACTCGCCGCACTCGAGCCTCCGCAGGCACAGGTTCGCTTGATCCCCGCGCGACTCGAGCTCGCTCGAGGACGTGGAAACCGAAGCGAGGTAGAGCAAATCACGCGCGAATGGTCGACGCTGCGGCCGCGGAACGCCCGCGCGACACTGAGCTACGTGGACCTCCAGTGGGCCTCGAACCAACCGAAGCAGGCTATGGATGCGCTCGACGAGGCGCTCACGCGAAACCCGGCCGCCATGTCCTCGCTACGTCGGGTTCGTACCGCGCTGGGAGAAACACACGCGCTCGAGGAGATGCGCCTCGATGGACCATCGATCATTCAAGAGTTCGAGCGCTCCGGTCGGAAGTATCAGGAGCCTCAGGTGCTGGTTTTCGACTACACCGTGGTCCGCGTATTTCCCGATCGCTCCGCGCTGGCGCTCACACACAACATCTTCCGCGTGCAAAGCGAAGAAGCCATCGACGACCAGGGCGAGTTTTCCGTGCCGCAGTCTGCCTATCTGCTCAACTTGCGCACTATCAAAGCAGACGGGACGATTTTGGAGCCCGACCAAATCGACGGCAAAGAGACCGTCTCGATGCCCAGGCTTCAGATAGGCGACTATGTCGAACATGAATATGTAGAAGTGCTCGAGCCACCGGCCGGTTTGCCGAAAGGAATTCTCGGTGAACGGTTCTATTTTCGAAGCTTTGAAATCCCCTTCGATCGCAGCGAGCTCATCGTTGCTTTGCCCAGCGACATGGACGTCGCCGTCGATCCACGGGGCGCCGCACCACAAACCGAACGCGCCACCAAGGATGGTCTCACCACGTTACGATGGGTCGCGCGAGAAGCGCGACCGGCGACTCGAGAACCTGGTTCTGTGTCGCCACGGGAATACCTCCCGTCGATTTCGTGGGGGGTTCGCGCTACCTGGCGCTCTTTTGCGGACGGTCTGCGCGACGTTCTCGCGGACCGAGATGTCGTCGACCCCGAGGCGAAAAAGCTCGCCGCGCGTATCGTTCGCGCCTCCTCGGCTACGCCTCTGGATAAGGCACGTCGACTCTACGATTGGATCACCGAGCACGTGGAGAACAACGATGATGCATTCGGGTCGGCCCCTGCCATGCTTGCCGACCGTACCGGAAACCGCGCACGCATCTTTCACTATCTGCTCGGCCTAGCTGGTGTGAAATCGAGTCTCGTGCTGGTTCGCGGATTCGATCGCGACCAAACCCAGTCTGAACTTGCCGACGAAGATACGTTTCGCAATCTTCTCGTGCTCGTCGACACGAACGACCAACCCGTATTTGTCTCCACCGTCGCCAAAGGCGCGCCGTTTGGCTACATCCCGCCGATGTTGCGAGGCCAAGACGCCATGGTGCTCGAAGGGCGAAAATCCGAGGCGCGTTCGAAACACGTCGACTGGGTCAAACTGCCTCGGTTCGAGGACGCGGACCACCGCGACGTGCGCGTGGAAGCAGAACTTGCGACGAACGGATCCGCCACGCTCAGTGTGGTGGAGAAGCTCCAGGGCGCGGCCGCGGTGGGCTGGCGAGAAAATCTCAAAGGCATCGCACCTGCGCTGCTTCAGCAACGTTTTGAAGAAGCGTACGTGTCCCGCCTGGTGCCTGGCGCGCAGCTCGCTTCGCTCGACATTGCGCATCGCACCGACAAAGAAAAACCGCTCGAGCTGCGCTACACGGTGGAGATTTCTTCACTGGGCCGCAAGCAGGCGGGACGCCGCATCGTGCCTGGCCTATTCGCCCAGTCGTTGTCCGAAACCCATGCGCGCTTAGCTACCCGCACGACCCCGCAGCTTGTCCCCGCGCCAGTTCGCTCGGACATCACCGTGCATCTCAAAACCTCGCGCCAAAACGCCATCCCATCGCTACCCAAAGCCGAATCGATCCAGGGCCCGCTCGGCGCGAAATTCGAAATGAACGCGACGCGCAACCCAGATGGCGTAACCCTAAAACGCTCCACCCGCATTCCGCGCATGCGCGTGCCTGCCAAAACGTACCCGCGATTCGCGGAGTTTTGCCGAACCGTCGACCGACTCGAAACTACCGAGCTTCGTGTGCGCGAGGACTAGTCGAGCCGTTTCAATGCGCGATCCATCTCCTTCGCGAGCTGTCCTCGATTGGGAGTGGTTTTTGGCGGAGGCGGGAGTTCGACGATTTCTACGCGCGCGCCACCTTTGGACGACGGCAACACTGAGACATCGAGTTTCACCACTCCACCTTTGACGCCGCGAGGAATCGCTTGCCGGTAGATGATCCCCTGGCCGATGCGATCCACCGTACCCGTCTGGAGGCGCGGGCCGAAAAAGCGCAAGACCTTATTGAGCGGCACCTTGGTCGTGTAACTGCGCGATCGGGCGCGCTTCGTCGAAGGCTCGAGGCCTCGCGGCAGCGTCAACCCCGCAACCTTTTTGCCCGACGCAAGCAAGTTCCCTTCGGCATCGTAGAGCTCGTCTTTCGCGCCCTTTTGGTTTTTGCTGCGCTCTGCCAGCGGCACCGTGTTCGACGCGCCGGTTCCGGTTTCATCCCCGCATGCGCCAACCATGAACCCACACAGCGCAAACGCGACGATCCGCCGTTGGCTTCGTGGTCGTGCTCTATGAATAAGGAACACGACCTAGAGTAACCTGCCCCGCTCTCCGAGGGAATATCCCGATCGATCTCGCGCCGACCACGCCAGGTAAGATCCGCAGCGAGAAGACGCGCAGCGCTAGGAGACTGGTGTCAAACGCGGACCGAGGCTGGCGCAGCGCCGGTAGGCCAGTCGTCGCATCCGCGAACCGAGGAAATGCCGAAGCATGTTCGAGCGTGAGGGGATGGCGGCGAATGGCCTGCCGCCGCAA
>JANQQS010000211.1 GCA_028284955.1 Myxococcota bacterium | reverse complement strand
GCTCTCTCCCTGCGAAAGGCTCGGAGCCTTCCTCAGTCGTTCGCTGTGGGGGCGCTCGCGCTCAGGCCAAAATTCCGCCGCTCTATGGGATGCACCCTGGCCTTTCAATCAAACCAGTTTGATCACCAGTCTTCTATATCCGAACCTGACGCCGACACCGAACCTGATGCTGGTTCCGCACCCGCCTCCGATCCGGGTAACCGGGTACGGGGTTGCCAGGGACAGTTCGAAACCTATCGAACTTATCGTGGTTCCGTGCAGATGGTGGTGCTCACCCTCTATCTATTGGGTGTCAATAGTTACGCGGGCGGTCGACGACTCCATCGCCCATGTCCCATCTGGACCACAAAGGACTTGCACTTTGCCGTTTGCGATGTCGATCCGCGGAACGAAGCAACCCTCGGTGACCCCGACACCACCAGTGATGGTCACTCCGGAGACTACCGCATGCACTTTGGGGACAGCATCACACGGCCAATGCAACAGCCGGCCATAACACCAACAGCCGGTCGACTTCATGGCACGACGAGGCCATTGTGGAACCACCGCAACACGTCTCCGACCAGAACCCTTCACAGACAGAAGACCACCGACGCTTCGCCGTCACCGGCCACAGTAGCTCGATCGCGACGCCACAAGGAGAACCGAGCGACATCCGTCGTCACCCCTATCTATTCGCACGGGACCTTCTCGAAGATCGTGGCGGTCGTTGCGACAGTCGTTGGGCGATGACGTTTGCCAATGCAACCGACTTCGGCGGTTCCGACCCGCGATGCACAAGACGTGTCACCGAGGAAGACGGATGGGTTGTTTGGACGGATGGGTTGTTTGGACGGCTCGGTGTCCCGTCGAAATCAATGCCGAAGGCAACGTCTACCAATTCACAGGCTTATGGCAGCTAAGGATGGAACTTGATCCGACCATCACCGATGACAAACCATCGATGCATCGAGCGACTTTCGCAAACGGGGTCGTCGAAATGGAAACGCTATGTGTGCACGCTGGCTATGTCATCAAGCGCGAACACCTGGTGCACTAGGCGGTCTCGCGATCGTAACCACACACTGTGATCGTCACCCTTTGTTGCCTAAGGCTATACGTCGAGGAAAACGTCTTCCAAAGTCTGGGCGTCAAGGATTCGTGTGCTCCAGCGATTCAAATCTTCTCGACTCGCAGAACCGACTCGACCTTGGATCGAATCTGAAAGCGTTCCAAATCGACGCTGAAGCTGCGCTAGAAGAACAGAACGGATCCCTTCCTGTAGACCTTCAACTCGGCCTTCTTGTCGGCCTTCTTGTCGGCCTTCTTGTCGGCCTTTCGCACGCCCTCGCTTGAACCCTCTCTGGTCCCCCTGCTCAATCAATCGTTCTCCTGCTGTCATCACCATGGTTCGTACCTCATCGCCCAGCCGGTCGCCCAATAGTGTCGCTATCGTCTCGGGCTCAACTTGAGCGCTAACAATGAGAACATAGCGCATTACCGGCTCCATGTCCTGCAAGCCACCGGGCGATGAAACGACCCGTTGCAACTCATTGATCCATGTCTCCAAAAGGCTCAGAAAATCCGGATGCGTGCGCGCGTTTTTGAGCACATTCAAGACAAATTGGGCCGTCGGCGTCATGTCTCGCGCCCATAGTTCGGCGTCTGGGTATCGGGCGAGATCGTCGAGCAGAAATCGTTGGCTCGGCAGATACGACTGCATGACCTCTTTGAGGTCTGCATCCAAGTCGATCAAGTCCAGGAACTCAGTCGATGCGGTCCACCCTTCGTTCCCGTGATGGAGGACGATCGGTACGATGGCGGGCAAGGTCTGAGCTTCGGGATGATCGCGCATCCAGTCGCGCCAAATGTGCAGTTGATAGTCCAGCATCCGAAAAGGCATCCAAGTATCGGGATGACTTTGATGCTCCAAGAGCGCGTATAAAAGAGCCGGCCGCGACCCGAACTTCGCGGTGAACAAAAGATCGGAATGGCGGTCCCGCAGCGCTTCATCCACGAAGCTTCCGGGTACGAGTTCAAGAGTTGACCAATCGATCTTTTGTGTGATTGCTTCAGGTAACACCGTACGCAACTCGCCCGCTGCGTGCTTCGGATTTCCGAAGATGCGTTTGAAAAGCGAGTCGTGAGGCCGGCTGGTCGTCATCAATAAATGGGCCCCTGCCTTAGTGGAGATGGGTCATGTCGGCGCAACGTAGTTGTCGATGTTGGTTCTTGCAAAACGTCACACATTCTACGGTCGTCATTGCGTTTTCCTGGCCATTCCCCGCCGACGCGGAACCCGACGCCGACCCCGAACCTGAGCCAGACGCTGATTCCGATGCCGACTCCGAACCTGATGCCGACCCCGAACCTGATGCTGGTCCTGCACCCGGTTCCGATCCCGGTACTGGGTCTGGATCTGGATCCGTCTCGGCAGCGGGTTCCGCGTCGGGTTCGGTTGCCGGTTCGGGTTCAGCGCCTGGTTCCGCGTCGGTGCCCGGTTCAGCGTCTGGTTCCGCGTCCGGGCGGCGGACTCGCTACTCCAGCCGGCGCAGCATCTGCTGGATTAGTTGCCTCGATACTTCGAGCAGGCGCGCGGCGGCGCGGCGGTTTCCTCCCGAACGGTTGATCGCTTCCTCGACCATGGTGCGCCGAACTTTTTCCTCCAGCTCATGAATGCCTACCTGTCCCACCGCCGAGCGTACGTGGGGCGTGAGGTCGGGAGGTTCGCTGAGCGCTCGGTCGAGGGTGCGTTCCAGTACGTCGAGATCGAGTGGCTTGTCGAGATACGCGCGTACCCCCCGCTCGGCGAGGCGAAACGCTTCTTCGGGGTCGGCGGTTCCGCTGATCGCGACGACGATGGGCGCCGCGGGAAGTTGAGCGATTGCGTCGAGGACATCGAAGCCGGTGCCATCGGGCAGCTTCAGATCGAGCACCACCAAATCTGGTTGGAGGCTCGGGAGTAGCTGAATCGCCTCTGCCACGAGTGGGCAGCTTTCCACGCGGTCGCTACGCTCCCAGAGCACGGTTTCTAGGGTCTCCCGAAGTTGGGGTGTGTCTTCGACCACCAAGGATCGCTCAGCGCGGGCAGACATGCTGCGATCGTCTTGCCGAAAGACCTCGCCGTGGTCAACACTCATCGCGTGGGTCAGCGGATGGCGCACGAAAACGGCTCGGAACAACTCCCCAAGGAAATCGAAGAGCGGGTGCGCATACTCGTGGCTCGATCCGCTTGGAAGGGAGAGCGCATTGTCTCCATCGCGCGCCTCGTGTTCTGCGCCGCCGTTTTCGCGCGGACGCTTGTCGTGGTTGGCGGGCAGCGGGATGACTACGCCTCGGTGCGTATCGTCGCCACTGCTGCCGCGGTGTTGCCAGCCATGGCACTTTCGGTGTGGTTTTTCAAACAACGCGGCAGAACCATCGCGCCTTGGCTCTGGGTCTCCGTGGCGCTCGACGCGGTGTTCTGCGTCTTTGCACTCTCGACCAACGCGCTCTGGGGCGCGAAAGACTATGCCGGCATTCTCACCATCCCCGACGTCGATGCTTTGCTGTTGATCACCGTGGCCGCGGGTTTTCGACATTCCGCGTGGCTGTCGTTGTTTGGCGGTGGGCTGAACGCGTTGAGTTTTTGTGGGTTGCTGGCGCTTGACCGCGCGCTGATCGCTGAACGAATCACATATTCTCCCGCGTCGGTGGTGATGTTCGGCATTTTGCTGGCTGGGTTTGTCACGATCGCGGTTGCGACCGCGCACCGCAGTCGTACGCTTGCCACCCAGAGCGCGTGGGAATCGCTGCAGCTCGAACGCGCGCACGGTCGTCTCTCGATGATTCTCGACCGGAGTCACGATTCTCGTAGTCTGCTTTCGGCGGCAAGTTTGCGTTCAGGCTTGCTGCTGAGAGCGCTTCGTCGCGATGACAGCACACTGGATCGCGAGGACCCTGCCGCAATTCAACAGGCACGACAGCTCCACGACGATCTCAAAGCGCTCGAACACTCGGTGCGCGGTGTCCGTGAACAAAGCTTTACTGAGCTCCTCGCATTGCGGGAGCCCGCGGTGGTCGACGTCGAGGAGGCGATCGAGCGCGCGCTTCCGAAACTTCGGGAGCGGTTTACCGGGCTGCGTATCGAGCACAAATGCGCGCGGTCACGATCGCTGCGCGCCATCGTGGCCGGTGGACAAACCGGCATCGAGCGGATTGTTCACAACGCGGTGGCCAACTCGGCGGAAGGAGATGGCGAGCGAGGAGCAAGCTACGTTGTGATCGTCACCTCGGAGCGCGAACGCGTGGTGATGATGGTGATTGAGGACGATGGCCCAGGGTTCGACGAAGCCCACTTAGCGTCCGAACCGACTTCAGTTCCCTCCAAAACAGACGGTTCGGGCATCGGACTCGCCGTCATTCGGGACCTGGTGGCCGCCAGCGACGCTCGAATCACGCTCGAAAACAACGCCGGAGGAGGGGCTCGCGTGATCATCGCGTGGCAGCGCAGCTAGGCCGTAGGGAACGATGCCGCTGCGTTGGTGGAAAAATGTATTTTCGCGGTATTCGAATATCGGCAACTTGTTGTTTTACCGAAAAAAAACTGCTTTCTTGATCCTCATGAGGATGCGGCTTTGGTGAGGGGTTGCGCGAGCGCCGCGATGTTGGTGTGGGCGCTCGGGGTCTCACGGGCCGCTGCTCAGGACGGAGAAACCCCTGAAGAATCGCCTCCCGACGACGAATCATCATCCGCGGCTCCCGCCGAGCCGGAGGGGGAGGAATCGCAAAACGACGCTGCGGCGCTGAACAACTCCCTGGGTTTTGGCGGCGTGCAAGGAGGCTGGTTTGCGAATATTGGCCTGAGTAGTGCGGTCGGCGTCGGAAGCTTCGTGAAGAACCGCAACGCCCGCAATCCGTATGTGGACTACGGCCTGCGGATGACGCCCGGGTGGTTGTTTCGTGATGGAACCAACCTCTCCGCATCAATTTCGATGACCCAGGAGCTCACCCAGAGCGACACCGCGAATTCGGCTCACCAGGTGCTGTTTTCTGATCTCTCCGTTCGCGCGTTCCGCAGTCTGTTTACCATTCCCAAGTTGGATATCGTCACCATTGGCTCGTTGACCACGGTGTTGCCGACGTCCAAAGCGTCGCAGCTCGAGACGCTCATTCTCGGCGGGATCCTGAACCTCACGTTCCTTCGTACGTTCGGGCCCCTATCGATTTTCTACACCACCGGTTTTCGCAAGAATTTTCACGAGTTCACCACCGCCGCGATCAATACGCAAGGGTTCGAAGACAACGTGCTGTTGGCTCGCGAGGGCGGAGCGGAGCGCATCGGCGCGTTCTTGGTGTCGACCGGCGCGAACAATATTTCGTTTTCCTTCCGTAACTCGCTGACGCTGCTCTACATACCCATACCAGGGCTCATGTTGTCTTTGACCTACCGCATCGACAACGCGTTCACGTACGAGTCGTTCCCGGACGACGAGTTCGCGGCCGAATCCGCTCGCGGTGGGCGAGGCCGCCGGGACGCGTTCTCCGCCAACATCGACGTGAGCTACATGGCCACGGGCTACTTGATGCTGTCCACGGGTGTGTCCACCGCGGGAGCGCCCAAAACCGCCGACAACCGCCGTTTTCGGTTTCCGTTTTTCGATACGAGGTCAGAAGCGGAAAACCTGACCACTATTTACCTCGCCGTGACCGCCACGCTCGACGGTTCGGATTTTCGTTCGCCCTAGGAGTCGCCCATGCAACCGCAACATCGCTTTACTGTTCCTCTCGCGCTGGGCCTAGCCCTCGCCGCAGGCTGCGCCCAGTCGGTAGGAGACATCGATCGCACGCAGCCCAATTTGCTGCCCAAGTCGATGTTCGACGGCACCTGGTTTGTCAGGCAAACCGTGGTCGACGTACCGGAGACGAGCCTGTTTTCGTGGATTGGCGAAACCGGCGACATGGAGCTCATCCGCTGGGAGATTCAGGAAGATTATCTGATCGGCTACCGCGCCTACGAGCAGGTGCCGGGCGCCGACCCTTCCGCCAACCCCGAGAACGAAGAGATTGGCGGGCGCGACTTCCGAGAGGGTTTTGAAGAAGGGCGCTCGGGCGATGCGTACCGCGGCAATCCCATTGTGGCCTATGAAATCAGCGACCATGTGGACGTGATTCGCGACTACAACACACGCACTGGCGAGCAGAGCAACGTGCTCACCGAAAACACGCAAGACCGCCCGTGGCACGAGCGCGACTACATGCGGGTCGATTGGTCCAAACCCGCGGTGAACCATTGGTTCTTCCTTTCGTCGGCCGACCGCGAAAACAGCAGCCTGTCGATGTACGTGCAGTCCGATGAACAAGGCGACGATGCATTCCGCGTATGTCACCAAGACGACGAAGAATGTACCGATGGCCGGTCGCGCGACCGCGAAGACCATGGCGACCCCTACTACGTGGAGTTCACCGAACGAACCTTCGTCAACCCCAGCGTGACAGGATGCATTCTCGATCTCAACGTGCTCGGCGCAGGCGACTGCAGCGCGCAGGAAATCGAAGTGCGAACGTCGTTTCTCAAAGTCGACGAGGCGCGAGAAAGGGATTTTGTCCCCATCGAGTATGACGATCGGCGTCAGGGTGAGTTTGGCTATTTTCGCACCGAGCGCGTGACCTACGACCGGCGGCGCGGCACCACTCACCAAGGCGTGATCTATCTCGCCAACGCCTACGACATGTGGTCAGGAAGCCGCGACGAAAATGGCGATCCGGTTCCTTATGCGGAACGAGGGTTACGTCCCATCACCTACCATTTGTCTCCGGACTACCCGCCCGAGATGCTCGATGTGACAGACCAGATGCAGGCCGAGTACGACCGCGCGTTCAAAGACGTGGCCGCGACACGACGACGGCAATCGATCGAAGAGCTCGAAGCCGATTTGCAAGAGCAGACCGGAGACACCTGCCTCTTTTGTGTCGACCGAAACGAAGATAGCGCAGCCCGTATTGGCGACCTTCGCTACAACTTCATCTACTGGGTCGAGCGACCGCTCAACGATTTCGGGATCGGCGGTTTGCTCGGGTACGGTCCGTCGAACGCACACCCTGAAACCGGCCGCATCGTCTCTGGCCAAGCGTTCGTGTATGGCGCCTCGGTCGACCGATACGCGACCCTCGCCAAAGACATCGTGGACTTACTGAACGGCGACATTACCGAAGAAGAAGTTCAGGGAGCAGAGTACATTCGGGAGGAAATCGACTCTCGACGCCAGCCCACCGACCCGCGTGAAGTTGCTCGGTTCGACGGCATTTCGTTGGACCGCGCGAGCGAGGAAATGCTGGGCGCAGACACGCTGCGGCGCATCGAGAGCTTGCGCGAGCACGGCTTGCCGCAAAGCAAGCCCGGCTGGGGCCAGCGGCGTACAGATCAGATTCGAGGGACCGCGCTCGAACCGCTCCTCATCAACGATGAAATCATCGCTGCGCGAGGTCTAAGCGGCGGAATCGATGCGCTGACCGACGACGCAATCGCCGAGCTATCGCCGGCTTCTTGGGCCACGCCGGATGCCATTAAGAAGGTTACGCAGCGGCGGGAGCTCGCGGAGCGACACAATGTGTGGCTTGCCGATTTTGCCGACCCCACGATTTCCGGTCTCGCGCAGGAGGTTCGAGACATGGGGCTCACCGGCGACGCGCTGTGGCAATATTTGCGAGAGCGCATTTATCGAGGAGTGATGTTGCACGAAATCGGCCATACGGTGGGCCTTCGGCACAACTTCGCCTCCAGTTCGGATGCGCTCAACTATCACGACGAATACTGGCCGCTGCGGAGCCAGACCATTATCGAAACGCCAGGCAGTGTCGGTGACCTAGCCCGAATGAACTGCGCTCTGATCGATGGCTCGAATCAGGCCGCCTGCGCGGCGCAGGAAGCTGGCCGGATGCGCGAGTTTCAATATTCGTCGATCATGGACTATGGCGCGAAGTTCAACTCGGACTTCAATGGCCTTGGCAAGTACGACCGCGCCGCACTTGCGGCGGCTTATGGAAACCTCGTGGAAGTTTTCGACGAGGAGATGGTCGCTGGCTCGGTCGATTCGGCGGCGCGTGGCGTTCTGCGGGATGCTGCGGCGGTGAGAAACCCGCTCTTCGGGCAGCTCAACGATGCGGTTCATCACACTCGCTATCCCGCCCTCTTCAGCGGCTACGAAAACATCGCCCGGAGGCGATGGATTCCTCGCGAAGACTATGCTCCAGACGAAGACCTTCGCGTCCCGTATGCGGCTTGCTACGACGAATTTGCAGACGCGACGCCCTTTTGCCACCGCTGGGACGAAGGCGCAGACCAGCACGAAATCGCGATGCACTTCGTGCGCACCTACCGCGAGTACTATCCGTTCAACAACTTTCAACGCGACCAGCTCGCGTTCAGCCCCTTCAACTTGCTCAACCGCGTACTGGGTCGGTACTTCGCGCCGTTGCTCAATCTCTACCAACACTTCTTGTTCGACTTTGACGGTTCAAACTCGATCGAACAGATTTACTCGGAGCTAGGCGGTACCGAGGGCTTCCAGCTTCTGGCCCAAGTCATGGCCATGCCGCGCTACGGATCGTATGCGCTTCAGGATGGGGCCTACCGCTGGCAGAGCTACGCCATGGATCGAGGAGAGATTGCGATTCCCGCAGGCATCGGGCGACGCGCCTTTTCGACCTACGATCTCGACGCGGGATACAACATCTTCAACCGAGTGCTCGAAGCTGGTGCGTACTGGGAGCAAGTCGCTGCCCTGGTTGCACTGGTTTCAAATGACGCCAGCGTGCTGGGCATCGGCGCGGACGTCACGGCAGATTTCTTGACGTATTCCATACCTTACTACCTGATTTTTTCGGACGAGATGAACCATCTCTTCGGGTCGATCGTGAATCTCGACTACGCGTCGTACGCGCCTCGGTTGACCGATGATCGGAGAATCGTCTTTCCAAACTATCTGGCCGGGAGGGATGGCGTTCCGGACACCGGTACCCCGATCGATTTACGCACGCCGTTTTCGATTCAGATCAACTCGCTGTTCTACGGGATGGCCTTCACGCCCATCAATTTCGACCTGGGCTTTGTTCAGCGCGGCCAAATCTCGCTGCTGGGGACCGGTCAGGCGATCACGCCTGCGTCTGGTTTTGACGCCACAACCTTTGAAGATCCTTTCAGCGGCCGGGTCTATGTGGCGTACCGAAGCCAGAGTAACCCGGACGATGCATGGTTCGGCGCCGATCGTATTGATGAGCTGAATGGGCTGCTCGCCGACTACAACGCCGCCGCAGACGATAGCCCTGAGAAGCGTGATTTCGAGCGCCGAATGCGGGGAATCCTAGAAGATCTCGAGATCATGCGCGCGATGTACGATGCCTTCGGCAAAGTCCTGTAGTTCGTTTTTTGCTGCGTGGATGGAAAAGTTCCTAACATTCCGCGAGCGTGCAATCACGAGTTCTACCGGAGCAAACGCTCCATGATTTTCTTCGACGGGAGCGCCGCAACAAAGGGGTGCTCGACGTGCCTCCGGTGGGGCAGTGGATTTCTGAAACGCTCGATATTGCAGCGCGGCTGATTCCGGTCGAGGCGGGCGTGCTTTTGCTCGACGACCCCACCAGTAAGCGGAAATCGGCCCCGCCGCTCACATTCATTGCGGGATTCGGTTCGCGGCTTGAGGATCTCGTGGGCAACGAGATTCAAGGAGGCCGCGGAATCGTAGGCCATGTGCATCGGACCGGTGATCTCTACTGGACCTCGACCCCGGCTTCAGACGCGCGTTTTCAGGCTGATGTGGATGGTGTCTCAGTCGCGCGAACGCGCTCGGTGGCGGCGGCCCCCATTCGACTCGAACACAATATCTGTGGCGTGTTCGAGTTGGTGAATCGAAAAGGGCGCGCTGGGTTTTCGGACCGTGATATCGACCTGCTCGCGCTGCTTGGTCAGCATATCTCGCGGTCGATTCTCAACGCGGTCGACGTACTCAAACAAAACTATCTCGCGCTGCACGATGCACTGACGGGGATGCAAAACCTCCGCGGGATGGATGCGTTCTTGCGCGAACAGATTCGGAAACACCGGCGGTCGGAGGCTGATGTGTCGATTCTGTTTGTGGATTTAGACAAGCTCAAAGCCATCAACGATCAGCATGGCCACCGCGGCGGCAGCGAAGCGATTCGCCGTGTGAGTCGGGTCCTAACGCGTGAATCGAATGCGCGAGGGCGAACGTTTCGTTTTGGTGGTGACGAGTTCGTACTCGTCTGTCCGCGTACCCCTGCAGGCGAAGCGGTCGCGTTTGCGGAACACCTTCTCGACGCGATCGGCAAACGAACGTCCGGACCGATGCGCGGAGGCGGCCATCTGTCGGCCGTGACCGTGTCGATCGGCGTCGCGTCGCTCAAAACGAGCCTGCGCGACCTCGACCATCCCCATCGCGGCGGGGCGGCAATTCGAGATCGATTGCTCACTGCGGCCGATCGAGCACTGTATCGCGCCAAGCGCGGAGGCAGAAACCGGGTCGTCCGCGCGACCAAGCGAGACGATGTGCTCTCTTAACGCAACGCTGGCGCGTAACTTTTCTCCTAGATCGGCATAGAGCCCGCGATGAATCCAAATCCACACGCTTCAAATCAAGACGACCGCCTCAATCAAGACGGCGGCCCCAGCTCAGACTACCTCAGCACTGTCGAGGAGGTGTACGCCGAAGCGGCGCAGACACCTGCGCCCGCCCTTTGCTGCACCACTGGGCCGAGCTGGAAACTCCCCGGCCTTTCCGTTCCGCGCGCGATGCTCGAGCGAAACTACGGATGCGGCACAACCGTCCACCCTCGCGATCTAGCCGGCGCCGAACGCGTGCTTTACGTTGGCGTAGGCGCAGGGATGGAAGCGCTCCAATTTTCCTACTTTCTTCGGCGTCCGGAAAGCGTGGTGGCGATCGACAAAGTACCCGCGATGCTGCACAAAGCAGAAGAGTTGCTGGCTGAGGCAGCCCGGGAAAACACGTGGTTTGACCCCAGCTTCGTGAGCCTGAGGAAAGGAGATGCTCTCTCTTTGCCTCTCGAGGATGGCAGTGTGGATATCGCCGCGCAAAACTGCCTATTCAACATCTTCGAGCAGGACCATCTCGATCAAGCGCTCGGTGAAGTCCATCGAGTGCTCAAGCCTCACGGCAAGCTCATCACCAGCGACCCGGTGGCCCGCACCGCGATTCCCAAGGAACTGGCCGACGACGCACGGCTTCGCGCGCAGTGCCTCTCTGGCGCGTTGCCGCTCGAGGACTACCTCGGCGCATTGGTTCGCGCGGGCTTTGGAACGGTCGAAGTACGCGCGCGCCGACCCTATCGAATGCTCGATCGGCGGCGATACGGTGTGACAACCGATATTCTTCTCGACAGCATCGAGGTCGCCGCGATCAAGGACCCGATTCCTGACGATGGCCCGTGTATCTTCACCGGCCGTACGGCCATCTACATCGGCGAAGACGAGTTCATAGACGACGGAAAAGGTCACCTGCTCCACCGGGACGTGCCCCTCGGCGTCTGCGATAAAACGGCCCAGGCGCTGCAGTCGCTAGGCCGCGACGACCTCGTTCTGACGGAATCGACGTGGCACTATCCTGGAGATGGCTGCTGCTAGCTAGAGCAGCGGCCTTTTGGCCTGAGCGCGGCTTACCTCCTCGCTCTCTCCCTGCGAAAGGCTCGAAGCCTTCCTCAGTCGTTCGCTGTGGGGGCGCACGCGCTCAGGCCAAAAATCCGCTGCTCTATGAGATGCGCCTTTGCCTTTTGCCCGTGCGCGGCTTACTTCCTCTGCTCGCCCGGACGAAGCGCTATTCGTAACTAATGTGCGTCCGGGCTGCGCTGCCCAGTAGGGGGTGGGGCCCCATCGGATGTATTCGATGGGGCGGGGGCGACATCGCCCCCGAGGAAAGTAGTCGCACGCGCTCAGGCCAAAAATCCGCTGCTCTATGGGATGCGCCTTTGCCTGTCGGCGGGGAGGTTTGGGTGAATTGTACGGGATTGTATCTCGGGCGAGGGGGTCTGGGTGCCGGACCTTCCTTCAGAGACGATTTCCTGGCCATGGGGGGGATGGTGCAGCATAGTGCGACGCCGTGTTCGTTGGCGTCTTGCGCACCATGCGCCCGCATCAGTGGGTGAAGAATCTTTTTGTGTTGACTCCCGTGGTGTTCGCGAAGCGCCTCGATGACCCTGCTGCGATAGGGCGCAGTATGGCTGCGTTTGCTTTGTTTTCGTTGGCCGCGAGCAGCATTTACGTTCTGAATGATTTGAAGGACCTTGAGGCCGACCGGGCGCATCCCATTAAGCGTCAGCGGCCGATTGCTAGCGGGCTCGTGTCGGCGCGCGCGGCGTGGGTCGCGTGGGGGATGCTTTCTGTTTTCGCGCTTGGCGGAAGCGCATGGCTCGATCTCTCGGTGCTGAGCACCATCGTAGGATATTTGATTCTCAATCTGGCCTATACCCTCGCGCTTAAGAAAATCGCGTATGTCGATGTTCTGTGTATTGCGACGGGGTTTGAGCTTCGAGTGCTGAGCGGCACATACGCCGCCCAGGTTCCGCCGACTTACTATTTGCTGGTGGTCACCTTCTTGCTGGCCGTCTTTTTGGGGTTTGGCAAGCGCATGCATGAGCTTACCCAAGGTGAACGAGCGCAGGTGCAGCGGTCGGTGCTTCGGAGCTACGATACACGCGCGCTCCACGTCTTGCTCCAGATCACCGCCGCGCTCACGATTGTCGTCTACGTCGTGTACACGCTCGACCCTGCGACCCGCGCATCTTTTCAAACGCACTATCTGATTGTCACGGTTGCGTTCGCGGTATTCGGGGTGCTGCGGTTTATGCACCTCGTTCGCTCCCGGCCCGAAGCAGAAAGCCCGACCGAAGAAATGCTCAAAGACAAGCCGTTCTTGATCAATCTGGGCTTGTGGGGGCTTGCCGTCGTTGCGGTGCTCTATGTTGGCTAATATTCCGCTTGGAGATTAGAGAGCCCATGTCGCGCAGCTGAGTTCGGCAATATATCCGCACATGGTCGACGTGAGGGGGAGTAGTGATCCGATCGGCGCACTGGGTGAATGCTTCGCGCGCAAGTTCGAGGAGTGCATCCGTGTTTTGTGCAGCATGTGGCTTCGGGCTCGGCTTTTTTTCAGAGCTCAGCCCTGCTTTGGTCTGTGCTTCGAAAGCAGCAGACACGGTCGCTTGGGCCAACGCGCCCACCAGCGCGTGTGCAGCGAGCCCTTGATCCGAGGGTTGCGTATAAGCTCGACGTCGAATCGCTCTCGCCTCTCGCAGGAGATCCACCAAGCGCTGGAGCTGTCGAACGCTCTCTTTCGAAGGCGCTTCGATGAGCGTAGCTGTCTCGGTCCAAATCTGGTGCAGGTGGCCGTCGCCCATGTCGACGGAAAGTTGTGGCAAGCTCTGTCGATTGGTTGAGGCTCCTGAGTCGTCAGCGACGAAATCACCCGCCGGGTGTTGGGTCGGCGTTTGTCTGTGCGGCGCGCATCCACCGAGCAATCCCCACACGGCACTCCAAACGATCACCCACGCGACCCTGCCCACGTCAGGAACGATCGGACAATACGCGCTGCACGATGGAATAGTCTTTTTCATCGACCGATCCGGTTCGAATGCAGCGGATGCGTCGCCGAGGGTTGATGAACACATGAATCGGCAAGGTCGCGCCAGGGTCGAGCCCGAGTTCGCCGATCCACGGGGCAAGCTGCTCTGCGTCGATCAGGCGAGCACTGGGCGGCATGCCGGGATGTTTCGACCGAAACTGGTCCACGGCTTCGGGCGTTTCATCCACCGAAACAAACGAAAGCGATACTGCTGAGTCGGCGCTGAGCTTTTTTTGCCAGCCTTGCAGCATTGGAATCTCTTCTACGCAGGGTTTGCACCAAGTCGCCCAGAGATTGACCCATTCCCAGCCCGAGGCGCGCCGCGGGGTCGGTTGCACCGCATCGGGCCACGAGAATGGCTTTGCCGAGGCTTTGGGTCGGACGTCGCAAAACTCTTCCACGGGGTCGACCGCCGGCTCTTTGGCGGCCACCGCGACAACTCGGCCTGGCCGCGAAGTCGTTTGTGGCTCGGCGGATGGCTTGGAATCGTCGCAGCCTGCGAGAACCCAACCTGACAAACTGCAAACCAGGGCAGCAATCGTGCGCATTGCCCGCACTGTATCGCGCCGCGCCCGATTCTGCATCTCTATCGGGTCTACAAGTTCCAGGCGCTGGAGAGCCAGTGCAGCAGCTCGTCTTCGGTCTCGTCGATGCCATCGGCCACCGCAATGCCCACCAGCACGCTATGAATCCATTCGCGGACCTCCGCGCGTTGAACGCGACCGACCGCGGCGCGAAGGGCATCCGTGGTTGCCATCTCGACTTGGGCCTCACGCATCAACGTCCAAAACTCGCCCGAACCCATTTCCTTGGCCAACCCGGTGATCGCGGCGACCTCCGAAGTGGAAAAACGACCGTCCACTCTCACCAGCAGGCGGAGCAATCCAGCGAAGGCTAGCTTTTCGTGTTCATCGAGCTCGGCAAGGGTCACTTGGTTGGGCTCACTTAGCTGGGGTCACTTAGCTGGGGTCACTTAGCTGGGGTCACTTGGCTATGTCGATGCTTTCATTGGGGCGGAGGAAGCTTAGCGTATTCGGCCCGTGCCGTGGAGGATTGCACGACTCGATTGCGCCCCTGCTGCTTCGCGACGTAAAGCGCGCGGTCGGCGGCTTCCGCGGCCTGTTTGAACCCCACCCCCGCGCCCCACAGGCTCACCCCGATCGACACCGTAAACTCGATATCCACGCCGTCGTGGTGCACAGGGTGTCGGCTCAGCCGCTCTCGCAGGCGCTCCGCGGTGCGCGCCGCACCCTCTTCTGACGTGTCTCCGAGCAGCACCGAGAACTCTTCGCCGCCGACCCGAAACGCCTGGTCGTCCCCGCGCAGCTCTGCGCGAAGCGTTGCCGCGACGTACCGAAGCACCGCATCTCCTGCCGCATGGCCGTGCGAGTCGTTCACTTTCTTGAAATGGTCGACATCGATCGCCAGCACGCCTGTTGCTGCGGTGGACCCTGCGTGGGCGGCCACCGATGCTTCGAGCGCGCGGCGGTTTCCGAGGCCCGTCATGGGGTCGGTCTGGGCCATTGTTTTTGCGTCGGCGAGCGCGTATTCCAAGATCTTGACGTGGGTTTCCGTCAAACGGACCAGTTCGCTGGCTTCGTTTGCGCGTTTTGAGCGGGCGCGTGCTTCCTCGACCAGACAGGTTGTTTCTTGCACCAGCACCTGACGAAGCTCTTCGAGCTCCCGAATTTCCGCGGCGGTTTCTAGCCGTTCGCGCACCAATCGAAGGCGCTGCTGAGACGCTGGCTCGTGTTGCGCGAGCGGCCCGATCGCGTCGACCAGTTCGGCGACCGAATCGCGAAGGACTTCGGTGGTTTTGCGCAACCCCGCGACTCCTTCAGCGAGCCGTTCGAGCTCCATCGCGAGCATTTCCGGAGCCCGCTCCATTGAATCGACATCGCTGCATGTTTTGCTGAGGCGCTCGATGCCGAGCGTGGCGCCTTCCATGCGAAGCGCTTGGGCGATGGGGAGGCTCGCGACGATGCAGGCGTGCAAAATGCGCGTCGCGGTTTCGGAAGGCTCGCTATCGAGCGAGACAGGCAGTTTGAGACGAGAGACATCGAGCGCCGCCGCGCCTAGGTCGAGCCAGCTGTCGGCGCGACCCACGCGGATCGCATATCGCCGCACTTCTTGTTCGAAGCCTCCTTCGCCCGCGTTTGATTCGATCTGGGTGTCTTGGCTGTATCGCACTGTGCGTTCGAGCAGATTGAGAAGATGTCGCAGCGCAGCTTGAACATCTTCAAACGCCTCGGTGCCTCCTGGTGCGGGGCTCTTTTGCGCAGCTCCACCGCGTTTTTGGAGTGCACCTTTGGAGGCCACTCGAGGGCCCTTCCCAAATCGAAACCCGCTCACTTTGAAGCTCCCGCATCGTTCGACTCTTTCAATTCTGCGTTGCCGAGGGCCGCTGCACCAGCGTCGACCGTGTCCGAAGCGACGCCGGCATCGCCTGCTGTTGCTGCAGAAGGAATACTCGACAAGTCACGTGAACGTCCGGGCAGCGAAGGCCCAATGTGGGGTCGCTTCTGGGTGCGGCGTGCGCCGGCTCGCGGTTCGCCAGAACGTCCGGTGTCGCCAGTATCAGGGCGCTCGAATACAAACTCGACTCGTCGGTTGGCGGCTCGGTGTTCGCTGCTGTCGTTGGATTCAATCGGTTTGGTATCGGCGTAGCCGGCGACGCTCAGTCGCGAGCGATCTACGCCGTGGGCGATCATAAAGCGAAGCGCTTGTGTGGCACGTGCGCTGGAGAGTTCCCAGTTCGACGGGTACTTCGATGTGCGAATGGGCCGGTCGTCGGTGTGACCTTCCACCGCGATGCCTTTGGTCAACACCTGCGCGAGTTCGGCGACCTTTTCGAGCACGGGGGTGGCTGATTCTTGAAGATCTGCGGAACCAGTAGGAAAGAGTACTTTGTCTTTGATGCGCACCACGATCCCGCGTTCGGTGGCGAGCACTTCGACTTCGTCTTCGAGATTCTTTTCCTCGATGAGTTTTTCGACTTCCTCCATCGCTCGCTCGGCATCCTCGTCGATAGGATGAATCGGACCCGACGAATCTTTGGAAAGTTCGACCGGGCTCATCGACATCGCTTCGTAGGGGCCTTGAGTTTCGAACTGCACGCCAAACGCCTCGCGAATCGAGCCGAGAAGCTCTTTGAACGCGGTCACATCCATTTCAGCGAACGAAAGCAAAAGCACGAAGAATGTCAGTAGGAGCGTGGCAAGGTCACTGAACGTGGCCATCCACGCAGGTGCCCCCTCGTCTCCGCCACCGCCGTCGTCGTCATCCATATCCATGGTGAGCCTCCCAGAGTCTACGCCGCCTTCTGATCATCCGACCCGCGAAGATCGGGCGGCAGACGGGCTTCGAGTTTGTCTTTGATCATGTTCGCGTTGTGTCCCTTGACGATGGAATCGACTCCCTCGATCACCACCGTCATGTTGGCGGTTTCTTCAGCGCCGTAGCGGTCGAGCTTCTCGCCGATCGGGCCGAAGATCATGAACGCGCAGATCGCGCCGTACATCGTGGTGAGAAGGGCGACGGCCATAGCGGGACCGATCGCCGAGGGATCAGAAAGATTCTGAAGCATCTGCACAAGGCCGATGAGCGTTCCGATCATGCCCATCGACGGTGCCGTAGTGGCCATGAACTTGAATAGCTTTTGCCCCCGCAGATGGCGCCGCTTCATCGCCACCAGTTCGGCCGAGAGCGTGGCTCTGATTTCTTCTTGGGGAAGTCCATCGACCGCCATGCGTACGCCCTTGGCAAGAAACGTGTCGTCGATTTGCTCGTTTTCGAGCGCGAGCACGCCTTCTCGCCGCGCGATATTCGACAGCTTCACGATGACCTGAATGGTTTGCACCGCGTCCGCCGCGGGTACCCGAAACGCGGTTTTGGCGACCTTCACCGCTCCGAGCACGCGGGGCAGCTTCTCTGAAGTGAGCGTCGCGGCGATCGTGCCGCCTACAACGATGAGCAAACTCGGTATATCAATAAACGCACCGAGCGAACCGCCGAGCAGGATAGACCCGAGCACCAGGCCGAACCCCAATACGATTCCGATGATTGTTCCCAGATCCACGTTCGATCCTCCTCAGCGCCGCCGAGATTTTGGCTCACCCGTCGTCACCAGCTTGACGGCAGGGCGTTTCGCTTGGTTGAAAACGCGAACAAAATCAGTGGCTGCGGCCAGTGCATTCATCACGCGCGCTACAAGGAGCATGTGCCGTGCCAGGAATCGCGACGCGGTCCTGGCTCCGTGCCGAACTGGGTTTTTGATCCGTTTGCGGTATAGACTCGCGCTCTACGGATGATCTGAGCCGACGATATGGAACTCTATCGGTGCACCGCAGTGCAGCTCGCACAGTTGCTTACCCGTCGTGAAACGTCATCGGTGGAAATCGTGCAAGCGCTGCACCATCGTGCGGATGAGGTAGAGCCATTCATCCACGCCTATGCGCACCAGTTTCGCGAACAGGCGCTCGAGGAAGCGCGTCGTGCCGACGAAGCGCGCGGGAAAGGCGAAGCGCAAGGAAGCCTGCATGGGCTGCCCCTCACCATCAAAGAGAATATCGACACCGCGGGAGTCCCGACGACGCTCGGGTTGCGCGGCTGGGCTCATCGCGTCCCCGAGCGGGACGCAGTAGTGGTGCAAGTCGCGCGCGCGTCGGGGGCCATCGTGTTGGGCAAAACCAACGTGCCCCAAACGCTGCTCTGCACGACCGAGACCACCAATCCGCTCTATGGCACGACGCACAACCCATGGAAGCTGGGGTATGGGCCAGGTGGCTCGAGCGGCGGAGAGGCCGCGGCGATCGCGGCAGGAGAAAGCTGTTTCGGTATCGGCACCGATCTTGGCGGCTCGATTCGGATCCCGGCGTCGTTTTGCGGCGTCTGCGGGCTTAAGCCCACCGGTCATCGCTGGTCCAATGTTGGGTCCCAGGGGGTGATGGCCGGGCAGGAGCTGGTCGTCGCCCAGACCGGTCCCATGGCGCGCACCACCAAGGACGTCGCGCTGCTCTTTCGGGGGCTTGATGTGGCGAGACAGGCGCGAGAGGATCCGCGGGTTCCCCCGCTCGTTCAACAAAACCTTCTGCGCACCGATGTTTCGGGGCTTCGAATCGGGATATACGACGATGACGGGTTTCTAACCCCTGCCGCCGCCTGCCGCCGCGCGGTTCAAGAGGCTGGTCGGGCGCTGGAAGAGCAGGGCGCCGAAGTCGTTGCGTTTGTTCCTCAGGATGTGGAAGACGTTTTGACGGTGTACTTACGCGGGCTTTCGAGCGACGGAACGGAGCGTCTACAGCGTGCCCTCGACAGAGAACCGTTGATCGCGCCTCTCCGCACACTTGGCCACATGGCGCGGTTACCGACGCGCATCCGCAACACGCTGGCGGCCGCGCTGCGGCTCAAAGGCGATGCCCGCACCGCGCTCTTACTGGATGCGCTGGGTGAAAAACGAGTGCACGAATATTGGCAGCTTGCGAGCCGCCGCGTTGAGCTTCGAGTTCGAGAGCTAGAGCGCTGGAACCGACTTTGTATCGATGCGCTCCTTACCCCCGCCTACGCGACGAACGCGCCTCCTTTTGGTGCGGCGTACGATTTCACGCTCGGCTTCAACAACTTGGCGCGCTACAATCTGCTCGACTTTCCCGCCGGCGTGGTTCCGGTAACCCGCGTGGAGGAGCACGAGCTCCGTCGCGAACCAGGCGCAAGCCGAGTGGACAGACGCGCGGCTCAGATTCAACGCGCCGGGTTGGGGCTTCCGATAGGCGTGCAGATTGTGGGTCGACCGTGGCAGGAAGATCGCGTGCTCGCCGTGATGGAAGCGGTCGAACGAGGCGTCCGAGGTGCCCCTATGTTTCCGGCGACTCCAGTCTCCCCGCAGGCGTGAGGATGATGCGAAGAACCTCGGCTAGCCGAGCAAGCCAACCTGCTGCCCGAGCTCGCGCGCGGCGGGGAGGACTCTCGAGAATACCGAATCGGAACATGCCAAGATTCCGCGGCTGTTGTGCAGATTCGTGCCGCCGTAGACAAAAGGGTCTCCCGCGAGATCGGTGAACCGCCCTCCGGCGGCGCGAATGATCGCATCGGGCCCGCAGGCGTCCCAGCTGCACGATTTGTCTGAAAAGTGAACGTAGACGTCAGCGATCTCTTCGGCGATGAGACCAACCTTGAGGCCTACTGAACCGCTTTTGGTTTCGTCTTCGATCCCTGTTCGGTTGACGAAATCGTCCATCACGTCGGAACGATGAGAGCGGGAAACCACCAGCCGCATTCCCGCGGCCGGCAGGTCGCGAACGCGTAGCGGTTTCGTTGTGCCGTTGTGTTCCAGCGTGGCGCCAGAACCAACGATGCCGCGATAAAGCTTGTCGCCATCTGGCTTGTAGACCACGCCGAGAATCGACGCCCCTTCGACGGCTAGGCCCAGCATGACCGAAAATTCGCCGTTCTTTGCGATGAATTCTTTGGTGCCGTCGAGCGGATCGACATACCAACACCGGCCGCTTTTGAGCGCATCGCTCCGGTCCGCCGACTCCTCGGCGACCACGCCGTCCGACGGGAACAATCGGCGCAGCTCAGCCACCAGGTATTCGTTCGCTCTTCGGTCCGCTTCGGTGACGGGGTCAGAGTTCCCTTTGTACGAAACCCCAAAGTCGCCTTTGTAGATGTCGAGCAGAATATCCCCTGCTGCACGCGCCATTCGCGTAGCTTCACCCAGCTCGCGTTCAAACACGACGCACCTCCGAACACCGTTCCAACGTCATGCGACGGGTCCTACCCTGCATCGAACGGAAAAAGCAAGCGCGACCGAAACCGAGCCCGACGCCGAATGCCCTACGCGAGCCGAACGAGCATGGCGCCGTTTCCGCCGAGTTTCGATGGTGCGGTGCAGAAGGCCGCCACGAGAGGTGCTCCGCCTCCCTTGGTCAGGGCGTGGACCACTTGGTGCTTGAGGACGCCGATGCCGCCCTCGCTGTGTCGCCCCTGGCCGTGAATGATCAGCAGTACGCGGTCTCCTTTCTGGTGGCGACCGCGTATGAACCGCGTGACCTCTTGTTTCGCTTCGGCTCCGCGCAGTCCGTGAAGATCGATGCGCGCATGGGGTGTGATTCCGGGAAGAGTGTTCAACATGCTCGCGTGAGCGCCGTGCCGCAGCCCTGTGACGGTGTCGTCGTCGTGGGTGACCGAAAAGCGAACGCCTCCTGCCACGAGCGCGTCGAGGTGGGCCCGGGCTAGTTCTTCAGCGGCCCGCGATTGCGCGGCTCGAGCTTGGTCGCTTGCGGCTGGGTGTTCCCTATCTCGGGGTATTGGTTTACGTTGCGACCCGAACTTACGACCGGGCTGCGCCAGTGGTCGGACGTCGGAGTAGGCCGCTTGCCAAGCGCGTTGGTCTTCCGCGCTGCGTGCGCTTCCCTGGGCAGCGTGCCGCGAGATCTTGGGTTTTGGGTCTAGAGAGGCAGCGTTGGGGGATGGCGCGGGCGGCAGGCGTTTTGATGGTGGGCGTTTCGTTGATGGGAGGCGTCGCGGCGGAGAGGCTGGCTTCGGTGCGCGGGGTTTCGCTGAGTCCATGAACTCGGCCAAAGACTGCAGGCCCTTTTTCTTTTTTTTCTTTTTTGACACAATCCGCGTCCTCAAGACCCCAATACCCGCAATATTCCGGTACCTACCCCCCCACACAAATATCCTCGCGCGCGGTGTGCCGCCAACTCGACGTCGCGCGCTGCGGGGACTACGATCTGAGCTCAACCGGGTCTCGTCGAATCACTTCAAAACAGATGTCGGAACAACCGCAAGTTACTCCCCCCACCCCGGATTGCGCGCAGGTACGTCGAGAGCGAACGTGGGTTGGTCGCCTGCGGGCGCGGGTCGCCTGCTACGTGCGCGACGTGGATGCGGTGATGAGTCACGACCCTGCGGCCCGCAGCCGAGTCGAGGTCGTGTTGACCTATCCCGGGCTGCACGCGATTTGGATGCATCGTGCCGCTCACGCGCTCTGGGGTTCCGGCAATAAGTTGTCCGCGCGGGTCGTCTCCCAGATGAATCGTTTTGTGACCGGCGTGGAGATTCATCCGGCCGCGCATTTCGGACAGGGCGTGTTTATCGACCATGGGATGGGCGTGGTGGTCGGAGAAACCGCGGTGGTCGGAGATGGATGCATCCTGTTTAAAGGCGTGGTCCTTGGAGGAACGCGCAGAGACCGCACCCAGCGGCATCCTCGTTTGGGCAAACAAGTCGTCGTGGGAACGAATGCGTGTGTGCTCGGAAATATTCCAATCGGCGACGGGGCGCGGATTGGTTCGGGCTCAGTGGTCATCCATCCGGTGAGCGAAGGTTCGACTGTCGTCGGGGTCCCCGGGCGAACGGTGTCTCGTGGGCGAGACCGACGGGCACGATTCGATGCCACGCTTGATCACGCGAGCTTGCCGGACCCGGTAAGTATGATGCTGCGATCGCTACGCGACGAAAACGACCGGCTTCGGCAGCGACTGGCTCGCTTGGAACGGGCGCTCAATGTGCCGAGCGACGGTGAAGATATCGATGAGCACCTGGTCGATGGAGCGCTGGCCACTTCGGACTTGCCCCCGCCGCAACACGGAGGATGATTCGTTACTCACCTAATTTGTGGGCGAAACAACGCATTGCGTCATTTGTGTTACAAAACTTAGACATGGCGTGTAAAGGGTTTCGCCACCATTCCCGGTACATCCTCGAAAATAGCCGATATCCCGGTTGGGGATATTGACGTGATGTTAGTCATGATCTAGACAATATATTGTCATGGCTCACAGTTCGCGTATGGGGAGCGGATCGAATAGCGGCCTATCTCCCATTCTCACGCTTCTCCAGAGAGAGCTCGCGGGGGCCTCTCTCGAGAAGACGCTCGACCTGCCGCCAGGAAGCGTTTCCGATCAACTCTGGCAGCAGTCGGTTCTCAGCCGGGAGCTCCCTCAAGCCCGCAATACAATTTTGGCTCACTGGGTGGAAGAAGCTTGGGTGCTCGCCGGGGGTGATGGTGACGCGTTTCCGCGACAGCTCTCAACGATTTTTGATTTCATTCAATACGTCGCGGGGCCGTTTTCGGAAGGCGTCGCGGAACAACAAGATCCGGATGGCGGATATGGACCCGGCATCGAAGCCAGCATCGAAGACTGGGACGCAGAGACCTCTCCCTATCTGACGTTGATGATGATGGCCAAGCTTCCGGCGTCCAGCGACGTGCTCGCGGTTCTCTATCGGGAAGCCACGATGGGCATTATGCGCATCGAGCAGGGCCGCGCGTTGGACCATGCGATGCAGGCGCACAACGTTACTCAGCCGGAGGTGCGCAGCATTGTGGAAGTGATCACGCGACTCCGGACGGCCACATTGTTTGAACTCGGGGCAACGCTTGGCGCAGTGTGCGCGGGAGCCGAGGCCGAGCGTGTGCAGGAGCTCCGATCCTTCGGCCACAAAGTTGGTGTTGGGATGCAGATGCTCGATGATCTGTCGAGCTTGTTGCGGCCGGCTCCCAGTGAGTTTGTGCTGGCCGACGAACGGAGGGCGCGACTCACCTGGCCGTGGGTGTGGCTGTCCGAGCGAGTCAGTGCGAGCGCATACGACGCCATGCAAATCATGCAGCACGGGGTGTACGAAGGCACGTTCGATGGCATGGAGCTGCATGACCTCATGCGAGAATGTGTTTCAGGAGTCGGCTTCGATCACGTGAGCGATTATCTGCAGCGCACCTTCGCTGAGTTTGAGCCTCACCGGACCACCCCGCGGATTCAGTCAGAAGTAGAACGATGGATGCAAACGCTGCGCTAGAATCGAAATCGCAGTCGGACGAGCCGAGATATCGTGTCGGCATGGTCGCGCGCCTTACTGGGCTTAGCGCGCACACCATCCGCATGTGGGAACGGCGGTACGATGCGGTGACCCCGAGGCGAACTCCAGCTGGCGGTCGGCTGTATACCGACCGTGATGTGGCAAGGCTCGCCCTCCTCAAAGACTTGGTCGACCTTGGCCATTCCATTGGAGGCATTGCTCAGCTTCCAGACGAGGCGCTTGAGCGTTCGATCGCGCTTCACGCGTCGGGTTCGGATCAGCCATCTCGTCGCATCATCGGCCAACGCGATCGGTTTCTCAACTACATAGAGAACTTGGACGTTGCGTCGGCCGAGCAGCTTACTGCCCGTGCGGCAGCGACGCTTGAGCCGAAGGTGTTCATCAACGAGTTGGTCGGGCCGATTTTGCGCGAGTTGGGTGATCGCTGGGAAGCCGGGGAGCTTCGTGTGGTGCACGAACACATCGCCTCGTCCATTTTGCGGTCGTTGATCATCGCCATCACTCGGACCTATGGCGGCTCACAACCGGGACGACAGCGGGTCCTCGTCGCCACACCTCAAGGAGAGCGGCACGAATTCGGAGCGTTGATGGCGAGCCTCGTGGCTGCTGTGCACAGAGCGCGGGTCGTATACTTGGGAACGGACTTACCGGCTGACGAGATTCGCTACGCAGCGGAACAACTTCAATCGCAATTGGTTCTCATGTCGATCGTGCAACTGCCTTCAAATGAGACTCGGCAGTGCGTTCAGGAACTCGAGAAAACTCTTCCTTTTCGCTCTCAGCTTTTGGTGGGCGGTGCCGGAGGAGCCAGGCTGACTTTGGAGCGCGCGAAATACCTCGGGGACTTCGTCGAGCTAGAAGACCTAGTAACGGGCAGCTAACGGTGTTGGCTGGAAGGTTTGAAGCAAACCCTCCCCCCCGCGGGTACGACCCGCGTGTCAAACCGGGACATGGGTAACACTTTAGACCGGGGACATGGGTAACACTTTGGTTCACTTTGGTTCTTACTGTTTGATCTTTCGGACCCGTC
>JANQQS010000156.1 GCA_028284955.1 Myxococcota bacterium | reverse complement strand
GCCAAAGTGTTTGACGAATGAACAGTCATATTGGGGTCCTTTGATTTGGGGTTCACACCCCGCTGAGAACCCCAAATCAAAGGACCCCAATATGACCCGCAGCCTCCCGGACCCGAAGCACCGCCAGTCAACCCCCCTCCCGACCCCAAACCCGCAGCTCTCCTGATCCTGACCCCGTTCCCGACGCTGATCCTGATCCTGATCCCGTTCCCGCTGCGAGCGAGAAGCTCACGACCAACGCAAGCAGCCTTTGCTTTAGTCTCTAGAGACGCTTTGGTGAGCCTTTGGAGTAACCCCTAGAGCTTACCTCGAGAGCCCAAAACTGCGGTTCGGAAGGCTTTTGGTTGGAAAGCTGCGATGAGGGTTCACGTTGGAGCCCGGTCGCCGTACTCTACCGACGTGGGGTCTCGCAATACGAACTGTGATCTGTATGCGGTAACGCTGGGTGAGCAGCACCCGCCAGAAGCGTTCGAGGACGTCGCGACGGCAGTTCGTCGGGTGGACCGAAATCGCTCTCCCGACAATCAGTTCGCGCGCGCTGTGGTGTCGCGCAACGAAGATTTGCGACGCTCGCCTTCCGTTCGAGCACCGGTGGGCCCGATCAATCGGCGCGCCGTTCGACCCGAGTGCTGCGGGTTTTTTGACGTAGAGTCCAAGAACCCCGATCGTGACGCCGTGACGTTCGATGAACGACCGGATCTCCGAGGCAGCGTGCTTGATGGCCAATACGAGGTCGGCGCATGCATCGGCGTCGGTGGCACGGGCATCGTGTTTGAGGCGACGCGTCTCAGCGATCACGAAACAGTCGTGGTAAAGACGATGCGTCCGCAGTTCGTCCGAAATGCCGATCTCACCCGGCGGCTGTTGCGCGAAGCCGAGGTTGGATACCGCGTGCGCCATCCTGGTGTGGTGCCGGTTTTGGACCAAGGACTCCTCCGCGATGGGTCGCCGTACGTCGTATTTCGCTACCTCCACAGCGAAGCGCTCAGCAGGATTCTTCGTCGCAGAGCACCTCACCACGGTGGTCTTCCTCTACAAGGTCGCGGCCCGCTCGACGCAGACGAAACCATCGCCCTCGCGATGCGGCTGGCCGCCATTCTTCACCATGTACACCGGCGGGGGTACGTGCATCGGGACATCAAACCGGAGCATATTCTGCTCGACCGATCGGTAGAGGGCGCGCTGAATGTGAGTTTGCTCGACTTTGGCGTTTGCGCGAGCGCTTTTGCGCCCTATGCGGAGCGGGATCGAGAACGGGGTCGCGTCTACGGAACGCCGAGCTATGTGTCCCCTGAGCAGGCGGCGGGTGATCCCAACGTCGATGCACGGGCCGACCTTTTCGCGGTCGGAGTGGTTATGTACGAGTGCCTGACGGGGGTTGCGCCGTTCGCCGAGGAGAGCATTCCTCGACTGCTGAGGCGAATCATTCGCGAGGATGCTCCCGTGTTACGAAAACATCTTCCGGATGTCGATCCGAAGCTCGAGGCGATTGTCTCTCGTCTCCTTGCGCGCGACCGTGAGCAGCGCTTTCCATCGGCCATCGCGCTGATGCAGGCGCTTGCTCCCCTCGCTCGGCATCGACTCGCCGTTGAAGCGGCCATGGCGCTCGCTTTGGAGGCCGGAAGCTCCCATCCTGAGCGGTCTCCCACGGTTCGTCGCGAGATCGTGGCCGCGTAACTCGCTGTATTGGTTCCACAAATTCCGCGCAATGGCCGCGGAGTGGACGCGCGCGCGGCTTCCTGGATAGGATCCCGCAGGCGAGGAGGCTCTCCAGTCCAAGAAAGGCTGTGTCTCCGATTTTGGCGAAAGGCGCCCCCATGGAGGAGATCGTACGATGCGACCGCATCCGCTGACCGTTGCCGTTTTTGTCGCGGGGCTCGCTGGGTTCGCGTTCGCGGCGTTTTCCTCATACGACTTCACGGCGCATTTGGATCGGCAGGTCCACGGTGTGCATTGCTCGTTCTTGCCGGGAATCGTGGGGGCGGACGCGTCGGAGTCGTCGGGCTGCGAAGTCACGCTCATGAGCCCCTACTCTTCGGTGTTTAGAACGTCGATATGGGGGGGCGTGCCGATTGCGCTTCCGGCGATGTCGGTTTTTCTTTTTTTGGTCTTTTGGACCGTCTCGATTGTTTTGTTTCGCATGCAGGAAGACAGCGGCGCGACGTTATTCCTCATGTTGGCGACCTGTTTGCCGCTCTTGGCCTCGCTCGTGATGGGGATCATTTCGATCTCCGAGCTCGATACCACGTGCAAGCTATGCGTAGGGATCTACGCATCGAGCGTTTTGGCGTTTGTCGCTGCGGTTGGTCTTTGGCTTCGGGCGCGGAGGTCTGATTCGCTGCGCGCCGTCTCGTCGGCGGACGATCGCGACGATGCACCGACGACTCGCTTGTCGATGCTGGGTGGGCTTGGCCTCTTTGTTCTTGGTGTGCTCTTTGTCTCCTTTCCGGTGATGGCTTACGCGATGCGCGCGCCCGCGTTCGATCGCTACATCGGCAGTTGCGGAGAGCTCTCTGCGCCGGCAGACCCGAGTGGCGTGCTCGTTCCCGTGGGCGGAAATGCTCGCGGGGGCGGTCTCGGAATCGATGTGGTGGAGGTTCTCGACCCGCTTTGTCCGGCGTGTCGGGGCTTCGAACGACGCTTTCAGGCGCTCTCCGAGGCGCAGCAGCTTCACCGAAGGGCGCTGCTGTTTCCGTTGGATAGTGAATGCAACTGGATGGTGGATCGACCGATTCATCCCGGCGCCTGTGCGGTGAGCGAAGCGATTCTCTGCGCGGGAAACGATGCGTCGCGAGTCCTGGCCTGGTCGTTCGAGCACCAGGATCGCATTCGAGAAGCCGCCGCGAACAACCCCAATGCTCCAGCGCAGATGGTCAGCGCGGAGTTCCCACAGCTCAAAGATTGCATCGGGTCGCCGCGCATCCGCTCCAAACTGAACCTCGGGCTGCGGTGGGCGGTGCACAACCAGATGCCGGTGTTGACGCCTCAAGTCTACGTCGCCGGCATGCGGATGTGCGATGCAGACACCGACTTGGGCATGGACTACGCACTGACCCGTCTCGTCGAACGAGCCAAAACCCGCCCTCGGATGCCGCGCGAAGAGACCCCGGCGGGCGGCGTAGCTCCTCGGGGACCATCGGCTCCGGGAGCGGTACCTCCGCGAGAGCCCGCTCGCCCGTCGACACCAACACCCGCGAATACCGAATCCAACTCCGGCGCAAATGCGCCGCGCGGGCAGGGAGAAACCGTCCCTGCGGCGGAAGACACGGCAGCGGGTGAACCGACTGGTGACTCGCCTGCCGATTCGAACGCAAATCTTCCTGGGTCTGCTACGGGAGACGCGCCGGCGGACGAAACGACGCCTTCGGGTGGAAGCCCGTCTCCTGGGGAACCACCTTCTGCGCCGCCGAGCGGAGGTGCCGCAGCGCCCAGTCCAACGCCGCCGCCCACCGATACTCCATCACCGCCGGGCGGGTCGGCTACCGGAGGCGCGGCAGAGGAGGCACAGCCATGATTCGAACGCTTGTAGGCGCGATTGGCGTCGTATTGCTGTTGCTTCCCGTGGCTTTGGTGGTGAGCTGGACTGGTGCAGCGGAAGCGCGACTTGCCGCCGAAGAGACGGGCCGCAAAGAAGAGCCTGAAGCAGCTGTTGCGGCGGCAGCCAACGAGCAGTACTGCACGCCGGAGCTCAAGAAGATTCTCCGACGGGTGCTTCAAAGCTGCGGTCTCATCGGCAGCACCGGGGGGCGAGGATGCCAGCCCGTGCAAGCGAAGAACGTCGCAACGATGGACGACGCAGATTTCAACGCGCTTTTTGTCCCGATGCAAAAGCGCGGAGGGATCGTCCAATTCGACAAAGCATCATCGGACTTGGATGCGGCCGATCACGCTTTGGTGGACAGGGTATTCGCCGATCGACGTGGGGCGAGCTACTTTTTCGTGGTTGCCCGAGCTTCCCCCGATGGCCCAGTCCAGGTGAACAGCGAGTTGTCGCAGGGTCGGGCTGAAAGCGTGCTGACCCATCTCCAGCAGACATTTCAAGATCCCGAACTCGAGCGCCAGGTGGGTCTTCTTTGGCTGGGCGAGGAGTACGCTCAGCTCGATCCAAGTTTTTGCGAATGGTCTCGGAGCGGAAGCGCGGAGACCTGCACGCCGGAAGACCTGAATCGGAGCGCGTTTGTCGCGTGGATCGACTGCCGTCTCTAGGCGGCGGCGAAACAAGTAGCCCGGCTGGGCTACCAGATCCATCAAGGCTGAATCGACGACATGTCATCACCGCAACTGAGTGTGTGGTCTGGGGTCGGACTCGTCGTTGGAAACATGGTCGGGTCCGGAGTTTTTCTTTCCACCGGCTTTATGGTTCAAGACCTCAGCGGACGGACGATCCTCGTTGCGTGGCTCGTTGGCACCGCGTTCGCGCTATGCGGCGCGCTGAGCTATGCGACACTCGCTGAGCTCGTCCCTCAATCAGGCGGCGAATACCGATATTTGTCCGATTTAGTGCATCCTGCGCTGGGGTACCTTGCGGGTTGGGCGTCGGTGCTGGTTGGTTTTTCGGGTCCTGTGGCCATCGGCGCCATTGCCGCGGCGGCGTTCTTGAAGACACTGATTCCCGCCATTGGTACAACGACGGTGGCGATCGTTTTGGTGCTGGCGATTACGTTGCTGCACACTGCAAATCTTCGTGCGTCTCAAATCGGCCAAGACCTACTTGTCGCGCTAAAGATTCTGATCGTGATCGCGTTTCTCGCGGTGGGATTGGCGAGCACCGAGTGGCAGGCCTCAACTGGGGTTTCGCCCCAAGGCGGCGAAGGTTTTCGCTGGTCTCCGTTTATGGCCAGCTTGTTCTACATCGCGTTTGCGTTCAGCGGGTGGAACGCTGCGGTGTACGCGAGCGAGGAATTCGGAAACCCGAAACGAGATGTGGCGCGCGCTACGATATGGGGTTGTCTAGGGGTCGGCGTCGTATATTTGCTCATCAACTGGGTCTTTGTCGCGAACCTTAAGCCAGAGATGGCGTCGGCGGTCCATACCTACGAAGAAACCCGGATTACCCTTGCCCACGTGCTTATCGCCCAGTGGCTCGGCGACACGGCGGGCCACGTTGCTTCTCTGATGATGGTCGTGGCGCTGATTTCCGCGGCCAGCGCGATGATGTTTGTGGGTCCTCGAGTCTGCGCCGCGATGGCTCAAGATGGTTTTCTTCCGCGAATATTTGCAAAGGCCGACGGACGACCGCCAGTGGGCTCGGTACTCTTGCAGGGAGCGATCGCGATCGTGATCGTTTTGGTCCAACCGTTTCAGGAGATCATGCATGATGTCAGCGCGATCCTTACCCTGTTCACTCTGGTGACGGTTTTGACCCTGTTTAAAGTGCGCTTTTCGCGTCGCGACGTAAAGCGACCATCTGCCTTTCGTTTGGTTGCCGCCGCGGCCTATGCGATGCTTGCGCTGTGGATGCTCTACTTTGGCCTGCGGGCGAAGACGCATCTGGTGCTCTGGATGGGCCTCGTGGCAGCGCTCGCGTTGCTCACTTATGGAAGCACGAACGTTGTGCGAAAAATGCGGGGTCAGCCTAGCTCAAGCTGAGCGGAGAGAAGTCAACTGGGTCCCGTCAAAACAGATAGCGGCCGTTGATGACAATCCACTCAAAGATGAAGTTGTCTCCGGACAGTCCAATCGGAACCATGAATTGCATCTCTGTCCCCACGGACCAGTTCGGCCGGATGTAGTAGTCGAAGCCCACGGGAAACTCGAATGTAAACGCCGCGTCGGCGTCGGCCTGATCGGGTTTGGCGATGGTGGCTCCCAAGCCGAAACCGACAAAAGGTTTCAGTTCGGCCAGCCTCGCGTTGCGGATATCAAACGAATAGCGCCCGTCGGCCATAAGAAAGAAGAGTGTGAAATCGTCGTCAAATCCAACGGAGAAGCGAGGTACGAGGCTGATGTTTTCGGTGAAGTAATAGCCGGTCTTGAAATCAAACGCGAAGCTAGTCGGGTCGGCGGTGAAGCCAAAGCCGAACCCTGCTTGAAAACGACCTGACCGACCCCGGTATTGGGCTTCTCCGTTTTGCGGGATGAACCAACAAGCGACACACAATGCTGCGGCCACGCTGAACCGAGTCGATCTTCTCATAGCACGCGAGTAGCCAGATTATTGCGAACAGTCAATGGTGCCGGAGCCTCGCTCTGGCTATGTAGTTTGTGCTAGTACACGATCGCAAACTTCGGTTCGGTCCGTGCGGGGAGGCTAAGGCGATATGGAGTGGAGCGAAGCAGTAGAGCCCGAACCACAGGAGCCCGCGTCGGGAACTCCGTGGTCGCCAATCGAGTCGATTACCTTCGCGTTTGAAAAGGTAAAGGAAGACCCTGCGGGTCTGTTGCTCCCGCTGATCGCAATCACTCTCATCGAGGCCACCCCCAGCATTGTCGGCCCGGTTCTGTCGACCATCGCGGAGGTCATCTTGGGGGACGACGGCGGAACCATCGTTGGATACGCGATTTCTGCGCTCATGACCCTGATCGGTTTGGTGCTCGGCTCGTATTGCATGGCCGGATCGCTGGTATTCGCGTTACGTGCGGTTCGAGGCGAAGCCTACGCGTTTGCAGATGTGTTCACCGGCACGCCCTACTTGGTGCCGATGTTTGTGCTGCAGCTGATCACCAACGCAGTGACCTCATTTGGTCTGCTGCTTTGTATCGTTCCCGGCGTCATCTTTTGGCTCGGGGTAGTGCTTGCCGGGCCTTTGCTTGTGGACCGTAATGTCGGGCCCATTCAAGCACTGAAGGAGAGCTGGGCGTTTACGGATGGACACCGCGTCAATCTACTGGTGCTCAGCCTCATCGGATGTGGGTTGGTGCTGGTTGGGTTCAGCGCGTGCTGCGTTGGCGTGCTCGCGGTGATTCCGGTACTCATGTTGACCTGGGCGCATGTCTATCTGCGACTTACAAAGTACTAATGCTTAGTCCTTCAATCGTTTCAAATGGGACTAGGCACTAGGTGCGGCGCCAGCTTCATGCGATGAGGAAGAGTTAGATGAAGGAGGAACTGGCCGCATTTTCGTCGTGGGTGCTTCCGGCTGGGCCAGCGGTAGACGGAGTTCGAAACAGGCGCCGGGTTCTCCTGGATTTCGAAGAACGAGATCTCCTCCGTGGCGTCTTGCCATCTCGCGAGAAATAGAAAGTCCAAGCCCCATGCCGTCGGGCTTCGAAGTTTGGAACGGCGTGAAAATTGTTTCCGCGTCGTCGGCGTTCACGCCCCACCCCGAGTCGTGTACGGTGATGGATGCCCATCGTTCGTATTGTTGAGCTCGAATTTCCACCGTTCCACCGCGAGGGCTTGCTTGCGCGCCGTTGGTCAACAAGTTGAGCAGCACCTGGCCAACTTCTCCAGGTGTTCCGGTAGCGGCAAGTTGCTTTGGCGCATCCACGCGAACCTGGATATTCCGTTCTGAGAACTGCCGGCGGGACAGTCGCACCGCCAGGTCGATGGCGTAGTGGATATCTACCGGGCCCGATGACTCGGGTCGTTCGGACACCGCGTGCATCGTATGAAGAACCCGCTCGATCGCTTCGATCGCGTTGTGGTTGTCGGCAAGAATATCTCGCAAGACTTCGAAGATCGGTTGCTCTTTGAGTTCTTCATCGAGCAAAGTCATGTTCATCTTGAGCGCGCTGAGCGGAGATCGGACGTCATGAGCGACCCCCGCGGCGACCGCCCCCAGCGCAGCCATACGCCTCATTCGCGCGTACTGCTCCTTGTGCTGCAGAGCGCTCCGCAAAGTGACGGTGAGTTCTGAACCCCATGGCTTGCGAAGCTTGTAGGCGCCCCAAGCAATTGCCGAGCGCACGACGTGGTCATCGGCGTAGCCCGTGAGAAAAATGCGTACGAGGTCTGGCTGCATTGTGCGCGCGCGGTCCATGAGGGTGACGCCATCCATTCCCGGCATGCGCACGTCGGTGACCAGGGCGTCATAGCGGCGTCGTTCCAAGCGGCTGAGCGCATCCTCGCCACTTCCCACACCGGTGACATCAAAATCAATCCCGAGTTCGTCGACCAACGCGCTCCGAACCATCGGATCATCATCCACAACCAACACGCTTTGGTGCGAGGCAAAGCTCTGCCTCTCATCGACACCTTCTTGCCTTCCGAAGTATGACGAGATGCTCATGGAGCTACCTCTATTCCAATCTCTTCGTTCGTAGCGGGTACTTTCAAAAGAAAGGAAGCACCCTTAGGAGTGCACTCGAGGACCAGTGACCCTTGATGTCGCAGGGCAGTTCTGCGCGCTACGGAGAGACCTACCCCCATGCCTCCGATCGGTGGCTTTCCCGTCGACTGCTTCGGGCTATTGTCACCGGGCGACCGTTTCGTCGAAAAGAATGGTTCGAAGATACGGTCACGGAGTGACTCGTCGATTCCGGGACCGCTGTCTCGAACCCGTAGTTTGGCGAGATTTTCGTCGCGCCAGGCGTCGATATGGATTGTTCCCTCGTGACCGACGGCGTCGAACGCATTGGCAATCAGATTCGTGGCGCAATGATGTAGTTCGTCGGCGGGTATACGAGCGAAGAGATTCGGATCCAAGCAAACCGAGATATGAACCCCTGGCGGTTTTCGATGCGCCAGCACATCCATTGCGGAGCGCACTTCTTGCTCGACGTTGCAGTGTTCGGAGGTTCCTGCGGGAAGGGCGTGATGGCAAGCGGCACGTAGCTCGTCTACGGAACGCGAGATTCTCTTTGTGAGCTGTTCGCAACGTTCGAGTATTTGTTGCTCGGAGGTCGAAACGGTCTCGTTCCTGTCGAGTTTTTGCTGGAGTACACGAAGCGAGCTTGATAGCGCGCCCAGAGGGTTGTTAATGCAATGTGCGACTTCTGCGACGACTTCGCTGAGTGCGGCTCGTCTCGTGGCTTCCCGAAGCCGCGTCGATAGTGCTTCGACGCGGCGTTTCTGTAGTTCTGTTTCCTCCAAACTTCGAAGCAAGGCGACATGCTGATCGATGAGCTCGAACTCCAAGCGTCGTCGTTCGGTTTCATCTCGCACGATGCATATTGCCCGCTGGCGAGCGTCCGTCAGGTCGTGGCTCACCCGCAAGGATACGATCGCATACGATTCACCTGCGCGGGCGATACATATATCCTCGTGCAGCCCTGGCGTCCTCCACACTGTTTCCGTTAAAGGCTTGGTGTGCGGGGTCGGACATCCCGGCTGAAGTACATCGAGACGCGTGCCAATCAAATGTTCCGCGGCATGCCCTATGATCGATTCGAGCCCGGCGTTCGCCTCGATGACGCGGCCGGTTTGCAAATCGATCGCAAACGAGGCTTCGCGAGAATTCCGGTCGGCGTCTACGGGAGGTGGTTCAAGGCGGGACGCAACGGAGAGGTTCGAGGAAGAACTGCTTTTAAACACATAGAAAAGATTCGGCTGTCCGTACGATCCCTTTAGCGATTTTTTCGTATTGAAGATGGATGGAGGTTCATCCCTGAGGGCTAGAATGAGAAAGAATCGACGATTTTCTAATCGCCCACCTAAAAAAGTTTCAGTTTTGCCGTATTATAGAAAGAGCTGATCGAGGAGGTGTGGGTGAGCGAAACGATCCTGATTGTAGAGGACGACGAGTCTTTGCGACGTGCCTTGGCCAGGTATCTCAAACGTTCCGACTACCACGTCATTGAAGCCGCAACGCTCGAAGCAGCCCATGCGGCGCTAGACGCGCATTCTGAAGTGGGTACGGTCATTACCGATGTAGTTTTGCCGGATGGCGGTGGGTTTGAGCTCGTTGATCGCTCGGCCCGTGACGCCATGGCCCCGTCGATTATCGTGATGACTGGTGAGGATGATATTGATCATCCAATCAGCGCGCTCAAACGGGGTGCCGCTGACTTTTTGCTCAAACCATTCTCGTTTGAAGCGCTTGATGAGGCGCTACGACGAGCGGCTTCACGGGGAACGACGGGGCTTCGAAAGAATGTGTTGCCACGCACACCGATCGAATCCTGGCGATCGCGCTACGCGCCGGAAATTGTAGGCTCTCATACCAGCCTGATGGATGCATTTAGCATCATCGAGCGCGTCGCGGATACTGATTGTTCGGTCATGATCACGGGGGAAAGCGGGACAGGAAAGGAGCTCGTGGCGCGCGCGGTGCACAAGGCAAGCGACCGATCGAGCGGACCGTTCGTCACCGTCAACTGCGCCGCGATACCCGAGAATCTGCTTGAGAGTGAGCTATTTGGCCACGTTCGAGGCGCATTCACCGGGGCTACCGTTTCTCGTCAGGGTCGTTTTGCTGCGGCTGATGGCGGAACCATTTTTCTCGACGAAATCGGTGAGCTGCCCCTCGCCTTGCAATCCAAGCTTCTGCGTGTGCTCCAAGAGAAGGAAGTGTGCGCGGTCGGCGATTCGAAAGTCCGTAAGGTGGACGTACGGATCGTCGCGGCGACGAACCGCGACCTCGATGAAATGGTCCAGTCGCGCACGTTCCGCGAAGATCTTTTGTATCGAATCAATGTGATACCGATCGCATTGTTGCCCCTTCGTGAGCGACGCCGAGATATTGTCGAGCTCGTCGAAACCTTCGTCGGTCGGACCAACGAGCGGCGCGGGCGTTCCATTACCGGGATTTCCGACGAGGCGATGGAGGCTCTCGTCGCGTTCAACTGGCCAGGCAATATCCGCCAGCTGGAAAACACCATCGAACGAATCGTGGTGTTGAAGACCGAGGGATCAATCGATCTCGAAGATCTGCCCGAACGCATCCGGAAGGCGCAAAATCACGGCCGCGCGGTCGACCAGCCAGAGCTGCCGGCCGATGGAATCGATCTGCGAGATGCGGTGGAGAAATTCGAAAACGCATTGATTCTCCAAGCGCTCGAACGAACCGGCTGGAACAAAAACCAAGCCGCATCGATCCTGCGCATGAACCGCACGACCCTCGTCGAAAAGCTCAAAAAGCGCCAGTTCAGCCAAGCGGTCTGATGTTTCTGGAGGGTCTGGCCCTTTGTTGTTTGAGGGTCTGGCACCCAGACCCTCTCGTCGGGGTACGACCCCGCCGATCACCCAAACTCCCCCGCCAGGAACCACGTGACATGGTTACGTGGGGGTGATCTGCTGGGGCCCCGCCGCTACGCGGTGGGGCGGCCGCGCAGCGGCCGGAGTTGGGCGAGGGACCCGCGCGGGTTGTACCCGCGTGGGGGAGGGTTTGCCTCAAACCCTCCGAGCAACACAGTCACCCAAACTCCCCCGCCAGGAGGCACGTGACCGGGATGCGTGAGTGGCGTGCTGCTGGGGCCCCGCCGCGACGCGGTGGGGCGGACGCGTGAGCGGCCGGACTTGGGACACCGTCACGCCTTTCAATACACAGATGGAACAGCTCGACGCGCAGCAACTCACCACGAGCGCTGCACGAAGAGAGCAAGGGGGCGTAGGGCCCCCCGCGCAGCGCGAAGCGGCGTTGGGAGGGGGCCCCGCGGAATCGTATTCCGTGGGGGAAGGGGCTGCGGCCAGCCCCTCCGGAACAACGGCGGGGCCCCGCGGAATCGTATTCCGTGGGGGGAGGGGCTGCGGAAAGCTCCTCCGGGAACACGGCCCTGCCAGGGAGATGTCAGTCCAGTGTCACTGCGTTGGCGATATACGCGTGTCTTTGCTTCTACTCGGACGGTTTTGTGGAGACTTTAGCGCATTGTTCTGCTGGCACGCGGATTGCTCAATCACTGGACACTCATGTCTCAGTTGTTTGATCTCGTTCACTCTGCCCAGCGGGCGCTCGACTACCACTCGGAACGGCACAATGTGCTCGCGTCCAATATCGCGAACGTCGACACTCCAGGTTTTGAACCGCTCGAGCTGGTGCGCTCGGGAGAAGAATCGATGCAAGGGTCGATGGACGTATCGCGAACCCATCAAACCCATTTGTCGATCCACGGAACACCGACCGAATCTCGTGTGGAATCTGCCGAGGAACGGGTGATTCGTGCGGGAGGCGACGGGAACTCAGTCAGCCTTGAACGAGAGATGTCGAAGCTTGCTGCGAATGATGTGCGTTTCGAAGCCGCGACGCGAATCGTTCGCCAACACTTAGGAATGCTTCGTTACACCGCAAACGACGCGAACGGATAAGGAAACCCAATGAACCTATTCAGTGCCATGGAGATTACCGCGTCGGGGCTATACGCCCAGCGGGCCCGAATGAACGTGACGGCGTCGAACCTTGCCAATGCGCGTACTACGCGAACGGAAGAGGGTGGACCCTATCGACGCCAAGACCCGGTATTTCGAGCGGTTCCGATTTCTGAACGATTCTCCGAGCTCGCCTCCGACCCGCACGCTCGTTCGGCCCATATGGTCGAGGTGCCTGAAATCCGCGCCGACGAAGCGGATCCTCAGCGGGTCTTTGACCCCAACCATCCAGACGCAGACGAGCAAGGGTTTGTCGAGCTTCCCAACGTCAACGTGGTGGAAGAAATGGTGAATATGATTACCGCGTCTCGTGCCTACGAATCGGGCGTGACGCTGATGCAATCGATCAAGGGAATGGCGCAGTCTGCGCTGTCGATCGGGTCTTGATCATGAGCGCGATGATTCAAGGGCCGTTTTCTCCCAATGCACTCCCCATGATGCAGCCCGAAGGGGTTGCCCGACAGAATACGGCGACGCCAACGCCAGAAACATCCGAAGGCGAAGCCACGAATCTGTCGACGGATTTCTCCGAGCAACTTTCCGAGTTCGTGGAGCGAGTAGATGCCGAACAAAAGGTTGCCGAATCGCAGGCGACCGCGTTTGCCGAAGGAAAAAACAACGACCTTCACGGCACCATGATTTCGCTGCAGCGCGCCGATATTTCTCTGCGGCTGGCCGCCAATGTGCGCAATCGCGCGCTCGAAGCGTATCGCGAGATCATGCGGATGGGAGCGTAGTGAATGAGCGCTTGGACCGATCGCATCAGTGGCGCTCAGGAACGATGGAACGCAGCGTCTTTGAGAACTCGTCTCATGGTGCTTGGAGGCGTGTCGGCTCTGGTGGGCGTCGCGGTGTGGGCGGTTGCCCAGAATCGCGGATCGGATATGGCAGTTCTTTTTTCCGAGCTGTCGCAGAACGATTCTGCACGTGTTCAAGAGCAGCTCGCGGGCATGCAGGTGCCGTTCGAGCCGACCGATGGTGGCAGCACGATTTTGGTTCCTGAAGATCGCGTACACGAATCGCGCATGTCGCTCGCGGCATCCGGGCTTCCTAGCCAGAGCGGGGTCGGCTTTGAAGTGTTCGACGAACAGCGATTTGGCGAAAGCGAGTTTTCCGAACAAGTAAAGTATCACCGAGCTCTCGAAGGAGAGCTATCGCGAACCATTGCGCATTTGTCGGGTGTCGAGCGCGCGCGAGTTCATTTGGTGCTGCCGAGTCGGTCGCTTTTTGCGGATAGAGAAGTGAACGCGAGCGCGTCGGTGGCGCTTCATATGCGCCCTGGTTTTCGACTCAACGACGATCAGGTGCGCGGCATCGGCCACCTTGTCGCGTCGAGCGTGCGTGGCCTCGAGCCCGGCGACGTGACCATCGTGGATGGCCAAGGGCGGAGCGTAGGCGGCGAACAGTCCGACGGGAAAGCAGCGACCGATTCTCTTTCGTATCGACGAGAAATCGAAAAAGCCAAGCAGCGATCCGTCCAGCAGCTGCTTGACGATACGCTCGGCGCAGGGGTGGCGGCAGTTCGAGTGGCTGCCGATGTGAGTTTCACGCGAGAAGAACGGACCGAGGAACGATACCTTCCCGATGAAGTCGCGCCGCGGAGTTTTCAAATCAGCGAGGAGCGCGACACCAACGCGAGAAACGCGACGGAAGGCGTGCCTGGCGCGGCATCCAATCTTCCCGGCGGAGAACAGCCCGACCAGACATCATCGACCGAAGGGTTGGTGCGCAGAAACGAAACGCGCAACTTCGAAGTGAGCAAGACGGTCAAGCATCAAGTCGAGCCGGTCGGTCGTGTGGAACGGTTGACGATCGCGGTGGTGGTGGACGGGCTGTGGAAAGGCGAGGGCGAATCTCGAACGTTCAAGCCGCGACCTGACGACGAACTGAAACGGATTGAAGAGATCGTCGCCAGCGCAGCAGGCATCAATGAAGAACGCGGCGACCGTGTGACTGTTAAATGCGTGCCGTTTGCCGCCACCGCCGACCCCGCCGGCGCGTTTGATCCGAATGATCCGCTAGCCGCCTATCGACCCTATTTTCCGCTCGCCGCAGGGGGTTTCGCCTTGCTCCTCCTTCTGGTGGGAGGGCTGCTGTTCCTACGGGCGAAGAAAAAGAAGAAGAAGCAGGAAGAGGCAGCGAAACTCGAAGAGTTGAAAGCAAGCGCAGCTCCTCTTGGGCTGCCCGGGGATGTCAGTGCAGCGGCTCAGCAACGGCTTGCTAGCGTCGAGCTCGGCGCATTGGGGAGCGGAGAGTCGGCCGATGAGCTGAGAAATCGTCTCTCCGAAGGCGACGCGTTGGCGCAGGGCGCAGAGGAGATTCAGATGCTCGCCGCGGAACTTGCCGCCGAAGATCCTTCGCGAGCTGCTCGAGTCGTTCGTGGTTGGCTCATCGAAGGAAACATCGACGCGGAGCATAGCGAGCAGGAGCCATCATGAGTACGGATCTAGCGGTCAATCCCGAACCAGTGAACGACGCGGAAGACACCTCAGCGCTGGTTGCGTCGCCTTCCTTGTCGTCGCTCTCCGGAGCGCAAAAGGCGCTTCTCTTTTTGGTCAGCATCGAAGAGTCGATCGCGACGCGAATTCTGTCGTTTTTGCGAGCTCCGGAAGTGGCGGAATTACGTGCCGCGAGTGAGACGTTGGAGGAAGTCGATCCCGAGGCGATTCTCGGAATTCATCGTGAGTTTATCGAGGTGGTTCAGCAAGGTGTTCCTACCAGCCTGAAGGGCAGCGGCGCTTATTTGCGACGCCTCGCGGGGAAGGCGCTCGGGGAAGGCCAGATCGCAGATCTCTGGGAAGGCAAGCGCGAGGTGCACGGCGCGATGGCGGATATCGGGAAGCTCGATGTGGCCACCATTCTTCCCATGCTCGAACGAGAGCATACGCAAACCTTGGCGGTTATTTTTTCGATGCTCGATCCAGAGTATGCGAGCGAGTTGCTTGGGCATTTTCCTGCCGAACAGCAGTCCGAAATTCTTCGGCGAACCGCGTTGCTGAAGAGTGTTCCGCAGTCGGTAGTTGACGAGATTGAACGCCAGTTCGCGGCTGAACTGCAGGCGCTCGGCGACATGGATAAAAAGGAGATCGACGGAGTTGAAGCGGCGGCTGGGTTGCTCAAACGCTTGGATGCCGAGCGAGCGGAAGAACTGATTCAAGAGCTCGATGGCATTGATACAGAAGCGGCCGAACGGGTGCGCAAGGCGATGTTTACGTTTGAGCATCTCCTGCGCGTGGACGGTCGCGGGATGCAGGCGCTGCTCAAAGAGATTAGCACCGACCAGCTTACCCTCGCGCTCAAGACGGCCAGCGAGGAGCTCAAAGAAAAGATCTTCGGGAATATTTCCGCGCGTGCCGCGGCCACGCTGCGCGACGAGTTGGAACTCATGGGCCCGGTGCGCCTTTCCGACGTAGAGGCAGCCCAGGGAGCGATTGTAGAAACCGCGCTCGGCTTGGAGCGCGATGGAAAGATACAAATCGCGCGGGAGGGCGGCGGCGACTATGTCTAACGCCTCGCGTCAGTCTGTTCAGCCGCTTGATTTTCCTCGGGCGACAGGGTCTTCGTCGCGAGGGCGTCGCGGGGGGCCGGGCTGGCTCGATCATCCTCAGGCTCTGGTACGCCCGGCGGTGTTCGACACCGTCGAATCGAGGAGCGGGCAGTCATACCGGGATGCGGCGGACCACGACAACTCGTCCGTCAACGCAGGCTACTCAAACGTGTCTGCCATGAGTCCTGATGCATTGGCCAATGCTCCGCTTTCAGCGCTCGAAGGGGCTCTCAACATCGTCAATCGAAATCAGACGCGCGATGTCGAAGGTCGACCGCCTGCGGAGTCGGCTCGCGAGGAACGTGTTCCGAGTCAGGCGCCTCCTTCACCCGAAACGGACGCTTCAGTGCTCGAGATGGACCCATCCGAGGCGGAAGCGCTGTCGACACCGAATACGCCGTCGATGTCGGTGCCGAGCGAGCTTGCGCTCGAGCTCGAAGCGCGCAGCGAAGCATTCGCCGAAGCAGCGGGGGCACTCGGCGCAGAACGTCACCGTGTGGCGAAGAGCATGGAGGAGCCGCTCCTTGATCTGGCGTTTGCGCTCGCAGCGGAGTTGGTCGGTGAACACCTGAGCGCCAATCCTGATGCCTATCGCCACGTTATCCAGCAGGCGTTGGGGGCGTTGGGGCATGTTCCGCAAGCGTGTTTGCGCGCCTCTGAGGATGCCTACGAAACGATTGTCGATGTGTTCGAAGGAAAAGAGTTCGAATGCGAAGGGGTCCGTGTCCGAGTTGAGCGCGATGCTTCTCTCGAAGGTCTTGGCTGCGAGCTCGAAAGCGTTGACCGCATTGTCGACGCCAGCATCGAATCGCGCCTTGCCGACGCTCGCCGCGCGATCCGATCCCTACGAAGCGCCGACGCGGTCGATGCTGACACCCGGAGCTCCGATGAAGCCTGAGTTTGATTGGTCTCGGCATGCGAAGGTTGCAGCGTCTCACTTGGCACCGATGGCAGATGGACGTCTTTGCGACGTGGTGGGGCTTACCCTTGAGGCAACCGGCATTCAGGCGGCGATTGGCGACCTTTTCGAGCTGCGATCGATGAATCAACCGATCGATGTCCAAGTGGTTGGCTTGAGGGGAGATCGCACGCTTTTGATGCCTCTCGGGCGAACCGAAGGGCTCCGCTGCGGAATGCCGCTTCGCCGCCGCGATCGCCGTGCCGTTGCGCGCGTCGGTGATGCGCTGCTGGGCCGGGTGGTCGATCCTTTGGGGCGTCCTATCGATGGTCTTGCGCCGCCCGAGCCAGATGCCGAAATGCCGCTTTCGGGAGAAATGGTCAATCCCTTGCGGCGACGGAGTGTCGAGCGTCAGTTTCATGTAGGCGTGCGCGCGATCGATGGTTTGCTCAGCCTGGGTCAGGGACAGCGGATTGGGATCTTCGCAGGTGGCGGTGTAGGCAAGAGCTCGCTGCTCGGCATGATGGTGCGCCGCGCGCAAGCCGATGTCGCGGTGATTGCGTTGATCGGCGAGCGCGGCCGCGAGGTCGAAGAGTTTGTGCACCAGACTTTGGGTGCGGAAGGGCTGGCGCGGTCGGTCGTGGTGGCCGCGACGGGAGCGGACGTTCCGCTCTTGCGCGTACGTGGTGCGCACTATGCGACAAGCATTGCCGAATATTTTCGCGCCCAAGGGCGGTCGGTTCTCTTAGTGATGGATAGCTTGACGCGTTTTGCCATGGCGACGCGCGAAATCGGCCTGGCGGTGGGCGAGCCGCCGGCCACGAAGGGTTATACGCCGAGCGTATTCGCCGAGTTGCCGAAGCTCCTCGAGCGAGCTGGAACCAGCGAAGGCGAGGGTTCGATTACCGCGATCTACACCGTGCTGGTGGAAGGCGACGATTTGGCCGATCCTATCGCAGATTGTGTTCGCGCGATTCTGGACGGGCATATCGTACTTTCCCGTGCGCTCGCGGAGCGTGGACACTTCCCGGCCATCGATCTCGGCGCGAGTGTGTCTCGAGTGATGTCGCGCGTGGCATCCGGCGAAGTGCTCCAGCTTTCGCGAAAAGCCCGAGAGCTACTTGCCAACTATCGCGAGGTCGAAGACTTGGTGTCGATTGGTGCGTATCAGAAAGGATCGGTTCCTCGTCTCGACGATGCGCTTCTGCGGATGCCGAAACTTGAGATGTACCTTCGCCAAAACCTCCAAGAAGCGGTCGGGCCGGATTCGGTGGTGTCTCAGTTGAAAGCGATTTGGGAGGGCGCATCATGAAAGACCACACGCGCCTCAAGCGTCTGATCGGGATCAAAGAACGGGTAAAAAACGTTCGCCGCGCAGCTCTCGTCCGGGCTCATCGGGAGGTAGCCGTCGCCGAACATCAATCGGCGCAAGCGTGCGTTCTGGAAGAAAAGGCTCGGCTGGCACTGGTCGAGAATGCAGATGGCTCGCAGACGCTACTCGCTCAGGTGGATATGCTAAAGCGAGCGCAAACATCGCGGGCCCATGCGCAGCAGATTGTTCGGGAGCGCACCGATGTTCAAGCTCAAGCGCGTGCGCAGGTAGAAGAAGTGGCGCGGGAGATTACCGGGCTCTCGCGTCGCGCTGACGAGCTCGAGCTCGAGCGCAAACGGCGCATCGATCGGAGCGAACAGGGGGAAGCCGACGAAGTGGCGTCTCGTAAGGTGTTTTATTCATGAAAATCGGTGCGGCAAATATCGGGCAACTCGAGTTGGGCGGCGACGAATCGAGCGATTCGCACGAATACGAAACCTGGAACGAAGAAGGCTCGGGCATTTCATTCGGAGCATTCTTCGTACCTGTCGAACCGGTTCACTCACCGAAGCAATCTTCCCAGTTGGACCCGACAACCCAGATGAGCCCGACAGCACAGTTGAACCCGACAACCCAGATGAGCCTGACAGCACAGTTGAACCCGACAACCCAGATGAGCCCGACAGCCCAGATGAGCCCGACAGTACAGCTGAGCCCGACAACAGACAGCGAGCCGGTGATCGTCAATGCGGAAGCTCTTCGACACGGGCCATCGGACCGAGGTTTGCTCAAAGGGGCGGCAATGGTCCGACGAGCTCACGTCGTACCATCTCTTGCAGAACCAATCCCCACCGAGCTGGGGAAGGAAACGCTATTTCTCGAGACCGACCTCCAGACCGAGATAGAGGCTGGCGAGCCGTCACCGATTTCGGCTCCGACGCCACCGGACCGAGCGGTGTTCCAGACGCTCGATCTCGTTCGACAGGTCTCAAGCGAACTCGCTCATCGCGGCGGTACATCGAACCCCGTATCGAACCCCGAGCCGATCGCCGTTCCTGTTCCGGCCGAGCCGCTCGAAGGTGCGGAGGTACGGCTGCTTCCTCAGGAAGGAGCGAAAAGTTCCGCGATTATTGATGTCGATCATCCCGAGCTGGGTTTGGTCCAGCTCCGGGTCGAGGTTCAGTTCAGCTCGGTGGAAGTAACCGCGCTGACCAATCATCCCGCTGTGGCGGCGCGATTGCTCGCGAGCCAGTCGGCGTTGCGGATGAATATCGCGCGGCATGGCGTGGACCTGCGCTCGGTGCGGGTTGAAGTGAGGTCGGGCGCAAAGAGACTGCGCCGCAACACGCGGATTCGTCCACGATCCGGACTCGATCTGCATAGGGAGGCATGAAGATGGAGATCGATGCAACCGCGGGGCTTGCCGCGCCGACAGCTTCGGAGCGAGTGGAGCGAACCGAAGGAGACGACCTAGGACGCGACGCGTTCATGCAGCTGCTCGTGACCCAGCTGCAAAACCAAGACCCTCTTGACCCTATGGATTCGAGGGAAATGATCTCTCAGCTATCTGACCTTACGAGCGTCGAGCAGCTCGTGGCCATTGAAGGACGGCTGACTGCGCTCGAGATCGGAACCGCAGGAATCGCCAACTCGCAGGCGACCGAGCTCGTCGGGCGCACCGTTCGCGCTGATGGCTCGTCGCTGCGCCTCAATCAATCAGGGCCGGCCCGAACTTCGTTCACGCTTGATGCGCGAGCCACCGATGTGCAGGCGACGATTCGTGATGCCAGCGGCGAAGTGGTACGAGAGATTTCGCTCGGCGGCGCGTTCCCTGGCCCCCATGCGTTTGCGTGGGACGGACTGGATAGTGCGGGAGAACGTCTTCCCGCGGGTCGATATCGCGTGGAATACAGCGCGACTTCGGAAGCGGGCACGCCCGTGAATGTGTCCTCAGATGTGGTGGGAAGCGTTTCGGGGGTGGCCTTTGAACACGGTCATCCAGAGTTGCTCATCGGCGAAGCACGCGTGCTGCTCGGCGATGTGATTTCGGTAGAAAGGTAGAAAGGGAAAAGCCATGAGCATTTTGCGTTCATTGAATACGGGAGCAGCGGGGCTTCGCTCGCATAGCCGAGCGATTGGAGTCACTGGCGACAATATCGCCAACGTCAGCACGGTGGGGTTCAAACGGTCGCGGAGCGTGTTTGAAGATGTGCTCGGGCAATCGGTTGCCGGGCCTGGCGCTGCGCCTCAGGCGGGTGCGGGCTCGCGGCTTGCCCATATCGAACAGATGTGGAGCCAAGGATCGCTTCTCACCACCGAATCGCCCACGGATCTGGCGATTTCGGGAAATGGGTTCTTCGCTGTCCAAGGCAACGTCGGCGGCATCCAGGGTCAGTTCTATACGCGGGCAGGCCAGTTTCAGATCGACAATCAGGGGCAGCTCGTCAATCCGAACAACATGGCCTTGATGGGGTATACCGCAGACAACACGGGGGCCATTGGTTCGACGCTGGGGCCGCTCAACGTGGCCGGCAATACCATTCCCGCGAACCCCACCACGATGAGTGATATGTCGCTCAACCTCGATTCCGAGGCGGCGATTCCCGCGGCGTGGGACCCCACAAACCCCGACCAAACCTCGAACTTCTCCACTGGATTGACGGTCTACGATTCTCTAGGCAATAGCCACGAGCTCACTGTCTATTTTCGGCATAGCGGTTCAAATGCGTGGGAGTGGCACGCGATGGTGGATGGCGGCGATTTGACGGGCGGGACAGCCGGAGTTCCGACTGAAGGCGCGAGCGGTACACTGTCGTTCACCACCAACGGCGCGCTCGATACAGAAACCCCTGGTGCGAGCTCTTGGGATTTCGTGGATGCCACTCCCGGCCAAACCATCACCTTTGACTTCGGCGACGCGATCACTACCGATGGAGGAACCGGTCTTGCGGCGACGACCCAGTTTGCCAGCCCCTCGACCACCAATGGGCTTTCCCAAGACGGCTATGGCGCGGGAACCGTGGCGGGGGTCAATGTAGAGGCGGACGGAATGGTGACCGGCATTTTCAGCAACGGTCAAATGCGGACGCTGGGTCAAGTCGCGGTGGCGACGTTTGCCAGCGTCGGCGGACTCAACCGAGCGGGCCAGAATCTATGGAGCGAGACGCAGGAGTCTGGTGAAGCGTTGGTCGCCGGGGCAGCTTCCGGAGGACGAGGATCGATCGTTTCGGGTGCACTCGAACAATCGAACGTCGACCTCGGGCAGGAGTTTGTCGATCTGATTGCGCTGCAGAGAGGGTTTCAAGCGAACTCTCGAGTCATCACGACGGCCGACGACATGTATGGTGAGCTCATCAACCTCAAGCGTTAGCCTTCATCCACGCAGTCGACGCAACGATGTGCGTTGACGTAGGAACAAGGGTCTTGGCCGTTTTTTTGGCTGGGCCCTTTTCTTTTTGCCGCTCGCTAAACGTCAGAACTCTGTCGGTGTTCTGGCGAACCCCTGGCGATGCCTCGGTCGAAAGGAGAAAAACTTTAGCGATTTTCGGCGCGTTCAACTGGCACGATGTCTGCTTTATGCAGACGCATGGCAAACGAAGAGTCAGCCGAAGAAGACGTCAAGCCTGCCGGCGGGAAGAGCAAGCTCATTTTGATCCTGGTGATCGTGAACATTCTCGCGGTCGCGGGGCTTGGCGCCTACATGGCCCTCTTTCAAAACGGCGCCTCCGCTGACGAGCTCGATGAAGGGGATGAAGAAGAAGAGGAAGAAGACGACGATCCCAACTCGACCGAGTATGGACCGCTGGTCGAGATGCAGGCGCTCGTGGCCAACCTCAACGACACCTCGGCGGGTCGCTTCATTCGGGTGACCTTACATCTCGAAGTCAAAAACGAAGAAACGAAGCTAAAGGTCGAAGAGCTCAAGGTGCCGATTCGCAACCGGCTCCTCATCTATTTTTCGGAGCTCACCGTCGAGTCGTCTCTTGGATCGGAGCGGAAGGAAGAGATTCGCGCCGATCTGGTCAAGGCCATCAACGAAGTGCTTGGCAAAAAGATGGTCAAGCGCGTCTTCTACACGGAGTTCGTAGTCCAGTGAGCGGAGGAGGAGAACCACTTCTGTCTTCAGAGGAGACCGATGCGCTTCTCGACGCGATGCGGGAAGGGTCGTCCGACGCGAAGTCGGTCGAGGGTGTCGACCTCGCATCACCCGAGCGGCGACTTCGGCGTGCGCTCGCTCCGGCTGACCGCTCCTCGACTGCGTTCGCCGCAGAGGCTCAGCGCATCATGCTTCGCTACTCAGGTGCTTCGAGCGAAGTCGATACGCTGCCCGCTGAAGTCGCAGCGTTTGGTGTGATGGCGAGCGGAATTACGCCGGGGGCAGCAATCACCGCGCTTGAAGCCAAAGACGGTAGCTTTGCCCTTCTCGTCGTCGGCCCTTCTCTCGTCTCGTTCTTGCTCGATCGAAGTATGGGCGCCCCGCTTCCCCAAGGGGAGACCGATGAAGCTGAAGAAGCAACGGGCGCGCGAGCCGCGCTTAGCCCGGTCGATCGGAGAGTGCTCAAAGCCCCGATCGAAGAACTTGTTGCGTCGCTCGGTCAATGCTGGTGCCAGGACGAGAGCGCGCTTCGGGTGAAAGAAATACTGCCCAACGTGGCGAGCCTTCCCGATATTCCCCAGTTTGCTCCTGTGTTGAGGGTTGCCTGGGTGCTCAACCCACGGGTCGTTCCCGCGGATGAAATTACCCTCGCGCTGAGCCCGGAAGCGGTCGCCGCTACATCAGCGCCGGAAGCCGAGTCGTCGACCCCTGTGGCTTCGCGGTTCGAGCAGCGGGTCATGGGACGACGCATTCAGGCAACCCATGTCGACTTGGTGGCGGTGCTGGGGAATCGGCAGATCACCTTGCGCGACGCGCTCGAGCTCAGCGCGGGAGACATTGTTCGGCTCGACTCTGTGCCCGGGGAACCGACGCGTGTGCACGCGGGCGGAGTCGAGGTGTTTGTCGGAAAGCCGGTCGTTCGGCACGGAAACTTGGCGATTGAGGTGCGCTCGACTCGCTGAAAGGGACATGAATGGAGCACGAAGCAACAAACGAATCTGATCTGCCGGTTCCGCAACGAAGCGCGACCGCCGATCCCACGCCAGCGGAACCGGTTCCTTCGATGCCGCCGGCGAACGCTGCACCCAATGAAGCGCGCCGCAACGATGGCAACGACCCGGGCAAGGAAGACGCCTCTCCGGCGTATGGGCGACCGCCTGCTTCCGGAGACGCGACCGGAGGAGAAGCGCCGGGTGTTTCAACTCCGGGAGGAGCTGCCGCGGCGTCCGCTGGGAAAGGTTCTGACGAAAGCGCGCCGGTCAATGATGATCTTGCTCGCGTGCTCGAAATACCGTTGACCTTGCAGGTTGAGCTGGGGCGAAAGCGAGTGCGTATTGGCGAGCTGCTCAAAGTAGGCGCCGGCACGGTTGTGGAACTTGATGCAGCGGCCGGCGCGCCGCTGTCCATTTACGCAAACCAAACACTGATTGCCGAAGGCGAAGCGGTGATTGTGGGCGACCGGTACGGAGTACGGGTCACCGACATCGTGTCGCCGTCGGAGCGTGTCAAACGACTGGGAGGAGAGGGAGCCCAATGAGAGAGCAGTGCAGATTGGATGTAGGCGCGGCCGCGTTCGGCGGATGGGCCTTGTGGGTCGCGGTAGGCGTGGCAATGATTCCGAGCGCGGTACACGCCGAGGATATGAACGATGTCGTGAACGCCGAGTATTCCCTCGGCGCCGACCACGCAGAAATCGTGATCACCTCGAAAAAAGCGCTTCGTGCGCCGCGAATTCGGACCCAAAAAGGGCTCGTAAGAATCTGGTTTCCGAATGTTCCCACCAACCGCCGTCTCGACTTGGAAGGCGATGGATCTGCGATCCGGTGGGTGAAAGTTCGTGGCGGAGCAGACGAATCCGCGGTGGTCCAGATTCGCATCGGCGATCGACGCCGCCTAAGCACGGGCGACATCCACGTGAGCACAGAATCAGCTCAAACCCGCATCGCAATTTCCCGACCGCTGCTCCCTCTCGTTCAAGCATCCAAAAAGAAAGCCAGCTCCGCAGTCGGCGAATTGGCAGCAAAAAGGCGTGCTTCGAACGAAGACAACAAGTCGGCAGGCGAGTCTGCCAAGGTCAAATCTGAGCGGTCGGGCGCAGCGCAGTTGGGTGCAGCGCAGTCAGACACAGCACAGTTGGGTGCAGCGCAGTTATCCAACGCGCAGGCGACCAAAAAGCAGTCAACCGACGCGAAGTTTACTCCGAGCCTTTCGAGCGCTCGGTCGGCCACGGTGGCGTCGTTTACACCACCCCGCGGGACTCCATATGGGCTCATGGCGCTTATCACGGCGCTGCTTGGTGCCGTATATCTAGGCGTCCGGTTGATGAACCGGTCTCCACTGGAAGCACGCAAAGCGGATATCTCCATCGTGGCGAGTCGGCGGCTCGGGCCGCGACATCAGCTGGTGGTGGTGCGCGCCTTGGGAGAAGAGCATCTCCTGTCGATTCACGGCAACAGCACGCAGCGTATTGCATCGTCGTCTCCCGAAGATGGGGAGCAAGAAGAACTCGGTGCGTTTCCGCTGGCCGGAGACCTACGAGAAACCCAAGACAGCTTGAACACGGACCAACTTCCGGCACCCGAGGTGGGCGGAGAATCCCGTTTCGGAGCGCAGCTGTTGCGCCTCGCTACGGCCCACCGAGCGCGGCGCGCGAACGCGTTCAACTCTGAGGCGGTTTCGGGATTGATGAAACTGCGGGCACGTTCCGCGAACGGCAAGCCGTGATCGCAACTGCGTCGGCGATGGCGTCCGGGACCGCGGCTGCGCGCTGTACAGCGTCGGCCGGTTGGTCCCGAGCGTTGTCTTCGGCGGCTTGTTCCGTTGGCCTATCGACTAGCCTATCCATTGGCCTCTCGATTAGCCAATTGATTGGCCAATCAATTGGAAAGCGTAGGAGCATATGGTTTTGGCTGCTCTTCGCTGCCGCCCTGCTCGTGCCGAGCATCGCCAGCGCCCAGACGCTTCCTCAAGTCAACATTAGCCTCACCAACGCAGAAGGCCCCGAGCAGGTCGTACCGACGCTGAAGATTTTGGGGCTGCTGACGGTCCTGGCCGTTGCCCCTGCGATTTTGATCTCCATGACTTCGTTTACCCGCATCGTCGTCGTGCTGAGCTTCGTGCGGCAGGCGATCGGCACGCAGAACGTGCCTCCGATGCAAGTCGTGCTTGCGCTTTCGCTCTTGCTCACGGGGGTGGTCATGGCCCCGGTGGGAAAGAAGCTCAACGACCACGCGCTGAACCCTTATATCGAGGAAACAATCGACGAAGGAGAGCTCTTTGAGCGATCGAAGTCGGTGGTGAGCGCGTTTCTCATCGGCCAGACCCGCGAGGCCGATCTCATTTTGTTCTACGAGCTCAGCCATACAGAGCGCCCCGCGGATGCGAGCGAGGTGTCGCTCGTGCTTCTCGTGCCTGCATTCATGATTTCGGAGCTCCGCTCGGGCTTTGAAATGGGGTTTTTGCTCTTTCTTCCGTTCGTACTCATCGATTTGGTGGTGGCGTCGATTCTGACCGCGATGGGCATGGTCATGTTGCCGCCGACGATGGTGTCCACGCCGATGAAGGTGTTGCTCTTTGTGGTCGTCGATGGCTGGGCGTTGATCACGCGATCGCTGGTGAGTTCCTTTGGCTAGTTGCGACAAATGCGCGCAGAAGGGGGCGAGATGACCAGCGCGATGGCGCTCGATTGGTTTCGACAGATGCTGTGGGCCGCGGTGCTTACCGCCGGGCCCGCGGTATTCACGGTGGTGATCGTGGGCCTCCTGGTGGCGATTATCCAAGCCGCCACTCAGGTCAACGATCAGGCGGTGGCCTTTGGGCCTAAGGCGATTGCGGTCATTGCCGCGCTTTCCGTGGGCGGGCCGTGGATGATTCAGCAAGTGGCCGAGTTCACGACCCGAGCCATCAGTGCGATGGCAGGGTTAACGCAGTAGGCCGAGGTGGAAGAGCTAGTCACTTCGGTCGTCGCTCCTCTGATTCCGCTGCTCTTTTTGGTGTCTCTTCGCGTCAGCGTGGCGTTTGCGGCGATGCCGGCGCCCTTTGGTTCGCTTGCGCCGGTTCGTATTCGTGCGGCGTTGGGCATTGCTTGCTCGCTCGCGCTTTGCATGCCTCATTACCATCTCGCGTCCGGCGTATCGACGAACGCGGCTGCGCTCGCCCGCGCCGCGGTCGCAGAAGTGATGATCGGTGCAGTCATCGGCTTGACGGTTCGCGTCAGTCTCGCGGCGGTAGAAGCCGCCGGTTCGATGATTGGGTTTTCCACCGGGCTTGCGTTCGCCAACAGCGTCGACCCTACGCTCGGCGAATCGGCGTCGCCTCCGTCACGCGCGCTCAGCTCGTTCGCCGTGCTGATCTTCCTTGTTTTCGGGGGTCATCACACGGTTCTGGGCGCGCTCTCGGGCAGCTTGCGGTTCGCGCCTCCGGGAAACGCATTCGTCGCGGTGGCCCGAGAAGGGGTGCTGACCATCGGCTCAGATATCGTGGCACACGGTTTGCGTATTGCTGCTCCCGTGGTGGCAACCATGTTCATCGTACAACTAGGAACGGCGCTCGTATCGCGCGCTGCGCCGCGCGTGCACATCTTCACGTTGACGTTCGCCATCGCGGTGACCGCGGGCATGCTCACGCTCTTTGTAGCCATTCCGAGCATCGCTCCGGCGGTGGCCGCCGAAATCCAGCGACTGCCCGAAGCGATTCGCATCGGCCTCGGGGTGCGCTGAAAAGGAAGAATAGGACCAAGCCGTCGTGGCAGAGCAAGACAAGGCACAGCAGACAGAAGAAGCAACTCCTCGGAAGAAGGAAAAGCTTCGCGAAGAAGGCAAGTTTGCTCGAAGTGCAGATGTTGGATCGGCCGCCGTGATTGCGGTGGTTGCAATGACGCTGGCTGCCACGGGAGACACCACGGCGAAAAGCATTGTCGCGTTTGCCAAGCGCATTCTTCAGTTTCGTGACCAAGGCCAGCCCCTTCTTGCGCTGGCTGCGATTTTGCCGGCGTTGACCCACGCGCTCTTGCCCATTTTTCTGGCGTCGATGGTCGCGGCGGGTGCGGCAGGGGTCGCGCAGACCCGCGGGCTGTTCAAACTGTCGCTGCTCGCGCCCGACCTCAAACGACTAAATCCAGGTCCGCAGCTCAAAAAGATTCTCCCCAGCCCGGAGTCAGGAGCCGAAGTGCTCAAGCAGCTGCTCAAACTGCTGGCTGTCGCAGGGGTGATTTACTCTCTGGTGCATCAATCGATGCCTGCCTTCATCGGCCTGGCTTCTTCCGAACCGCTCGCAGGAGCCTCGACCGTAGCGGCGGTGGTCGCCCGCGTGGCGGTCTACGGCGCGATGGCGTTCGCTGCGGTGGCGGCGTTTGACTACTGGCTCGCGCTTCGAAAGTTTCGCGAAGAAAACAAAATGTCTCGTCGAGACGTTCGCGATGAGCACAAACGTGAAGAAGGCGACCCGCTCATCAAGCGCAAACGGCGCCAGCAGCAGCGCGAGTTCGCCAATCGTCGTGCGGTTTCAGATGTCCGCCAAGCGACCGTTCTGGTCTGTAATCCTACGCATATCTCGGTCGCCTTGCGCTATGATCCGGCGCGCGACCCTGCTCCAGTGACGCTGGCCAAAGGCGTCGAGGGCGTTGCGCTCCAGATGCGCGCCCGGGCGCGTTCGCATCGTGTCCCCGTCGTAGAGCACCGACCCTTTGCTCGAGCGTTATACCGAGACGCCGAAATCGGAAAAACCATTCCCGCTCCGCTCTATGCCGCAGCGGCTGAAGTGGTGGCGCATGTCATGCGAATCGGTGGGCCCAGTTCTCATGGGGCTCGGTCATGAGCGCGATCGCCCAAAAAGAACCGAAATCGGTCAAGGCTTGGATCACGAGCGCGGTTCCACTGGTTTTGGTGGGCATCGTGTTGCTCATGGTCGTGCCGCTCCCGGCAGCGCTTTTGGATCTGATGTTGGCCACGTCGATCGCGGTTTCCGTAGGCCTGCTGCTGGTTTCGATCCACCTCGAAAAGCCTCTCGATCTGTCGTCATTTCCTACGATTTTGCTGTTCGCGACGCTGTTTCGGTTGGCGCTCAACGTCGCGTCGACCCGGCTCATTCTCTTGAACGGCCCGGAGGGTACATCGGCCGCTGGTCACGTCATTGGCGCGTTCGGAGACTTCATCGTCGGGGGCAACTATGTCGTTGGCGCGGCGGTCTTCGTGCTGCTGGTGATCATCAACTTCGTGGTGATCACCAAAGGCGCGGGACGCGTCGCCGAAGTAAGCGCTCGGTTCACTCTCGATGCCCTCCCGGGCAAGCAAATGTCGATCGATGCAGACTTGGCATCCGGCTCGCTCACCCAGGAACAAGCGAAGCAGCGGCGGCGCCAAGTCGAACAAGAGGCAGACTTTTTTGGCGCGATGGACGGCGCTTCGAAGTTTGTCCGGGGCGATGCGATCGCGGGCTTGTTGATGACCGGCATCAATATCGTGGTGGGATTCATCGTGGGCGTGGTTCAACAAGACATGCCCGCGGCGGAAGCGGCAGGCACCTACACCGTGCTCACCGTCGGCGACGGACTCGCGTCCCAGATTCCCGCATTGTTTGTCTCGACCGCGGCCGGCGTCGTGGTGACCCGCGCCGCAGCCGGCGCTGCCCTCGCGCCAGAGCTCTTGAAGCAACTGGGAGGAAACCGCGGTGCGCTCTGGGCGACATCGGGGGTGTTGTTTGCGGTGGGTTCGTTTCCCGGCATGCCCATGCTGCCGTTTTGGATTCTCGGCGGGCTGCTGGCGTGGGCTGCGCGGGTGGCGCCGGTGCCGACCGCGGAACCTGACCCCGCCGACGGCGAAGCTGCGACCGACGAAGCACCATCCGAGCGCGAGCAGGTGAAGCAAATGCTCCCGCTTGACCTGCTGGAGCTAGAGGTCGGTCTTGATCTGGTGCCACTTGTCGATGCGAACTCGGGCGGAGATCTCGTCGAACGGATCACTGCCATCCGTAAAAACCTCGCCACTGAGCTCGGAATCCTCATTCCTTCAGTTCATATTCGCGACAATCTTCAGCTTCCCTCGTCGACCTATCGTCTGCTTCTTTCTGGAAACGAAGTGGGCCGAGGCGAACTTCGGATGGGCAAGTTGCTCGCGATGGATGCGACCAACAGCTTGACTCCGATCGACGGCGAATCGGTCCGTGAGCCGGCGTTTGGACTCCCCGCTCGCTGGATTACCGAAGGCGCAGCGCCACGCGCTGAAGGCTTTGGCTATACCGTTGTCGATCCCGCCACCGTAGCTGCCACGCATCTTACGGAAATGCTGCGTTCGATCGCACCCGAGCTTCTCGGCCGGAAAGAAGCGCAAGAGCTGCTCGACATGCTCGCAGAGCGCGAACCGAAGCTTATCGACGAGCTCATTCCCAATCTCATGCCGATGGGAGATGTGGTCAAAGTGCTCCGTTCGCTACTTAGCGAGAATGTCTCTGTGCGCGACTTGCGTACCATTCTGGAAGCTTTGGCCGACCACGCCCGAGACATCAAAGATCCGGTTGTGCTCACCGAGTATGTACGTCAGCGGCTCGCGCGTCACATCACTAGTCGATTTAGAGGCAGCGACAACGAGCTCGCGGCATTGATTCTCGATCCGCGCGCAGAAGAAGGATTTCGTTCGGGGGGACCCGATATCTCCACGGCGCAGCGCGTATTGGCTTCGCTCGATGACGCCGCCAAGAACTTCGCGAGAGTGTCGACTCCTCCGCTTATTTTGTGTGCGGCCGACATACGCCGAACGGTGGCCGAGTTTTTGCGGAAACGCGTTCCTGGTCTTTCGGTGCTCTCCTACCAAGAAGTGGATCCGGGAGTGTCGGTACGCCGGCTGGGTGTGGTGACGGGATGAACGCGATGACTGGGAAAAGCGCAGTGACGAGAAGAGCATGATGAAGGCCCCCCATATACACAAGCAGGTGTTTCGCGCGCCGGGATTTGGCGAAGCGCTCGCTCGCGTGAAAGAAGAATTCGGAGAGGATGCGATTATTCTCTCGTCTCGCGAGCTCAAATCGGGTTGTTTTCGGAGCGAGGTCGAGGTCGTGGCCATGCCTCGCGACGCATCCGTCGGTTGGTCTCCGCCCCAGCTTTCCGAAGGGCAGAGCGATGGCTTGCTCGAACGTCGATTTCGGCGGATGGGCCTCCCCGCAGGCGCTGCCGCGACCATCGCGTCCGCGCTCCAGTCGAAACTGGGCGGCGTTCCCTCAGCCATGCGGCAAGCCAAAGATGCGCTTGGCGACGTGCTGAGCGAGGAAATGGTGTTTTCGGGCGCCATCGCGAGCGAGACCCGCGCCGTCGCGCTCGTAGGGCCCACGGGAGTCGGAAAAACGACGACCCTGGCGAAAATCGCAGCCCACGAAGCATTGGTCAAAGAGCGAAAGGTTGGGCTCATCAGCATCGACGGCTATCGCATCGCCGCGGCGGAGCAACTCCAGCGTTATGCCGACCTGATTGGCATTCCCATGGAGCTTGCCCACGACGCAGCCACGCTTGGCGACGCGCTGCGCCGCTTCGAAGACATGGAGCTGGTGATGATCGATACCGCCGGCCGCTCCCCTCGCGACGACCATGCGATTCGAAAGATGGCGGAATGCTTGCATGGAGCGGGCGAAGCGGTCGAGGTTCAACTCTGTGTGACCGCTGCGTCCACCGATGTCGAGCTCGACGCCATTTGCGAACGGCATATGCCGCTCGCGCCAGGGCGGCTGCTCATTACCAAGATTGACGAAGCGGTTTACCACGGCGGAGTGATCGCGGCGCAGATTCGTACGGGCTTGCCCATCGGATATTTCACGACGGGACAGCGAGTGCCCGAGGATATCGAGGTGGCCAGTGCGCGCCGCCTCTCAGAGTGGCTATGTGGGGAGGAGGTGCGCGCATGACGCAGCTTGAAGATCAAGCGGAAGGTCTTCGCGTCGTACGGAGAGAGGAAATTGCGAGGGTCATCCCGCTGCGCCGGCGTGGCGAAGGAAGTCGTTTGCGTCGCGTTGCGGTGACGAGCGGCAAAGGTGGCGTTGGCAAAACCCAGGTGTCGGCAAACTTGGCCATCGTCATGGCCAACTCTGGGCTACGGGTGCTGCTCATGGACGCTGACTTGGGCCTCGCAAGCCTCGATCTGGCGCTCGGCGTTCGACCCCAAGACGACTTGCGGGCGGTCGTGCGCGGTGAGCGAAGCGTGCGCGACGTGCTCGTCGGGGGGCCGTGCGGGATTCAGCTTATTCCTGCCTGTCCCGGTCGATACGACATGGCCAACCTCTCTCTCAACGAACGCCGTCGCCTAACTCTCGCGATCGATGAAGCCGCTTCTGACTTTGACGTGCTCATCGTCGATACGGGTGCGGGCATCGGTTCGAACGCGGTCGCGTTTGCGTCATCAGCCGACGATGTGCTGCTCGTGGCCACGCCGGATCCAACCTCGATGCGCGACGCGTACGCCATGGCGAAGGTATTGCACCGCCGCAGCGGGGTCGACCGCATCAACCTCGTCGCCAACCAGGTCGAGTCTGAAATTCAGGGCGCTGAACTCCACCAAACCATTCAGCGAATCGCGGCGCGGTTTATGACGCTGCAGATAAGTTATCTCGGCTGCATTCCGTTTGACGAATCAGTGCGGCAAGGCGTCGTAGAGGGCCAGCCTTGCGTGCTCTCGGATCCTAGTTGCGCGGCGAGCCGTGCGTTCGAGCTTCTGGTCCATCGGCTGAATCCGCAAGCTCCCGACCCCCAGTCTTCGAGGGAGCCATGCTAAATCCTGCCGCTTCTGGATACGCCGCGGCGCGACCGTCGCGCGAAGAGCTACTACGGCGTGGGCTTCCGCTTGTACGGCGGATTGCGTATCGCATGGTGCGCCGGCTTCCTGCCAACGTTGACGTTGGTGACCTCATTGGCGCGGGTTCAGAAGGCTTGCTCAAAGCGGCCGATGCGTACGATCCAGCGCGATACCCGCGCTTCGAGCCCTACGCCGAGACCCGCATTCGCGGGGCAATTCTTGACGAGCTACGCGCTGCAGACCCCATGACGCGCCATGGGCGCCGAAAACTGGCTGAGGTTACGCAGGTGGTTCGGGAGCTTACCCAAGAGCTCGGTCGCCCGCCGGAGGAAGAAGAAATTGTGAGTCGTTTGGGCATTGAGCTAGCCCACTATCGAAAGCTATCGGAAGGGTTTGCGCAGGCGCCTGCGTTGGCTCGCCTCGGCGAGATCAGCCCCGAAGATGTCAGCGACGATCGCGCCAACCCCCAGCGGCTCACGTTGGATCGCGAGCGTGAACAACAGGTCGCGGAAGCCATTCGCAAGCTTCCTGAGCGTACCCAGACGGTGCTTGCGCTTTATTATCAAGAGGATTGTACGCAGGCCGAGATCGCGCAGATCCTTGGGGTCACCGAGGGCCGGGTATGCCAAATCATGGGTGAGGCCACCGCGCGGATACAGGCGTGGATCGGGGTCGAAGTTCCCATGCGAAAAAAGCGTAAGCGCGGCGAGCGAAAGCGACTGCCGAGCCAACGAGATATTCGCAACGTGGTGGAATCGGCCGGTGAAAGCGCACAGGCCCAGCCGTCGCCGGATCGAAGTGAGAGAAATCCTGCCCGGCAATACGTGGCCGTCGCGCGAGGAAAGGAAGCCTGATGTCTGATGGAATTTACGTCGCGCTCAGTGGCGCAGTGGCGCAGCAACGAAGTCTCGATGTGGTCGCGAACAACGTCGCCAACGCCAACACGACCGGTTTTCAAGCCGACCGCGTGGCCTTCAGCCAAGAACTGGCTCGCGCGGCGGAAGATGGCCCGGGGCCCGATGCCTTGCGGTTCGTTTCGGTCAATGAAGTTGCGACCGACTTTTCCCCCGGCGCGCATCTCGAAACTGGCGGTGCCCTCGATATGGCGATCGACGGAGATGGTTTCTTCGTGGTGCAGACTCCAGGGGGCGAACGCTACACGCGCGCGGGGAACTTTCGCACCAACGCGGATGGCGTCTTGACCACGCCCGACGGCCTCAAAGTGATGGCGCGCAACGATGAATCGCCTGGTGCGCCAGCCGAAATCCGTATTCCACCGGATGCAGCCGAGATCACGGTTTCGCAGGATGGAACGATCGCGGCGGACGGGAACCCGGTGGCTCGCTTGCGGGTGGTTCGCTTTGAGACGCCTCCGCAGAAGGAAGGGCTCACGCTCTACACCGCAAATCAACCGGCGACGGCGGCTGATGATGCGCGCGTCAGCCAAGGATATCTTGAATCGTCCAATATCAACGCGGTGGCCGGGATGAACGAGCTCATCACGGTCACGCGTTCGTTTGAAGCGTTCCAAAAAGTGATCGACGCCTATCAGCAATTGGATCAGCGCACGGCGCGCGACCTCGGAAGTCGAAGCCGGTAGTGAGACACAAACAGAAATCGAGATACGGAGAGTAGGGAGAAACGAGTATGTTCAAAGCATTGAACACCGCGGCGACGGGCATGAGCGCGCAGCAAACGCGCATCGACGTGACCGCCAACAATATGGCCAACGTCAACACCACCGGCTTTCGCAAAGCGAGAACCGAGTTCCAAGACTTGCTCTACCAAAACGTGCGCACGCCGGGTGGACAGACCGCGGATGGCTCTACGCTGCCTACTGGCGTCCAGATCGGTCAAGGCACCCGCACGGTATCGACGACCCACATGCATAGCCAAGGGAGCCTGCAGCAGACCGAAGGTCCGCTCGATGTGGCCATCGAAGGAGCCGGGTATTTTCAAGTCCAGAGACCCAACGGAACGCTTGCGTATACCCGATCCGGAAACCTCAAAACCGATGCCCAAGGCCAGCTTGTGACGGCCGACGGTCTCGCCATCGACCCCAACATCACCATTCCGCCTGACGCGGTTTCGGTCACCATCTCTGCGGATGGTTTGATCAGCGCGACGACTGCCGGGCAAACTGCGGCCCAAGAAGTCGGGCAGCTCCAGCTCGCGAACTTCGCCAACCCTGCTGGCCTGGAAGCGATCGGGCGGAGTCTCTACGTTCCCACCAACGCGAGCGGTGAGCCCATTGTGGCCACGCCGGGCCAAGAGGGGCTCGGTACGGTAGCTCAGGGGTTCTTGGAAGGTTCGAATGTGCAGGTGGTGACCGAGATGATCGATCTGATTACCAGCCAGCGCGCGTACGAGGTGAACCAGAAGGTGATTGAATCGGCGGATGAGATGCTTCAGCGGGTGACGAACCGTTAGACATTGAGAGGCCCAGCCTTTCATCCCACCTAAAGTTTCGTTGAAACTCCGGAACGCGGATCTGACCATCGCGAGCTCGCTGAACCAGTCGCTCTACGGTTTCGGTTCGCGCTTCGGGCCGGCGCGATAGTTCGAATGGCTCGGAATCCATGCCGAAGGCGACTGTATCATGAACGTCCCACCGATTGCGCTGATCGTGAGCTGCTGGTTTGCAGCGAGAACGGGATGAGGATCGGGATCGGGAGGGGCATCGGGTTCGGGATGAGGATCGGGATCGGGGTCAGGATCAGGAAGGGCAGCGGGGTTGGGATCGGGAGAGGCTTTGGCTTCGGGGTTGGGTCGTCGCGGGCAAGACGGTTGCGTCCACCAGCCGAGCATGATGCTGACGAACTAAGCCACTTTTTCCGCAACTCGCTCCTGTACCGGTCGATAAGCGCGCAAACGACAGGCGGCGGAGGGCTGGATGTTGCGCATTTCGAATCACGGAGCTCGACGAACTGGAATACGGCGCGGGTTTGTTCACAAAGTTGCGGCTGCGCTGCTTTCTACGCTGATGTTTTGGGGCGCTGTGCCGATGGCTCAAGGCCAAACCGGCGGAGCGGTCAGCACGCCCGGCGCCGACAACGGCGGAGATGAAAACGCGTTTAATTTCTCTGATCAGAGCATCAGCTTAGAACAGGCGGCGGCCCGCGATGGAGAAAAGAGCGCGCTGCAAAACCGAACCGCGCCAGTCTCCGCCTCTGGCGCGCTCGAACATGTGATTCCGATTCATACGCCGCCGGGCCCTCGAGGTATGCAGCCCAGCATCGCGCTCCACTATTCGAGCGATACCTTTCGACAAGATTCCGAAGTAGGCGCCGGTTGGTCGCTGAGCGTCCCGAGCATTCGTCGATCCACACGAAACGGGTTTCCTAAGCTAGAAGAATCGAACGGCGCGCTACAATACCCCATAAGCGCTCGCTACGAAGGTCCTACGGGAGAATTGGTGGCGTTTGCGGACGCGGGAGGCCTCGCGTCGAGGTCGCGCGGCGCGGTTGTGTTTGGGCCTCGGCGCGAACGCGCGCCGGTTCGCTACGAATATCTCCCGACCGGCGACCGCTGGGTCGAACACTTGCCCTCCGGCGTCAAGAGATTCTACGGCGCGCTTCCGCCCACGAGCCCTGTCTCGGCGACGGCTCCTGGCTTCGAACCGAACGCTCGCGTGCGCAACGAGCTCGGAACACACCAGTGGCTCCTGATTCGAGAGGAAGACACGAGCGGCAACACCGTCGACTACGCCTACCACCACATCGACGAACAAGACCGCGGCGCCCAGGATTCTTCTGCATGGAGCACGCCGCAAGCCAAACCCGTGCTCCGGTGGGCGCGCTGGGGCGGAAATCCACGCGCCAGGTATGCGCATCCATTTGCTATCCGCACCACGATTCGAGATTACCGCGGGACGCTGGACATGCTGCGCGGACATATTCGCCTCAGCAGCGCGATCGAAGAAATTCAAGTCACCGGCCCTACGTTTGGCGTGGTCGGCCCAGAGCGTGTGAGCGGCCCGGTCGGCCAGACGATGTATCGTCGTTATCGGCTCGATTTGACGCCCAGCACTGACACCGGGCGTCTTCTTTTGCGCAGCGTTCGAGAAGAGTTTCCCGCGAGCAGCACAGCGCCGATCGTCACTCGGCTGGACTACACCGACAATCAAAACGTGGATGCTTTTTGGGGGCCTCGCGTTCCTTTGCCAGGATTGCCAAGCGGCGTCTACCAAGAGTGGTCGTTCAGTGGCCGTGACTTCGTCCCTCCCCACCACGACACTTCGGGTGTGCTCACGCCGCTGTCGCGACGCGCGGGCTACCGCTTTTCCGACATCGACCGCGACGGCGATCTGGACGTAACCTACCATCCGGCCGGGCTAAAGACGCCGGTTGCGCGGGTCGCGGGGGAACATTCGTTTCGGCAGATCGCGCCCGGAAGATGGCAGCCCCTTGGGCCGAACGGCACCGGTTACCCGAGCCGCCTGCTCGTGCGTGCGTTGGCCGACATCGACCGCGACCTCGCACCAGAAGCGCTGAGCTTTCCCCTCGTCGCATACTACCAGCCGGTCGGAGGAGGCACGGCGCGCCGCTCGGTGATGCACTACGATTTCGACCTGCCGGTTGAGATCGGTCGACTCTGCGAAAGCCGCGGCTTCGACCCCGACGAAGGCAGCCCTTCCGGACCCATCGTTCGGCTGCCCCCTGGAGGAGGACGCGCCTGCCCCGATCCGCTGCCTCCATTCGTCGCCGATTCTCCGGACATCGACACTCTGATTCAGCCGACCACGATTCGGCCGACCACTACTCGGCCAACCACGATTCGACCTTCGACAGTTCGACCGTCCACCATCCGGCCAACCATTGACGTGGGTGGCGTGCCGACGCTCGACCCGAACGTGCGCGCACGCTTCGATGGGCTAGGAAATCGAGGTAGGCCGGCTGGCCTCATGGGTTACGTGCCTCCGCAACTTTCCGATCCGATCGGGTCGCCCCGCCAGTCTCCAGGGTCACAGGGTTCGCCGGGGTCGCAATCCCCAACCGTCACTCGAGACCCCGCGCTTCCTGCCTCGCTATCCCTCGTCGACCCGAACGATATCGAACGCGCGCACGATTACATCTGCTCCGAATACTGCCAGAATCCCTTCTTCTGGCTCTATTGCGCGGACAATGTCCCGGGGGGCGCTCCCGCCGGCCTTCCCAATGAAAGCCGCATCGGGACGTGGCTCGAAACCAGCGATCTCGTCAGCCAGATTGGTCAAACGCCGCTCTACTCTGTCGATCAAACGCGCGCGTATTGGGAAGACTTCGACGCGAATCACCGAAGCCTGATGAGCCTGGGGTCGCAAGGAAGGCCCATCGGCCCCGTGAACGACAACGCCTTGGGGTGCCCGCGACAAAACATCCCGCCGATCTGCGGAATGGCGCAAGGCTTTTGTAGCCGCGCCGATGCGTGCGACACGAGAGGCGCAGCGCGGCACGTGGAAAACATCCTAGTCGCACGCCGCGGCCCCGGAACCCAAACCTGGACGCCTGAAGTTCGGGTGGCCCAGATTCTCGGCTGGCCACGAGGCCTACAGCCCACCGTCGAGCTGAAACCAGAATGCGACGATCGCCGCGTGCGAGGCGCGGAGATCCGCGCTCGACCGATGCTCGACTTTCACGCGCCAACCGTAGATCTAAACGCAGACGGTCGCGCCGACATTGCGCTGCTCAAAGTCATGCGAGAGCGCCCCACCACATCGTCTGACTTCGACATCGCCGCGGATCAGACGCTGAGCACCTCGTTCGTACCAGCAGCGTATAAATCGCATGAAAGCGGCAATTTTGAAATAGACGGGCTTCGCAATCCACAACCGGACAGCGATTTCACCGGAAGCTTACGCACGATTTTCGGCGCCGACGAAAATGATTGGGAATGTTTCGCTTCGGAAGATCGCCTCGGTTGCGAACAGTCGCGCCGCTATCCTTCGATTCGAAACTTTCACGCCCAGCTGCTCGATGTGAACGCTGACGGCCTGCCTGACCTCGTCGCAGCCAATGCCCCCGCCTTCAGCACCTGGGCACGCATCTGCGGCCCCGGGCACAGCGTGTATCTGAACCGAGGATATCGCTTCGATGTCGACGCCGCGGAGAGCGCGCAAACCGCACCGGACGCAACCTGGTCGTCGCCCGATGCGCGCTATGGGCTCAGCCAGGACCACCCACTGTCACTGATGCAAAACCGAGACGGCGCGTGCCAGAATGGGTCGTTTGGCTTCACGGATCTAGGCAGCGATATCGTGGTGCCACCGTCGTCCGCCGCGATGGCCGACATCAACGCCGATGGACGGGTCGACGTCTTGGTCGCGCATCGCGCAACGCGCCAGGGCAGCCAACCGGGCATCATCCGAGAGCTCTACCTCAATACGTCAAACGGATTCGTTCATGCAACGGCAACGAATCGACTCCCTCTACGCCTTAAATCGTCGCACATTCCGAGCGATTTTGTACTTGGCGTAGGCGACCCAAATGCGCGCACCTTGAACCGACCGCTCGCCGCGAGCGACCTCGGCCGCGTGGTGGATGTCGATGGCGATGGCCTGGTCGACTTGGTGTACCCGAGCCTATGCGACGGAAGCGCGCTGCGGCCGGCCCGCTGCAGCAACCCCGTGATGTGGCGGCGCAACCAAAGCCGCATACCTGATTTGTTAACTCGTGTTCGACGAAGCGGAGGCGCGACGCTCGAAGCGGATTACTTGAGCGCTACATCGCCCGCCGCGAAATCGCCCCGCCCCGGCGGCGCGCTCCCGGTGATTCAGCGACAAGGCGAACTGCCCGCGGGAAAAATCGTTGTCGCGGCGGTTCGACGAGCCCGCCGACCTTCGAGCGGCGCCTTTGCGCGCTTCGGCCGCGCCGGGGTAGAAGCGATCGAGTTGAGCTACGACCACTTTGTGCGCGAGCAAGGCTCTTCTGCGGCGGTGGGCTTTGAGCGCGTGGTCACCCGCTTTCGCAATGTGCGCCCGGACGGTTCGGTCGGCGGAACGCGAACCCGTACCGTGCGCTACGACGTTCAGCCTTCGGTCGAAACGGTAGATGGAACCACCGCGCCAGTTTTTCACCCGCTCAAAGGGTCCTGGGTCGAGCGCATCGATACCGATGGGACCACGACGGTCACCGAGCGACGCGACTACTACGTGCGCGGCCTTGATACCAATGCTTCCCGCAACCACAGCAATTCTGGCAACCGCAGTGCTTCTCCTACAGCCGCAGTGCGCATCCGGCCGCGGACCACGTTCCGCGCTGAATGCGTCGCCGGCCGCTGCGCATGGTCGGCCGACGTAGCATCAAACTTTGACGAATATGGCTATGCGCGAACCGACACGGAAGGCAACGCGGCGAGCAGCAGCGCGCCTGCCGCGAGCGCAGGGCCCGATGCGCAGAGCGCGAATCGCGTTCGCCAAGATGCCGACCGCGTCGACGTAACCCGAACCTATACGCATCACCCAGACCGTTGGCAGCTCGGACTGGTTTCGGAGCAGCGGCTCACGGGAAGCCGCATGGACATTCAAGGCTCGTTTGCTCCGAACCGAACGCTATCGCACCGCTATGCGCGCTTCGATGACCGAGGACGCGTCACCCAGCGCGCCGAAGTCGTCGGCGAAGGCGATTGCATCCATGCCGGAGCCCGCGCCATCACCGAAGTGCGTCGCTACAGTGCACTCGGTTTGCCGGAGCTCCTCGTGGATGGAAGCGGACGCCGCCATATCGACATCGTCTATGGCCATAGCGGGCTGTACCCGCGCGAGGTCGTGGTGCGCGCGCCAAACGACGGCCGCGTCCCCACTTTGCGCGAACGATACGTGCACGATCCGCGCGATGGCGCACGTGTATGGAGCCAAGGCGTAAACGGAGAAACCTTCGGCACCGCGCGCGACGGCCGCGGCCGCCCTCTGTTCGACTATGGGCCCAGCAGCGAATTTGGCTCCGGCGGCGTGTTGCTTCGCGCGCATACGTACGCCGACCCTGAGACGGGGCCTGCCGCCATCACCACCGAAACGTACACCACTGCCGGCCAATCGTTCGCCACGCGCGCGTTCCTCGACGGAGGCATATTCGACAGCGACGCATCAGGCGGCAACGGGGTGCATGCGGGATCCGCCGAGCTAGCCCGCGTCGAGCGTTTTACCGGCCCGTCTCGGACCGAACTGCGAAGAACGAAGCGCACGGTTTACGATGGCTTTGGCCAACCGATCGTCGACTACTTGCCCCGCGCCGTTTCCAGCCTCGACGATGTATCGCTGAATCAAACCGGCCTCGCGCAAGGCGAAGCGGCGACCACGTACGCATATGACGGGTTCGGACGCCCCACCCACGTGACTCGCCCGAACGGCACCGCGATGGCGACCACCTACTCCATCGACCAAGACCGCGGACACAGAGTGACCACGCTCACCAATGCCCGCGGCTTCGTCACTCAGCGCTACGCCAACCTGCGCGGCGACATTGTTCGCACCGAACGCTACGGAGACGCTCGCTCGGGCAGCCGGCAAAGCCTGCTTGCGGCATACGACTTTGTTCGCGACGGCCTGGGTCGTATCGCGCAAGTGATCGACGGCGATGGCTTTGTTCGTCGGCTCGAATATGGCCTGGGCGGCAAAGTGCGCCGCGCGACGCTCCCGCACCAGCCCGGCGCGGCCGGAAGCCCCTACGCCTATTGCCACGACATCGAAGGCGATCTCGTTCGGGTGAACACTCCCGCCGGCCGCGAAACCCGCATCACGCGCGACTACTACGGCCGCCCCATCGCCATTCAAGCAGGCTATCACGACCCGAGTTTCGGGCCCACCACGCAGCGCACGGTGCTTCGCTACGACGAAGCTCCCGGAGGCCAACAGGGCGCGTTCGGCCTCGGCCGCCTCACTGGCATCGAACATGCGTCAGGCTCGTGGAGCTATGGCTACGACGCCTTCGGTCGACGAACGTTTACCGGAGTCGCGCTGAGCGATGAGATCGCGAGCGCGCTGCCTCCCGGAGTGCCGAGCGCGTACTCCGTCGACCAGTCGTTCGGCCTCCTTGGTCAACCTTTGCGCACGACCTACGGCGGCATCACCGGGCCTCACCAAATCGTGTTCGCGCACGACGGGCTCGGGCGTGTCAACTTCGTCGCCGCCGAAGACGGGCAAGACGCGCGCACCGTCGTGCACCAGGCAAACTACGACGTACACGACCGACTCGTCTTTGCTGAACTGGGAAATGAAGTCCAAGTGGGGTGGTTCTACGACCGTCTGGGCGGCTACCTCACCGACCTGAGCTTTGCCAGCCGAGGCGACGTCTTCGCGGGCTCAACCTACCCGCTCGCAAACTACGACGAAAACGGAAATCCCCGCGCCGAATCTCATTTCTCCCCCGGCGAACGAGTCGACAAGCGGCATGTCTTCGACGCGCTTGACCGCCTCGTACGTACCGACATCGACGTATCGAGCGGCGCCGACACCAGCCGCCTCACCGAAGACTTCGCCTACTCGTCAGGCGGAAACGTTCACCGCGCCGCCGACCAGATCTATACCTACACCCGCGCCGACCTCGCCCAAGCCGCCACCCACGTTGGAACGCGCGCCCTCCGCTACGACGAAGACGGGTGGCTCCAAGAAGATCGCCGCTCAGACAGCGACATTCGCGCGCTAACCTTCGATGGAACCGGATGCCTTCGACACGTCTCCGGGCCCCGCGCTTCCACCGACCACCTCTGCGGCCCAGACGGTTCACGACTGTGGCGATCCACGCTGACTTCGGACTCGCAGGGAGCTTCCCAAAGCCGCATGCTCTCGCTCCCTGGCGGCGTGGAAATACGCCCCGACGAAGACCTCCTCCTCATTCAAATCCCCGTCGGAACCCAAAACATCTCCGAAATCGCCTGGTCGCTCTCGACCGGAGAATGGCGACCCGATGAATCTGGATTCCTCCACACCGACGTTCGCGGCAGCGTCCTCGCCAAAACCCGAATGGACGCCCCCTCCCCCGACATCGCCACCCAAAAAGCAAACTACGACGCCTGGGGAAACGCAAGCACCGCAAACCAGACGCCCCTCCCCATCCACCAATACCTCGCCTCCGAGCCCGACCCCGTCGACGGCTACTACCACCTCGGCGTTCGCCCCTACGACCCCACCCTCCGCCGATGGCTCGCCCCCGACCCGCTGCTCATCACCCAACCCGAACTCGACACCGACTTCGCGAGCCAGCTCAACCTCTACAGCTACTCCGCCAACAACCCTGTCTCGAAACGAGACCGCGGCGGTGCCTACTTCGAAAGCGTCATCGACGCCACAAGCCTCGCCATCGGCATACAATCCATCCGCTCCTGGGACGAACACACCTCGCTGACCCAAAAAATCCTAGACGTAGGCGGCGTCGCCCTGGACGCCGCAGCCCTCGCCGCACCCGCCATCCCCGGCGGAATCAGCGCCGCCATTAAAGCCGCAAAAGCCGGCGACAAAGCCGCAGACGCCGTCACCAAAACAAACCAAGCCGCCCAAGCCGCCCAATCTGCACGACAAGCCGCGCGAGAAGCTGCAGAACGAGCTGCGAAACGTGACACAGCCTCATCCGCGGCGCAGAATGCCTCGAACAAAACACCGAAGGCCCTAAAAGCAAACAATCTCGATCAACTTAGCAAGCAAGCACAGAAATCGGTCAGATCGTTTGAAAAGCTCATTGTCGAACACAGGGAAAAACTGGAAGCGTTCAAACGAAACCCTGGTGCTTTTGACAACAAAGGTTTTCTACGAGATGCGCCATCACTCGAAGTACGTCAACGCATCATCAACGGTCGCATTCGACATCTTGAGGACGAAATACGAAACTTCGAACAGCAGATTCAAAAACTTATTCGACGAGGAGACTGAAGTGCGAGTGACGACAGAGGACCTGCGAAAAGCTATCGAGATGCTACTAAGACATCTCGACGAAAGCGGTCAATCCGAGTTCGAGATCGAGGAAGATTTCTACTGGTCGGTGCCAAGAAAAGGTCGGTATGATGCGTACGAACAGCCTGGACTTACCGTCGGCCAACTGACCGACGACTGGGCACGCGTACTGGCCATCGTCAATGGCAGGTCGGAACCGCTTGGCTACGGACTCATCTGGGCAAGTGCGGTACTGCGTGCGGTTGGCGAGAAAGCCGTTGGGTAGATGCATCTGGATGAACCGATCACAGTAGTCCAACCGCCCGCTTTGGCGATCGAGCCGCCGCAGAAAACGTGATGCGCGATCCGCGGAACGCGCTCGGAGGTAACTAGTGGCAGAAGTTCCGAACGCAGTAATGAAGCTTGCGCAAAGCATCGAAGCACTTCGAAGCACCGTCGAGAAACTGGTCGAAGAATGGCAGCCAGATCCCCCTCCCATCAACACGTCGATGAGCGCGATAGGCCGGGCGTTCATCGAAAATGCGAATCCGACTTCCGAGCAGGTGGCCGAAGTTTTCGAATCCGTCGAGGCCATCCTCCGAGATGGAACAGACCCTGAGAAGGACGCAGTCGCAACGGGGTTTCTCGAAGCCGTCGTGTCGGCAATAGACAGAAATCCGGCATCTGGTTGGATTCTCAATCAAGCCGGACCCGCGGCGAAGGCATACATCGATGACTGGAACCGTTTCTGCGGTCACACCATCTAGTCACAGCATGTCTAGGTCTATGGGTGAACGAGGAAGCATGTTTCAAGTACGCGTAATCGGCTGGAAGGAAGAACAAGACGTTCTTCCTATTTCTTTCGCGAAAATCG
>JANQQS010000201.1 GCA_028284955.1 Myxococcota bacterium | reverse complement strand
CCTCCTGATCCTGATCCCGAACCCGACGCTGATCCTGATCCTCATCCCGTTCCCGCTGCGAGCGAGAGGCTCACGATCAACGCAAGCAGGCACTGCTCTACACTAGAGTGTGGGGAAGACGCCGCCGTACTCCAACAATCGCGCAAGGGCGTTGGTGATGATGTCTTCGGCGTCGGGGGATACGAAGGAGGCGCGGGGGCTGGTTTCGTAGCCGCCTTGGGCGTAGGCCTGGCGGGTTCCGATGTATTGGGGGGCGTAGTCGCCGTAGGCGGCCATGGCGACGAAGAGGTCCGGGCGGATGGTGCGGGCGGCGAGTTGGTATTCGACGAAGAGTTCGCCGGGCATGTGGAGTAGGCGCGCGTTTCCGAGGCTGAGGCAGGAAATGTCGATGCGTTCGCCGGCGCGGGTTCTTCTCAGGAACGAGAGCGCGCGAGCTGCTTCGGCGCGGGCTGAGACGGCGAGGGTTTCGCGTTCGAGGTTGGCGACGAGTTGTGGCTCGACGAGGTGATCGCCGATGGGCAGCGAGACTGGTTCGACGGCCCAGCGGAAATCGCGCGCGTCGATTCTTTGGCGCACCCGGGATGCGACGAATGCTTTTTGCATCGCTCGTTCGACGCGTTCGGCCAGCACGGGGCGGTTTTCTGGAGAGCCGTCGTTGTATTTTCCGGCGCCGATATTGCCGCCCGCGCCAGTGAAATGAATGTGCGTGACTCCGGAGGCTTCCTGTCTCGCTTCCCGCGCCATGCCGGGGAAATCAGGGTGGGCGGTGCCGGTTCGGTAGTAGCTTTGCGGGTGGGTGGCGTAGTAGGTGAGCACGACGAGCGGCTGGTTTCGTTCGTAGAGCGTGATCGATCGCAGGAGCGGGTCGATGGTTCCTTCGGGGAAGGCGCGAATGACGGGGTCGGCGGTGGCCGTCCATCGCATATGCTGCACCGTGCCGTCGTCGCCGAGGATGCGGCGGTTCGAAGCCACCATATCGACTTCGGCGTCTCCCATGGACATGTGGGTGAGGTCTCGCGCCTGCATCGCCGCTTCTGCCGCAGCGACCCCGGTCCGCTCGATGAACTCGAGGGTCCAGGGAACGTTGAACATCGCGCCGGATAGTCCTTGCTCAGCGAGCAGCGCTTCGGCACCGAGGTCGACGAACGGGGCGTCGTGTTGATGCAGCGCCTGCACGGCGACGCGCGCCGGGTCGGTGCCGACGGCGCGGGCGATGGTTTCTCGAAACGCCCGATGCGCCTCGCCGCTGATTCCGATCCAATCAACCGCGACGACCGCCGCGGGTTCGATACCTTCCCCGAGGAAGACGAGGCCTTTGAGTCTGAGAGACGCTTCTCGCCGGTCCATGATGTTGTAGGTGAGCATACTGCCAATCGGCGGCGTGGCGTCGATGTCGAAGACGCCGACTTGGATCGAACGCCGCGGTGCTTGGGGCATGGCGCCCATTCCGCCATCGACATCGGTGCCGCCATCGACATCCGTGCTGCCATCGACATCGACTCCCCCGTCGACGTTCTCTCCGTCATTTGCAAGACCGGAGTCTTCAGAGCCGGCGCCTTGGTCCCGCGGCGCTGCATCTGAAAAAGATGCGTCCGGAAACGATGCGTCTCGGGTGGAGTCGACGACGTTCGCGGTCGGGTCGCCGGCTGGTTGTGTCGCTATGCGAGTGGCCGCATCCGGATCACAGCCGGCTATGCATAGGGATACGGCGAGGCATAGCCCCACCGTCTTCGCCGCTTGAGGCGAGGTTCTGTACTTCATGGTGCAATGACTCCCACCAAACAGAAAATAGAGATGCTTCGAGGTCGAGGAGCGCGTCGCTATGCTGCTCCCAAGAAAATCCGTAGCGAGAGAATGCCGCGTTCATCTCTGCCATGTGGCGCTCTTCTTCCGCGAGCACCGAGCGAAGCGAGAGCGGAAGCCCTAGGCTTTCGATCACGCGCTGGTGGGCGCCGTAAATGTGGAGCGCGCGGCGTTCGACGAGCGTAGTGACGCAGAGATACGTTAGCACGGTTTCGTGCGGTCCAGGCGCAATCGCTTCGATACGGCGCGCGACTTGCTGGTCCAACGTCTGGAAATAAGCGCGCGCGGCGACTCCGCTGAGCAAGGTTTCTGGTGCGAAGTCGGGGCACAGCCCGGGCGCGACCTTGAGGCTCAGCGCTTTGAAGAAATGCGCGTGACGCGCTTCCTCGGCGATATGGCGAAGAAGCTCCGCGCTGAGCGCGTTCGAATCAAGCGCTTTGACGATTTTGCGGCATCCGATGTGCTCGAGCAGAGCCAGCGTATTGAGCCAGCGCGCGTGGGCGCGCGGGTTTGAGCAGATCGAGCGAAGAATCGGTTCCGCATTCATGGGCAGGAGAGGTGTATCGCATTCTTGTGCGACGTCCAGCCGATGGGCAGGGTTCTGTGCGGTCATCGAGTGGCCGCGGGAGGGCTCGATCGGCGGTGGTTTTCAGGATTTGTGCTGCGCTCGTTCGGGAGCGGGAACAGGAGCGGGTTCAGCATCAGGATCGGTTTTGGGAACGGGGTCGGTTTTGGGAACGGGGTCGGTTTTGGGAACGGGGTCGGGTTTGGGTTTAGATCGAGGGTCAGGTTCTGCGTCGGCATTGGAATCTGGTTCTGCGTCGGCGTCTGAATCGGGTTCGGTGTCAGGTTCGGCGTCAGGTTCTGCGTCGGCGTCTGAATCGGGTTCGGTGTCAGGTCCTGCGCCTGGTTCTGCATTCGGCGTCGCCCCGCGCCGCCCCACCCACCGCCTCAACATCCACGCCATGCCCCCTGCGCCCACCAGGCCCAACGTCGCCCACGTATATTGCCGACTCAGCGCGACGAGTCGCGACCAGTTGTGGCCCACCGTGTATCCGGCGAGCAGAATCAGCGCGTTCCATGCCGCGGCCGAGATGCCGCCGTAGAGCGCGACGCTGCGGGCGGGCATTCGACTGAGGCCCGCTGCGACAAAGAAGAATGCGCGAAACGCAGGCAGGAATCGATTCACCAGCAAGTACGCCGCGCCGCGCCGCGCAAACTCGCTTTGCAGGCGCTCGAGGGTCTGAGTTGCGCGTGGCCCCTGCAGGAAGCGGGGGCGTCGTTCGCGTTGGCCCTGAATCCAGCGGCCAAACGCCCACGCCAGCAGACCACCCACCGTCGATCCCGCGGTCAGACTGAGGTAGACCCATATTGCGCGGTAGCCGGCGGTGGCAGCGAGCACGGTTCCGAACAAGGCGAGCGTATCGCCCGGTAGCGGGGGAACGACATACTCGACCATCGCGGCGCCACCGAGGATCAGATAGGCTTCGGGGCGGTCGCCTTGCTCGAGATATTCGCGGATCGCTTCGAACATGGGTTTATCGTCTGCGCCATCACCCTACCTGATTCCAGCGCCTCTCGCGCCGGGCGATCGCATTGCGCTGATTGCGCCCTCGGGGCCGTTTGATCACGCGGAGTTTCGCGCGGGCGCGGAGTTGCTTGCCACTCGGTACGCGCCGTCGTGGCAACCCGATGTGTTTGCCTCGGAGCGGTACTTGGCGGGCAGCGATGAGCGACGTGCACGAGAACTTCGCGCCGCGATCGAAGACCCTGCGGTCCGCGCGATCGTGGCGGTTCGCGGCGGCTACGGTGCGACGCGGTTGCTCGACGTGATCGATCCCCAGACCGTGCGGGCATCGCCCAAGCTGCTCGTGGGCCTAAGCGACATGACCGCGCTCCACGCGCTCTGGGCGCGCGCGGGGGTGGGGTCGATTCATGGGGCGATGGTCGCGGCGCTAGGGCGCTCGCTCGATGAGCATTCGGCCGAGCAGCGTCCGGCCGAGCAGCGTCCGGCCGATCAGTGCGTCGCCGATCAGTGCGTCGCCGATCAGTTCCATGAATGGTGTGACGGGATGGAAGGTCGGTTTCGCGATCCGCTTCGCGGCCGCGAAACCATTTCGCCGGGCGTCGCGGAAGGTCGATTGGTCGGCGGCAATCTTGCCGTGTTGTGCGCGTTGCTGGGCACGCCGTATGCGCCCCCGCGACAAGGATGCATTTTGTTTTTGGAGGACGTTGGCGAAGCGCCCTATCGTGTGGATCGCATGCTTACATCGCTTCGCCAGGCGGGTTGGTTTGAGCAAGTGGCTGGCGTTGCTCTAGGCGCGTTTACTCGGTGCGATGGGTCGGGCGGGCCGCCTGGCGCGTGCGGCCTCGGCGCCTGCGACACGGTGCTTCGGGAGCGGCTCGAGGGGCTCGGCGTTCCCGTGCTGGCGGGGATTCCTGCGGGACATCTGAAGACCAATCCGATGCTGCCGCTGGGCCGTTTGGCGACGCTCGATGCCGACGCGCAAACGCTTCGCTTCGCCGCCCCCGAGGCTGTCTTGCCGAGCCCATAAGCCCCTTTCCTGGCAGGCCTGGCGACCTCTTGAAAGACGCCCGGTCCGGGTTAGTGTGGGCCGGTGGCTCTTCGATCATGTGCTCGGTTTCTAGCGGCTGGCCTACCCATTGGCCTCGCGATGGGTCTCGTCGGCTGCGGCCCATCGATCCCCGCGCGCTACGTGGTAGAGCGAGACATTGGCGGGTATGCGTTTCGTCGCTACCAAAAAACGCTCGACGTAGAGTTTCCCATGCAAGGGAACGCTTCGGTCGGGCACACTGCGACCTACGTCGTGCGCGACGCCGAGGGCATCGAGCTCGCGACCGCATTCGTTACGGTCTACAAGAAGGCACCGTCGCTCGCCGCGACGGTTCGAGCCCAATTGCGGTCGCTCGGCACGTATGATCTTTCTGTCGTTCGGCTGCATCGTGAGTACGTTTGGCGCCTTGATGGCGATGATGCGCCGTGGCTGATCTGGGTGTCAGGCAATCGGGTCGTCAAGCTCAGCGGGCCTCCGAGCCAAGACATGCCTGACGATCTCGTGGCTCGCTACTTGGACGTCTACGAGAGCGACCTTGATGAACATGGCCGCGCGGAAGAAGACGCTCCGAGCGCGGGCGAAGCGCAACTCGAAGAAGAAGCGGACATGCCGACGCCCCAGATGCCTTCTAGCTTGGAGCAGGGCGAGTAGGTCGTGTCGGCTTTGCAGCGCATCATTCGGCCAGAACTTGCGCACATCGCGCCCTACGGCGTTCCGCGGAACGCGGCGCCGACCAAACTAGACGCCAACGAGTGCGCGTTTCCGTTGTCTGAGGCGGCGCGAGAAAAAATCGCAGAGCGCGTGGCGTCGATACCTTGGCACCGATATCCCGACCCTCGCGCGACCGAACTGCGCGCCTGTCTTGCCGCTCGCTATGGCGGAACGCCCGATGAATACGTGGTGGGCTCCGGCTCGGATGAACTGATCGCGCTCTTGATCAGCGTATGTTCGGGGACGCGCAATCCCGGAACGCCGCCTGCCGTGCTTTACCCCACGCCTACCTTCGTCATGTACGGCATCATCGCGCGCACGCAGGGATGGCGGGCCATCGAAGTGCCGCTGACCGATGCGTGGCAACTGGACCCAGGACGCACGCGCGATGCTCTCGCCAAGCACGCACCCAACCTTGTGTTTTTGGCTTCCCCCAATAGCCCCACGGGAAACGAGCTCGACCTCGCGTTCATGTCTCAGCTCATCGCAGAGTTTCCGGATACGCTGTTCGTCATTGATCGCGCCTACGCCCCGTTTTCTAGCCGTCGCGCGTGGGGCGAGCCGCCCTCCAAAGCGGCGCGCTTGCCCGAGAACCTCGCCATTCTCAATACGCTATCGAAAATCGGCATGGCGGCAGCGCGGATCGGGTGCGTGCGAATGCCGGAGGGGCTCGCCGTGGAGCTCAACAAAGTGCGGCTGCCGTTTAATTTGAGCCAGGTCGCGCAAGAGGTGGGTGTGCTCGCGCTGACGGAGCTGCGCATGGAGATCGACGCCTGCGTGGAGCAGATCCTCGCGGAGCGTCGACGTCTGGCGGAAGGGCTTTCCGATCTCGGGTTCGCAAGCGCGCCAAGCGACGCAAACTTCCTCTGGACAGATACCGGACAAGAATCAGCCGAGCTCGCACGAAGACTTCGAGAAGAAGGTGTCGGCGTGCGGTCGTTTTCGCAAGGCCGTCTAGCGCGTCATGTGAGGATCACGGTGGGCACCGCGGCGGAGAACGACGAACTCTTACGGCAGCTTCGAAGGGTCTAGCTGAGCGCTTGAAGAATGGTTGTTACTTCTAGGGGGTTGCGATGAGTCAGATGACGGGACGCTGTTTGTGTGAAGCGGTCACCTTTACCGCGGAGGAAGTGCAAACCCATCACCACGCCTGCCACTGCGGGATGTGCCGACGGTGGATGGGCACGGCGATGATGGGCGTGGCCTGCAAAAGCGTGCGCTTTGCGGGCGAAGACCACATCCGTATCTACGAGTCGTCCGACTGGGCGCAGCGCGGTTTCTGCGACCTGTGCGGAACCAGCCTTTTTTATCTCTTCAAAGCTACCGGGCAGCACTTCATGTCTCGCGGCGTGTTTGACGACCAAACGCCGTTTCGACTGGTCGGCGAAATCTACGTCGACCATCAACCACCCGACTATGCCTTCGCTGGCGATCTAAGCCGAATGACGGAAGCTGAGTTTCTCGCTCAGTTTGAAAAGAGCGAGTAGATTCTAGCAGATGCTTTATTTTGCTAGCCATGGCTAACTACAGCCAGCTTTCTACGCGCATTGATTCACGGGTCAAAGAAGCCGTTGAGCATTATTGCAACTCGCCACGAGCCCAAGCGCCCGTTCGCAGAAGTTGTCAAGGTCGGCCACCGCAAGGCGATCTACCGGTAGACTGCGATTTGCCGGTGGATGCCGTGGCGAGGCACTAAAATTCGCCTGGGTTGTCGTCGAGCGCGAGCAAGAAGTTGACGAGATCGGCTTGCTCTTGGGCAGTGAAGCCCGCGGCTTGGTCCACATAGAAATCGTGGCCTTCGCCGGAAAGGTTGCTGATGACGAGCGCGGGGAAGGCCTGGTTGGTGGCGACCACCGCGCCACGCAGCGTTCGATCCAGGAGCGCTCGGAGGCTGCTTGCCGCGTCCGGCATGATGCTTTGGCTGAGCGTGCCGGGGAGGCCGAGCCCGGTGGGGTCGACGATCGAAAACGAACCGTCTGGTTCGACACGTAGCGCGCCCGCGCGAACCGCGACTCCGCCGTCGTGCAGATAGGGCGCGCTAAACGCCAGCCCACGCAAGCTTGGGGTTTTGTAGGCGCCGTTGCTTCCGCTGAGGCCGATAGGCAAGGACGTTGGAGTTTCGGTGATTCCTTCGGTGGGCACGTCGATCACGTTCGAACCACCAGGAATCGGCACTCGCGTATCGAACGAGTAGAGCTTCGGAGCTCGAAGAAACGGTTCGAGGCCGAGCCGCGATTGTCCGCGCGCAGGGTTGCTGCCAACGGTTTCGACGGGATGAATCGTGTTGTCGGTGAAGAAGGGTCCGCTGTGGCACGAGGTGCACTGGGCGCGAATGAAGACTTCTGCGCCGCGAGCCACCGAGCCGCTGGCCAGCGCGGCCTCGTTTTCGGCCGAACGGTTGGCGGGCGGCAAGAGGCTGTTTTGGTAAACCGCCATCGCGTTGACGGCCCGCATGAACTTGCCTGCGGCAAGATCGAAGGAGCGGGTCTTGGGTGAGAACACGAGGCCGTTGTAGGTGAAACTGCTTGGCGCGAGGTTTGGGTATTCGCCGAGCCCGGGCGCGGGAACTTGGTCTTCAAGCTCCGCGCGGTTCGGATCGGGCTCGATTTGTCGAAGCCATTCCGACGGCCGCACCACGCGGTCTGTAGGAAGGCGGGCGCCCGGGTCGGCGGCGTTTTGCAGCAACACGCCGAGATATACTTCCGGGTCGATACCGAGAATCTCGGCGCTATTCTGTCCGGCTGCGAGCAGATTGATTTCGGAGCTGTGCACCGCGCTGTTGATCGCGGAAAGGCCGCCGAAGGGGCCCACTGCGAAGTTTCCGTCCCAGCCAAAAGGACCTGAGCGCCAAGTGAACACGCTCGGAATCTGCGTCGTGTTGTTGATCCGATCTGGCGAGCTTTCGAAGTTTCCCGCGGGAACCGTGAGCACCAAATCGTCCATTCGCTGTTCGATCGCCGTGGGATCGGGCAGCTGCACGAGTTGACCCTCGCTATTTTCGATGGTCAAACCGTTTCCTTGGAGCGCAGGGTCGGCCGGGTCTATAGCCAGCCGAGCAAACCCCGCGGCGCTGTTGGGCGCGAGGGCGATCAGCGCGGCTACGTTCAAATCGCCGTTTGGAACGCCGTCAAGGCGCTCTTTGGTGACTGGATCTACCGCGCTATGGCAAACCGCGCAGGTGATGTTGCCGTCCAAGCGAACCCCGATGGGCAACAAGGCGCCGGGCTCCACGTCGAACCCGGTCGCGATTTCGCTCCCTTCAGGAAACACGCGGCTGCCGAGGGTGATCGATTTTTGAAGCTCGATACGAAGGTTGGAAGTTCCTTCGCCTCTAAGCTTCAAAATCGCAACTGCGATTTCGGGCAATACCGAAACGATGCCGTCACGGAACCCAAATACCTCTTGTAGACCAAACGCGTCACCGATTTCCTCTTGCTCGAAGATCAGCTTACCGCGCGCGATGAGCGAACGGGTGATGCGCACCATGCCGAGTCGTTCGTACGAACTCGGGCGAAAAGGATTGAGGCCGGCCCGCAGCACGCGACGCGCGGCTTGCCTGGGGCTCAGGAGCTCTCCGAAATGGTCGTAGCTGCCGACGGGCTGAGTAGGCGCGGGCTGGAGCAAATCTTCGGCAGAAACTTCGAGCAACTGCCGGTTGGCGTGCACCTGGTCCGCTAGTTCTGGGCCCACCCGGCCAGCTTCGTCGGTGCACGCAAACAGCGAAACCATCGTAGCAATGCAAGCCCGCCGTTCGACGGCACGGCGCGAGTTCGAGAGATCCAAGATCGAACGCATAATAGCCTCCCGTCATGTTTGGTGGCGCCGTAGTCGGCGCAGCGGTATTCGGTGCGACGCGACACCACGACCTGGATCTCACAACAAAAAGAAAAGCACAATACCCACAAACAGTGTTTGTTTCAGCGGTCCGCTTTCAAACAGACTTCGTTGCCAGGTTGTCACCCGTACCGGTCTGCTTTCCCACCGTCGAAGTACTGCGAAGTTGTCGTTGACGGTCGCGAACTAGCGCGATGAATTCACGCGCTTCGTTTTGGCTATGAAACCAAAACGTTCGGCAGCTCACAGGCACCTTGGACTTTCCAAGTTCGGGCCGTGCTACCGTCTTGGCGTTCATAGGCCGAAAGTGGACGCGTTGGCCGACGCGGTCGATCTGTGTATCGGTGAGCGAAAATCGAGTGGTGGTCGGACGAGAGGCACCGAGTTTGACTTCGGCGTGGTGTGGGTAGAGCGCGACTGTTTCGGGCTTTGGTTTCAACTTGCGGCCTCGCAGCATCGTTTGGCGGAACCAGGGGTTCGCCGTCAAAGCGCAGAAGACGAACGCTGCGAGCGTAGCGAAATACTTGAGCGAAAAAGAGCCGTTCCAGCCCAAACCCGCAAACACGGCCACGACCGCGACGCCGAGCCACCACGTCCAGGACCAGCGGCTGTCGAGCGCGCGCTGGGTATCCATGCGATGGGCGACGGTAGCCCGTGATTCGTAGCGTGCGAGAAGTGGAACATCCGGCGTTCGGTAGGGGGCCCGACGTAGCTTGGTGGCGTTTGCGGTCGGAGCACTCATCGACTCCGAAAAGTTAGCACGCACGGACGGACTCGCGACCTCGCGGGGGGTTCGGGATCGGAACGTACATAGATAAGGACATTGACAGAGATGCACTTTTCTTTCACGACGTTGCGCGAGTGGCATGATTTTGATCGTCGCGGGCGCTGAAGGTTTGCACATTCGTCGGGTGGCAGAAGAGCTTCGCAAGCGCGGGGAAGAGCCCGCCTTTCTCTATCGAAACGGTGCTGGCCTGAGTACCGCGATTTGCTACGACGGCGAGCCAGAAGGTCAGCGGACGCTTCGCATGCGGCGGTGGAACCGCGCGACAGAGGTGAATCCTGCGGAGGTGCGTTCAGTCTGGCGCCGCAACTTCTTGTTGTCGGCGGACCCTCGCGAACCTCTATACGACGTCAACGTTTATGCATGCGAGCAGTACGTAGACTATGTCGATCCGCTTCATGGACTGCTGCCTCATGCGCGGTGGGTCAATCCTCCGCCCAAGCACGCGGCCAGTCGATTCAAGATCGATCAGCTTACGGTCGCGCAGCGCCTTGGTTTGCGCATTCCGCGCACGATCGTGAGCGATCGAATCGACGAAGTGATTTCATTTTTCGCCGAGCATGGCCTGACCGATGGCGATTTTGTGGCCAACAAGGCCCTCGGCGTTTCTGGATTCGACCGCTACGATGCCAAAGAAGAAGAGTGGGTGTCGTTTGTACGCGGCACAGAGCGCACGACGCTTTCCGAACTGAAGCGGCGGGCTGAGCACTCACACCGCTGCCCGTCGATCTTTCAAGAGTACATCGAGAAAGATTTCGAGCTCCGTGTGACCATGGTGGGCAACCATGCGCTCAGTTGTGCGATTTATTCCCAGCAGTCGAACGACGAGCGAGTGCACATCGATTGGCGATATGCTCACGAGAGCTCAGGAGGAATCGACTCGATTGAGCACCGCGCGTTCGCGCTGCCTAGCGATATAGAGGCGCGCTGCCGAGCGCTGATGAACCACTTTGGGATCGTTCTCGGCGGCATCGATATGATCGTCACGCCGTCCGGAGACTATGTGTTTCTGGAGGTAAACCCGGACCCGCAGTGGTTGTGGATGGAGCAACTTGCGGGCCTGCCGATCGGCAAGACCTTGGCCCGCGTGCTTTCTCAGTAGCCGATCACCGAAGCTTCGGTTTCTAAGTCTCCGAGTTGGTGGATTTATAACAGGTGACACTGGCGTTCGTAGCTGGGGTATCGAGGCGGTGCCTCGTAAGGATCCCACCTCCCACGATGAGCTCCATTTCTTCTTGGTCGAAAGGCAATCCAGATTTCGCGACAAACATCTCGTTTTTCTTCGGTTGTCTAGCAATTCTTTCCGACTTCTTCATAGAAGCACCCTCCTGTTTCACATAAGTCTGAATGTTGTTACGGATCTGTCGAAGTCTTGTCAATATCCGATTCCTGGGACTTTGGGGGTGTATTGGGGTGTGAGCTGCTAAACTCTGCGTAGCGTGCGGCGTGTGGTTTTTCGCTGGTGTTGCGGGTGCGTTCTGGTGGTGGTGAGCTTCGGGTGTCGCACCGGATCGATCGCGTCTTTGCGGTCGATGGACGGGCCCGACGCGTCGTCGAGCGTCGCGGGGGAGCGAACTCTGGTGTCCGGCGAGGTCGAGAGGCTTTCGGACGGTGCGTACCAGATGCCATCTCACGCGCGGCTTCCCAGCTTGATTTGTCGGCGGTCGGAAGACCGAAAAGATTGGACACTGTTTTCGTTGCGCCACGCGATGCCTCCTGCGGAATACGAAACCAATGTTCGCGACGCGCCCTTCGTCTATCCGCGCCCGTTCTTGGGCGAACGCCGGATCGCGGGGCCGAAGCTTTCGTTCGCGCCAGCCGCAGTGGCGAGCGGCGCCAACGCGCGCCCCGTGCTGCGCGATGCATCGCTCAATCTCCAAGTGTTGAACAATCGGGGGGAGTGGGAGCGCTTTGACCTCAAGCCCATCGTTCGCGCGTGGGTGCGCGACGCGCGGCCCGAGCATCAGCCTTCCGCGCTGTTTGAGACCGACAAGTTCTTTGGCTCGGGGTTCAACATGGACGAGCGCGTGGCGATCGATCGTGATTGCAACCTCTACACGATTGTTCAAGGCAATCGATCCGAGGATATCGGCGACATTCTGGTGTTGGTGTCGACGACTGGGGGGCAGTCATGGAAGGTGCACCCCTTGGGCGTTCATCCGAGCTTTCTCTTTGCCCGCCTCGAGCACTCCACATCGGCGAGGCTGCTCGATCGGCCGCCCGCGGTGTTGATCCACACGATTCCGGCATGCCTGTCGGGCACGAGTCCGTGTCGCGTTCCGCCGGCTCGGACGATCGATCCTTGCTCTTCAGGGGCCCTCGGGGCGCCGATTCCCGAGTTGGCGATTCCGGATTCCAACCCTCTCTTGCTGGTTCCTTTTGAAAAACAGGGCGACGACGTTCGGCCTGTGTTTCACGAAGAGGGGCGGCCTTTTGTGGTTTCTCGTCACTCGATCGTCGGCAACATGCACGCGGGCGCACCGCGGGTTGCCGTGTCGGTGCCTTTTTCCTCGATGATCCACATCGTGTATCCGACCACCCATGTCGAGCCTATTGTGCGCACGTGGACCCATGGGGATCCGCCAGTGGAAACGAGCTGCGCGTATTCGGCGACGAGGTTTGACCTGGCCACGTTTGATGTTGCGGAGCGCCGTTTCGTGGTTCAAGACGAGTCGATTGGCCATGCGCCGCTCCTTTTGAGCCCGACGAAACCCTATCCTCCGACCGACGAGTTTCCGGGGTTTGACGATCACGACCAACCTGCTCTTGCGTTATCGAGCGACGGCTTCATTCATTTGGTGATCTCGGGGCACAACACCGACCTATCCTATGCCCGCAGCCGCGAGCCACTCCCCGAGCGATTGGTCTTTGAAGAGCCCGTGTTGGTTCAGCGAAGCACGGGAGTCGGTCGCGGCACCTATACCTATCCTTCGATGGTGGCGGATGAGCGCGGGAATGTGCACATCGTCGCTCGCTCCATCGACTCGCCAGACGAGATTCCCGACCCTCGGCGCGCCGATGCGCGGCTTGCAGTGTATCGCTTGGTTTATCTTCGGTTCCGAAACGACCGGTCGAATCGCGGTTTCGACACGTTTTTCGAGCCAGGAACCCGCCAGCGGCTGCCGCACTCGGTCATCGTCGATCCCAATCGGAATCGCTACGCGATTTTCTATAACAAGCTGCAAACCGACCGGCTTGGCCGTCTGTGGGTTCAATCGTACTATCGTCCTTCTCAGCTCACGAATGCCGAAGCGTTAGAGTATCAGCGGCTCCATCCCGACATGCCCGTGACTCGACAAGATTGCTTCGAGGACACCGCGTTCGGGCCGGATCCAAGCGGCGCTCCGGGGCTGATTCGGTGCGCGTACGACGGCATACAGCCCGAGGGGCCGTTTCTCTACCGAAGTCTCGACGGCGGGCAGAGCTTCCGCCTCGCTGAGACGCGCGATTTTGATCCGGCGGCGACGCTCGAAGACACCATGTAGTTCGCTGCTCTGCTGGTTCGCTGCTCTGCTGGTTCGCTGCTCTGCTGGTTCGCTGCTCTGCTGGGCCTCGGCTTTGTGACTCAAAGCGTGAACGCCGCGCCGAGGGCGACGCCGTCGCTTCCGCTATCCGCACCATTTCCGGAGCCGCCTTCGATGGCCGCGGCGCAGCGGCCTTCGTCGGATTCGAGATGAACGAGGCCTCCGCCGCCTCCGCCGCCTCGTCGGTCGGACGAGGCCGAATGCCCTTCGCCGCCGCGCGCGAGGAATGTCGGGCAAGAGGTCACGGTGCCGATCACGCCGCGGATGGTTCCGCCTCCTCCGCCGCCAGCGGCGTCGGGTTTCCCGTTGTCGCCCAGCACTCTGAGCGTGCCGTTTCCGAGCAGGGTGTCGGCTCGGAAGAACAGCGCGCCGCCCCCGGCTCCGCCGCCTCCGCGAGTGCCCGCGCCTGCGCCGCCCCCGAGGAAGATGCGCGCGGCGGTATCTTGTTCGCTGAGTTGTGCGCCACCGAGGCCTGCGTTGCTCCCTCCTCCGTTGCCGCCGCTTCCGCCGTTGCTTCCGCCGCCGCCTCCGCCCCGGCAGTTCACGCCGCCGCCGCCATGGGCCATGTTGCCGCGACCGGTGTGGGTTGGACCATAGGCATCCGCGAATATGCCCTCGCCCCGCGGTGTACCTTCAGGCGGCGGAGCGTCGAGAGCAGTGCAGTCTCCAGATTCGGTGTGGTTGGATGGCGCCGCTCCGCCGCGGAAACCTTGGGTGTTGGCGCTGATGTCCCCGTCAACCCGCAGCTCGCCAGCCACCAAGAACGCGACGATTCCGCCGGTTTGTCCGTCCCACGGCTGCGTGATGATGCGGCCGCCGTTGGGGACGGTCAGAGATCGAAATTCAGGCACCCTGATGACTTGGGTGTGCTCGGCGTCGTACGAGCCTTCTATTGGCTCAGCGAGCTCGAGCGAACGTATCCCGGGGGCGCTTTCAGACGTTGAGACAACGCGCGCGAGTTCCCACGCGCCGGCGGACAAGTCGTTCGCCATCAACGTTGTTTGCGCGCCCAGTGGAGAAGGATCCGTGGGCGCGGCTTGTTGGGTTTGCCAGATCATGACGAGATCCGATGCTTCTACGTTGCGCGCATCTTTGTCGATCACTTCGAGTGCCGTGCCGTCTGCATTGAGGCTTTGCAGAACAAAGTAGTCGTTCACCGGGACCATCCCCGAAGCGGGCTGAACAAAATCTCCGTCGCGCCCCGAGCCGAACTTGGTTACCCCGAGGATTGCGCCGTTGCCCGCGTCGCCCGTTTGCCCGCCATCCGCCTCCGTGCCCGAATCGCTGTCCGAATCGCCCACGACCTCCAAGCCTGAGCGGCAACCTGTGCCCAGCGAGGTGATGGCCAGCGCGGTGATGGCCAGCGCGGTGGTAGGCAGAGTGACGGTAGCCAGAGCGGTGATAGACAGTGCGGCGACGATTGGACAACGCACAATAACCCCGCGGCCTGGACCCCGAAGCCGAAGACCCCCCACACCTCGCATCATGAGTTCATGATGCCAAATTTTTCAGTCGAATCGTAGCCACGTGTTGGGTTGGTCGACGGTTGCGGCGCGGCCAAATGCGACATCGTGGCGGCGCACGTTGCTCAACCGAGACTGCATGAACGACTCCGCGCATGCCTGGCCAGGGCCCGAGTGGTTCGAGGTTCGGTCGCTGAAAAGTCTGTGATTTCAACGTTAGCGATGGTCGGTCGCCCGGGCACGGGCTCTGCACAGCGGAGGAATCGAAGTCGTATTCGACGAGCGGACGACGGTCATACGAAGACCGCGGAAAGGATTCACGATGCGAAGCGTTGCTCTAGGGGTTCTCGCGCTGCTGACAGTCCCGACATACTTTCAGGTCACCGAGCTGGGTCACGCTTCCGATGCTGACGCTCGAGCGTCGAGCGTTCGCTTGATTTCGAGCCAGTCGCCGTTGCTCAGCGCGGGGGTCCACGCTTTTCGCGTGCTCGATGGTGCCACACCGCGCGTCGAGCTTCTTTCGAAAGCGAACCGATGCCTGGCGACGGCGACCGTGCACGAAGGTTCTTCGCCGAACGAGCCCACGCGCGTATTTGTGCGCGCAGCGAACGCGTCGCTCGTCGGCATCGCGACGTATGCGCCCGGCGCCTCGAGCCCCACCCATTGGCAATGGGGCCCGCAAACACGAGCGGTGAGCGAACGCGAATGTCTGGCGGCCTGCGTTTCTTGTGATGCGACCGGTGACCTATTCAACTGCATGGCGTGCCAAGGGTGTCGCGATCGGTCGTCCTCCGAAACAGACGAGCACAATTCGATGGCGAACGAAGGTGCCCGCGAATGCCCGGAAGAGCTGCTCGGCCTAGACCGCCAGCTGGAGGGATCGCCAGCTGGAGGGATCGCCAGCTGGAGGGATCGCTAGCTCGAGGGACCGCTAGGTGGAGATCGAGGCCGCTAACCTTGCGCCGCGATTCCGTATTTCTTCATCAACTTTCGGAAATACTTCCTGTCGATGTCCGCTTCGCGTGCGGCGTGGGAGATATTGTTGCCGTTGCGGCGGAGCAGTTGCTCGATGTAGTCGCGCTCGAACGAGGCGACCCATCGCTCCTTGGCATCTTTGAAGGTTCCTTCCACATCCGCGGAAGGCGCGCTGCCGTCTCCGGCCGGTGATGATTCGGCCGCTGCCGCGCGCGCTTCTACGTTGGTGTCCTCGCGCTGCAGAATCTGACGCGAAACACCGATGTGCTCCGGTAAATCGCGCACTTCGATGGTGTCGGTTTCGGCGAAGCTCACGGCGCGCTCGATGACGTTGTGGAGCTCGCGCACGTTGCCGGGCCAGTCGTATTCCATCAGCCGGTCCATCGCGCCGCGCGATACTTGACCCACGTTGCGGCCGCCGTTTCGCGATCGATTGAAGTTTCCTGTGCGCAAGAAGTGTTTGACGAGCAGCGCCACATCTTCTTTTCGTTTTCGCAGTGGCGGAAGCACCAAGCGCACCACGCTGAGCCGGTAGAATAGGTCTTCGCGAAACCTTCCCGCGCGAACCTCTTCCTCCAAATGACGGTTGGTCGCGGCAACCACCCGAACGTCGACCTTGATGGCGCGGCTTCCGCCCACGCGCTTTACCTCGCGCTGCTCGAGCACGCGCAGCAGCTTGGGTTGGAGGTCGAGGGCGAGTTCCCCCAGCTCGTCGAGAAACACCGTTCCGCCGTTCGCCATTTCGAAGACGCCTTGACGCGTGGTCAGCGCGCCAGTGAATGCGCCTTTTTCGTGGCCGAAGAGTTCGCTCTCGATCAGGTTTTCGGGCACCGCGCCGCAGTCGAACACGATAAACGCGCCTCCTGCGCGGCTCGACTGTTGGTGAATGGTCCGTGCGACCACCTCTTTGCCGGTGCCGGTTTCGCCCTCGACGACGACGGTCGCGTCGGTGGGCGCGATCTTGTCGAGAATCGCGTAGATCTCCCGCATCTTCGCGTTGCGGCCGATCATCTCGCCGAATCGCTGTTTGTCCGACGGGATAATGCGTAGCTTTTCGTCGACGGGGGCAAAGCGGAGCTCGCTCTTGCCAAGCGCGAGCGTGCAATCGGGCTTGAGCCAGGCTTCCCGAACGCGGACTCGGTTTACGAAGGTGCCATTCGTGGATCCCAGATCCCGGACCAAATACTGGTCGCCTTCGAGGAAGATGCGGCAGTGGTTGCGGCTCACCGTTTCGTCGTCGACCACGAGGTCGTTGTCGTCGGTGGCGCCGACCGTGAAGTTGTCGCGGTCGAATACGTGGGTTTCAATTTTCCCGTCTTCGCCGGCCAGTTCGAGACGGCATCGGCGTAATGTGATGGTGGCCGGCCGACCGTCGATGTAGGTGATTTTGGTCGGGGAGGGCGCTTCCGGAAACGAAGAATCTGACATCTGTAGGATATTCTAACTCTGAGAAGAGGATGGGGTCAATGGTCCCCAGTCTTATTGTGATTTCGGCTGTTTCGCCCGAAATTGCTGCGCTTTGGAGGCGCGGATGCTGTTCGGGTCGCCAGGCGGAAGGTCAGGCCGCGCGGGAGCCGGGTCGAGCTGGATGGGCTTCAGTCGGTCGGGATGGACTTTCGGGCGAAGGCTTTTCCGAAGCGAGGCCACCAAGTCTTCGACGCCTGTTTGACGACGCTCGCGCCACAGCCGCAGCCGAATCGCCTGCGCGGCTTGCTCCTGCGTCTGCTCCTGGGCGGGACGCCGTCCGGTGAGTTTGACGATGCTGTAGTTGTCTCCCACCGCGACCGGGCGAGGAGCGACTTGCCCCACCGTACGAAGTTTGAACGCGGCTTTGACGAGCGCTTCGTCCACTGGCGCATCGCGGCTTCCGGGGGGGCGGCCGTCTTCGGCGAAATAGCGCAGATCTCCGCCCCTTAATTTGGTTTCGGTATCTACGCTACGTTGACGCGCCAAGTTTCGGAACGTCGCCGCGTCGCCCCCGCGCGCTTTTCGTATGATATCTCGCGCGTCCTTCTCGTTCGCTACCAGAATATGGCTCGCGCGAACCAGCTCAGGGCGGGAATACTCCGAGCGATGCGCGTCGTAGTACGCCTTCACGTCAGCATCGGGAATCGATTCGGGCGTGAGTCGCTCGTCGAATCGTTTGCGGAGTAGCTGCTGCACCGTATTTTTGCCGACGGCCCGCTGAACCGCAGGGTTGGTTTGGTAGCCTTGCTTCGCAGCCGCGTTCGCGAGTAGCTCGAACTGCACCATATCCTGGGCGAACTCCTTGAGCTTCTCCGGGTCGCGCAAGCGAATGCGGGCCACCGGGGACTGGGTGGCGATCGCGTCTTCGATGTCGCCTACGGTGATTCGTTTCGCCCCAATTTTCGCGTAGACTTTCGCGCGCCGGGCCTTGTCCGAAGCAGGCGAAGATTTCTTCGTGGGCAGCTTTTGGGCCTCCACGTTTCGCGTGACCATCGGCTGGAGCGCGACCGACAACAGCGCGCAGGCGCCGACCGCTGAGGATACCTTTGCCAACGACACAAACGCGGTTCGGCGGGGCGAATCAATCATACGCCGCGGCAGCCTTTCATGGTGCCGCGGGCGGGTCAAGAGCGGGGTTTGGGGTCGGTGCGTCGTCTCCGACAGTCTCCGGTTCCACAGCTGAATCTTCCGCTGTTGCGACGACCGCATCAGAGGAACGGGCGCTGGAGGAGGCGTCTTCGATGGATGCATCAGAGGACAATGCGCGCGCGGAGCGACTCATGAGCGCGGGCGTAGTGGGGGCCGGGGGTTTCGGTATCGCTGCGATCGGGTCCGGTTGTGGTGGTGGCGCGCGTTTCAAGGGTTCGAGCGCTTCGCCGATCGTCACGTGAAAATGGAAATCGTGCAGTTCGTTGTGCGTCTGCATCGGATCGCCGAAAGGAGATTGATACCCTTCCTCGGCAAACCATTCGAGAAACGAGGCGCGGACGGTTTCGTCATTGTAATAAATTCTGAGTTGACCGTCCGTGCAGCGAGCCAGGGTTTGGGCGAGGATGAGAACCCTTTGTTTCAAAATTGCGTCTTCTGTGCTTGAATTGCGCCCATAGTTTTCTTCGTATCGGCCACCGCCGACATTTTCCTTGAGCATGGCCCCAGGCAGATAAAGGTCTACGTCGACTCCACTTTTGTGGGTTTGGTGCCGCGGACCGGGGGCGTCGAGGTCGCCTACGACGAGTGGTTGGTCAGGCTCTCGCTTGCGAAATGCGCTTGCTGTGGCGAGTACGACGCCGACGAGGGTCGGTCGGCCCCACCAGTGTTCGACGACCGTATTGCGCCACCGCGTGAATAGCGATCCGTCGGCGACCGACGCGGGGTTCGGCATGCGCCACTTGCATCGCGGATATTCTTCGTTTCGCGCGCACGCGTTGGGACGAGCGATGGGAACTGCGGGCACGACGCATCGTGGCTCCCAGCGGGGCATGCCGGTGGACGAACCATCGGCGGCGTGCGGCGGCTTCTCGGTTGCGTCCGGCCCCTGCGAAGCCGGTTGCAGGTTCGATGCTCGATCGGCGAGCTCTGGTTCCGAGCGTTCGGAATCGCTTCGCCCGCAGCCTGCGGAGCCTACGAATCCGCAGATGCAGAGCCCGCAGACGCCGATGAACGCGAACGTTGACCGTCGAACGACTCCGATCACTGCTTTAGACATCACCACCGGAGACCATCACCCCCCAAGACCGTCGCCTCTCGAGGACACCGTTGCTTCTCGAAGACACCATCCCTTCGGAGACACCATCCCTTCGGAGACACCATTCCTTAGGAGACTAGGGGAAGCCAGCTCACGAAGCCAAAACCAGACAGACGATCACGACGAGCGCGTCGGCTCCCTTCGAGCGCTGCCGGTACTTCCGAAACCTCCCGTGCTTCCAAACCCGCCATCCCCCCGGGCAGTGTTCCCGAGCTCGTCGGCAGTCGATACCCGGCGGAGCGAAGCGCGGGATACGGGGGCCACCACCAGCTGCGCGATGCGGTCGCCGGATGCCACCGCGAAGGCGTCTGGCCCGTGATTGATGAGCAACACTTTGATCTCACCTCGATAGTCGCAGTCGATGGTCCCCGGGCTGTTCAGCACAGTGACGGCGTGCTTCGCGGCGAGCCCGGAGCGGGGCCGTACTTGGCCTTCGAAACCCTCAGGCAGCGCAATCGCTATTCCTGTCGGGATCGTCGCGGTACCCCCCGAACCGCGCAGGGTCACGGGCTGGTCTATCGCTGCCCGCAGATCCATCCCTGCGGCCCCGGCCGTGGCGTACGCAGGAGCCACCGCGCCGGGCCGCAAGAGACAATAGCGAATCGACTGCATTTACAGCGATGGTTTGTCGCTGGACTCCGCTTGTGGCGCCGAGGCCTGAGCCGCGGGGCGGTCGCCGTCGCGCTCTGAACGCCGGCGGCGTCGACGGCGCGGACGGTCTCCAGACTCTCCATCGCGTCCGCCTCCGTCTCGGCTGGCTCGGTCCCCGCGTCCATCTCCGCGACCGCGATCATCGCGTCCTCGGCCGCGTCGCTCCTCGCGCCCTTCACGGCGTCGCCCGCCGCCTGGTCCGCCGCCGCCTCGATTGCCGCCACCTTCGGGCTCAACGTAGCCCTCTGGTTTCTCGAGCAAATCCTTTCGAGACAAGCGAATACGTCCTTCGCGATCGATGGCGCTCACCATGACCTCGACCTCGTCTCCGAGCTTCATCACGTCTTCGACGTCCTCCACGAACTCCCAAGCCATGTCCGTGACGTGCAACAAGCCGTCTTTGCCGGGGGCGATTTCCAAGAAGGCGCCATAGCGTTCGATGCGTCGGACGATGCCTTGGTATTTTTGGCCAACCTCGGGTTCCGTGGTGAGGCTGCGAATGATCTCCATCGCTTTGTTGACGGCGGCTGCGTCTGCAGACGCGATCGATACCGTGCCGTCGTCATCGACATCGATTTTCGCGCCGGTCTGGTCGACGATGGCTTTGATCATTTTGCCCCCGGGGCCGATAACCAGCCGGATTTGGTCCGGTTTGACCTTCATCGTGCTGATGCGTGGGGCGTGCTTGGAAAGCTCGGGACGCGCCTGCGCCATGACTTCCTGCATTTTTTCTAGGATGTGGAAGCGCGCCTCTTTGGCCTGATCCAGCGCTTCGCTCATGATCGATTCGCTCAGGCCTCTGATTTTGATGTCCATCTGGATCGCGGTGATGCCTTTGCGGGTTCCGCAGACTTTGAAGTCCATGTCGCCGAGGTGATCTTCGTCGCCCAGAATGTCGGTGAGCACGGCGTAGTCGTCGCCTTCTTTGATCAAGCCCATGGCTACGCCTGCGCAGGGCGATTCGACCGGAACGCCGGCGTCCATGAGCGACAAGCTGCCCCCGCACACGCTGGCCATCGACGATGAGCCGTTCGATTCGGTGATTTCCGAGACGACGCGCACGGTGTAAGGGAAGTCGTCTTTGTTGGGCACGAGGCCTTGGAGGGCGCGTTCGGCGAGGTTGCCGTGGCCCACTTCGCGTCGTCCCGGTCCGCGAAGAAACTTGGTCTCCCCCACCGAGTAGGGCGGGAAATTGTAGTGCAGCAGAAAGCGCTTCCAATATTCTTCGGTGAGGCCGTCGATTTTCTGTTCGTCAGCCGTGGTGCCAAGCGTGGTCGTGACGATGGCTTGCGTTTCTCCACGGGTGAAGAGCGCGGAGCCATGCACCCGAGGCAACACGCCGACTTCGATGTTGATGGGGCGCACGGTCTTGAAGTCGCGCCCATCGACTCGCGTATGTTCCTTTAGAACCTGCCGCCGCATGGTGTGGTAACGCAGGTCTTCGTAGGCTTCCTTGACGTCTTCGATCGCCTCTGGGAACTCGGTTTCCAGAGCATCTACAGTCTGCTTTTTGACGCTCTTGAACCGGTCGTATCGAGGGTGCTTGTCCTTGATATTGCAGGCTTCTTTGATCTGCGAGAGCGCGACCGAAGAGACGCGCGCATCGATGTTCTCGTCGCGCACGGGCGACTCGAAGGACCACTTGGTCTTGCCGACCGCCTCTTGCATTCGCTCGATCAGCGAAATCACTTCTTGTACGGATTGATGTCCAAACTTGAGCGCCTCGATCATGTCGGGCTCGGTCATCTCGTCGGCTTCGCCTTCCACCATCACAATGGCGTCTTTCGAGGCGGCCATGACGATTTCGCATTCGCTTTCTTTTTGCTCGGCGAAGGTGGGGTTGGCGACCCATTGGCCGTTGACGCGCCCCACGCGGACTCCGGCGATCGGCCCGTCCCAAGGAATCGGGCTAATGCTCAGCGCGGCGGATGCGCCGGTCAGCGCGAGAATGTCCGACTGGTTTTCTTGGTCGGCGGACATCACCGTGGCGATGACTTGGATTTCGTTTTTGTAGCCTTCGGGAAAGAGCGGCCGACAGGGCCGGTCGATGAGCCTTGAGGTCAATACTTCAAGGTCGCGAAGCCGACCTTCGCGCTTGAAAAAGCCGCCCGGGATTTTGCCCGCGGCGTACGTTTTCTCGACATAGTCGACGGTGAGCGGAAGGAAGTTCTGGCCCGGCCGCGCTTCGGGCGAGCCGCAGACGGTCACCAGAACAACTGTTTCACCGCAGGTGACGAGGACGGAGCCTCCCGCCTGCTTGGCGATGCGCCCGGTTTCTAGGGTTATCGTTTTGTCGCCGATGCGAGCTGATTCACGAACAATCATTGGGATCTATTTCTCCTCAGCCGCGGGTGTTCTGTGACCGCGACTGTGTTGGGGCGCTCCTTCTCGCGTGTCGCTTGCTCTGAGAGGGGCTCGATCCCCGATTCCATGGGTCCCCGAGGTTCGTGAACCCATGGAAGCGAAGAGCGAACTTCCCCGAAACAGCTCAGACGGCGCGAAGGAAACGCAGTAAGTAATTGGTTTGATGGCGAGTGAACCTCGCCGGAGGCTACTTGCGGATGCCCAGAGCCTCGATGATTTTACGATAGCGCTCAACATCGCGAGAACGCACGTAATCAAGTAGACGACGACGTCGACTCACCAGCTTGAGCAATCCACGACGGCTGTGGTGGTCTTTCTTATGGGTGTGAAAGTGCGACGTGAGGTAGGAGATTCGTTCGCTGAGCAGCGCGATCTGCACCTCCGGCGAGCCGCTATCGTTCTTATGTGTCTGAAAACTATTGATAATTTCGGTCTTGCGAGCAGGATTTAAGGCCATGGTAGACGATGCCTTGGTGAATGTTTCTTCTTGTTCGGTCGATTGGACGGCGGAGTATGGAGGTCCCCCCCATCGGCGTCAAGCGCGAGTGCTTCTTCGTTTCCGGCGAGAGCGGCGGAGAACTACCCCGCGAACGGGATTTTCGCGCGAAGCTGACGAACCCGTTCTCGAGCGAGGGGCACCCGCGGCGAATCGGGGTGGTCGAGCACCAGTTCGTAGGTGCTTCCGCCGGTGGGCTCGATGGAGCGAATGCGGGCGATGCGCACAATGACGCCACGATGGGACCGGAAAAAAACGTCTTCGGAAACGCGTTTGGTGAGGGCGGCGAGCGTAAGGTCGATCGCATAGCGGTCATCTTGGGTGACGGCCCAGACCAGTTCGTCCCGAACCTCGAAATAGACGACGCTGTTCATGTCGATAACAACGTATGCTCCCTTGCGCCGCACCGCGATGCGGTCGAGCGGTTCGGCGGATGTGTTTTCGTCAGGCATCGCCGCACGAACGCGCTCCAGGGTGTCTCGCAGGCGTTCGAGGCGTACCGGTTTGAGCAGATAATCGAGAACTTGAGCGTCGAAGGCGCGAATCGCGGCGTCGTCATGGGCCGACACCATCACCACGCGAACCTCGGGATGTCGCGCACGGATCGCGTCGGCGAGCGCGATTCCGTCCGGACCGGGCATCCGCAAGTCGACGAAGGCAATATGCGGCGTCTTCGTCCCGCAGAGCTCGAGGGCTGCGGCAGCGTTCGCGCCCTGACCCACCACGTCGACTCCCCCGCATTCATTGAGGAGAAACATTAACTCATCTCGCGCGAGCGGTTCATCGTCGACCACGATGGCCTTGAGCACTTGCTCGCTCATGCGGCATCCACTCGCGGAGCGAGACTGACGGGATGGGTGAGCAGCATGTCACAGGGAAGCCGCACCGTGACGTTCATGCCGCGTTCCACTGGGACAAGCTCGAGGCTGGCTCGGCCTTCGAAACGCTGCATCAGATGTTGGCGCAGCGTGGTGACTGCGATCCCGGCGCCTCGCGTAACCGGTCCGAGATGTGAACCTTCGCTCTGGTTGCGAACCTCGATGCGCAATTCGCCCGCGTCTTGCTTTGCCGAGAGCTCCACTTGGCCTCGACCATCGTGGGCCGCGATTCCGTGTTTGACGGCGTTTTCGACGAGTGGTTGAAGCAGCAGCGCAGGCACGCGAAGGTGGGCGACATCCGCCGAAATGCGGCGCTCGTAGCTCAAGCGACCCTCTCCAAGGCGCGCTTGCTCGATGGCGAGATACGATAGCGCGTGGTCCACTTCGCTTTCGAGGGGCGCGTCGTGGGGGTGGGTGAGCAAATATCGATAGAGGTCTGCCAAGTGGGACACCAAGTCGCGCGCCCGGCTTGGGTTGGTTCGAATGGTGGCCCGCAATGCGTTCAGCGCGTTAAACAAAAAATGAGGTTCAAGACGCCGCCGGAGTGCCTCGAGAGCAAGCTGGTCTGCCGCGGCTCTTGCTTGCACCAGGGCGACGGCGGCTTCTTCGCGCGCGAGCACGACGCGCGCGACCACCACAAAGAGCGCGACGCCGAAGGCGTTTCCCAAAGCCTGGACCAAGTGTGCGGGCCATGCCGCGAAAAACGCGTGTTCGGGTGAGAACGCCATCAGCGCTACGCCGACGGCGCCAAACTTGGCGAGCTGCAGGGCCAGGGTGACCCACAGTGCGCGCCACCCTTGAAACAATCGAGGCGCTCGGTCGACGAGGGCGCCGGCGATGGCGCCTTCGGTGACGCTGAACACGATGCCCACCAGCCCTAGAGAATCGTCGACGCGAAAGACATAGAACAAACCGCTGCCGAGCCCAGTGAGCACGCCCGCTCGGCTGCCTCCGAGGATGGCGGCAATGAGCACGCCGATGGCGCTGACGTGCACGTGATGACCGAGCCACGACACGCCCATTTTGGAACCCCACATGGCGAGGCACATGCCAAACAGGAACGCCATGAGTCGGTCGCGCGGACGTCCGCCCATTCCGAGTAGGCGATTGCGCAGGGGAGGGACAAGCACCGACACCAACGCGGCCGTCGCAATTAGGCCGAGCTTTTCCGCCACCTCGATGATGAGCATGCGGATGTCCACGCGGCAAGCGTAGCTCGAAAACATCTATGTGCTCGGAAAAACCCCGCTGTTGCGGGTTGGTTCTACTGCGGGCGAGGCATCTCGCTCTTCGGGGGTGCATCAGCGTTCTGCGTGGAAGCACGAGACGGAACGTTGGGTTCGTCGCCGAATACCTCGTCCACTGCGCGAGCGATGCCTGGCACAAGCTCGATTCGGGGCGGCGGCGGATGTGCCTCGGTGCGAAGCGGGTACGTGACATCGATTTGTCCGGCAAACCTCGGGACATGAAGGCCATCCACCGCGCGAAGCAAACATTGCCGCAGCGGCGGCTTGAGATCGCCGTGCACCTCAACCCTTGAAACCTCGCGATCCGCCATGCGCAGCCGATATTCTGCGCGCACTTGGTAGTCGCTGCGCCCGGCTCGATCCCGGCGAAAGCAATCTCGTGCGGCAGGCACGATGCGATGATGAAGCATCGAGCGAACCGTTTCCTTGGGAACGCCCTGGCCGGCTCCGTACGGCGCTTGAGCCTTCGCGAGGCTCCTCGCGGTCGAATCATGCGCGCTCAAATCGACGGCTCGCTCGCCAGTTCGCATTCTGGCGTGATAGCTCCGCCGGGCCACGCTCAGCGACACGCGTCCGGTATTCGCTCCGCGCCATTCTTTCTGCTCCCCGGCACGGAGCGCGCCCAGATCGATCCTTCGACCTCTCGATGACACGTGCACCGATCGCGCGACCACGGGAGAAAACAGTAGAGAGAGGCGCTCGGCGAGCGGGCCTCCGGAGTCGCGATGCGCCCGCTCTGCTTCGTTTGGGGCATCGATGACGACACCGCCCGAGCGCGCGGCTCGATCGCGTAGCGCGGGCGTGGTTTTGCGATCGGAGACATTGACGATGTGCACGGGAATCTGCGCTTCGCGCGCTTCGGCGAAAGCTATGCGGGACGCGTGGCTTTGCGTAAACCCCCCGTCTCCGATCCACACGAGCTGCGAAGCGCGGCGACGGGCCCAGGGCGAAGCGAGGTTCCACGCCGCTTCGAACCGCGTCGCCGAGCCGAGCGATTCGGATCGCTTGGCCAGCGCATCGAGGCGGATGTGATCGGGCGGGGTTGGCTCCGAGGCGATCGGTTTTGCCGCCGCCGCAAAGGTAAGCGCTTGCACAGTCGAACCCTTGGGCGCGATCGCCAGCAAGCCCGCAGCCGCAGCTTGTGCGCGATGGCGCGCAGGGCCTTCCATGGACGGTGAGACGTCGAGTAGCAGAATGATATGGGCCGGCTTGAGACGGCGCGGAGGAGCCGCCACCCAGGCGCGAGCGCAGGTTTGGCTGCCGCAACGAAAACGTTCAGCGGCAGCTCGGCGCGGCGCGCCAGTAGGGAGGCGCGCGGTGATTTCGGTGCCTTCCCATGGGTCAAGCGAGATAGGTCGGTCATCAAGCAGCTCGCCGTCGGCGGCCGACGCCAACAGTGTGGGGGCAACCACGCGCACGGTTGCTTGCGCGGCCCGTGGGTCCATTCCGCGAGGGAGGATGCCGACGCGAACGATTCCTCCGTGCACGGGAGCTGGAACGACATAGCGGGCCGTCAGTTTGAGTGTGCGCGCGCGAGAGACGGGCGCGGCACGTATGCGCACTACAGGAGCGCGTTTGCTTTGGCTTCGGCCACCTGCGTGATGGTGTTCGGGACGGACGACGGCTGCAAAACCGAAGGGCGAAGCGACAGCTTTGGACGAGCGCTCGGAAAGAGCGCGTTCGTAGGCTGGCTCGGATTGTGTTTGTACGTCGCGGCAGATGTTGTTTGCGCACACACGCAGACTCGCGAGAGAGGCTGGTTCGGGTACGGGCAGTCGATACAGGATTTCCGCGGGGCGTTCGGTACGGCTTTCAAACGTAAGCGTGGCTGTGATGTGGGCTAACCCATGTTCCAAACGGACCACGATGTCATGCGCGGTTTCGCGGACCGGGGCGATCGCTTGCAGCGCGCTCCCGTGGCGTATGGGAATATCGGAGGCAGGCGCATCGCGAACAGGAACGGCTCGCGCCAGCCGCGACGCGGGCCTCCTTCGAGAATCGGGCCCTGCCGACGAGCCGGAGGGAGCGGAATCGCTCGAATGTGCGCCGATCGTCAGTGATTGGATGCCCCCTGTGCCGATGGGGTCTGCCGACGATTCGTTGGTTTCCGGCAACACCGATTTGGTCGGGTTGCTCGGTTGCCGCTGGGGCTGGGGACGTGCAGAGCGATCTTGGCTGCGGGAAGCCTGCGGCCATGCGCCGGCGCTTAGAAGCGCGATGGCCGTCGCCGCACACCGAACTCGCAACATCACCCTATACTCCTTACCATGGGAACACTCCTTTGACCCTTGCTAAGCATTTGAGGTACGAGGTTGTGGTGCGGAGATGGCTTTCAATCGCCCCGTTGGCGTTGGCTCTTGCGTGCGGGGTGGACGACGCAGAAAAGCGTGCCGGGCAGCCGTGCACTCGAGACTCTGAGTGCATCCGCCCCCTCGCGTGTCGAGCCGGGGTTTGTTTCGACACGAACGCTGAGAACGACGCGTCGGCGGGCGTGATGGCAGGTGACGGCGGCAACGTCGCGGTCGCGGACGCAGCCCCAGACGCTCTGCCGGAATAGACCATGGGGCGGGATGGACCATGGGGGCCGGAACAGACCATGAAGGCCAGAGTGCAGGATGAAAGGTCAGAGTAGACGATGACGGCGTCTCGCTACTGTCCGGTATGCGGCGCTCGTTTCGAGTCGGAGATACGTTTTTGTCCTCATGATGGCGCGGAGACGGTCAAGCTTCCCGATTCAGAAGATGGAACCCCGGAGCTTGTTGGCCATGTTGTGGACGGGCGATACCGGATCGAATCGCGCCTTGGTCAGGGAGGCATGGGCGTAGTGTACGGGGCCACGCATATCGTGCTCGGCAAGCCGATGGCGCTCAAAGTGCTGCGCAGCAAAGCGGCGGTCGATGAGACGATTGTTCATCGCTTTCGGCAAGAGGCTCAAGCGGCGTCGTCTATTGGTCATCCCAACATCATCAAAATTCATGACTTTGGCTCGATTCCGGGAGGCGACCCGTACATCGTCATGGAACGCCTCGACGGCGAGACCCTCACCGAACGGCTCAAGCGAGGCGCGCTTTCGCTTGAAGATACGGTAAAGGTTGCGTCGCAGATTGCATCTGCGCTCGGTGCGGCACACGCCCGAGGCATCATTCATCGCGATTTGAAGCCCGATAACGTATTCATCGTGCCATCTAGCGGGGAGGACAGTTCGGTCAAGGTGCTCGATTTCGGCGTCGCGAAAGTTCATGGCACCGGCAGTACCCTCACCAAGACGGGCATGGTGTTTGGCACTCCGCACTACATGTCGCCGGAACAATCGGCGGGCCATCCGGTGGATGCGCGAACGGACGTCTACGCGCTTGGCATCATGATCTACGAGATGTGCACGGGGAGCGTACCGTTTCAGGCCGAGACGTTTATGGGAGTGCTCACCCAGCATATGTTCGAGGCGCCCATTCCGCCCACCGAGCGCTTGCCGGGCGATACGGAGGTCGCGACCCTCGAGCCGGTCGTTCTGCGGGCGCTGGCCAAACGCCCTGCGGACCGGTATCCGAACATGGAAGAGCTCGGTTTCGATCTCGAGCGGATCGGGATGGGGCAATCGATTTCGCCGATGCCGATGCCCGCGCCGCGCCGGTCCGGCGGTAGTATGAGCCTTCGCGCGTTGGTGGCTCGCCCACCTTCGAAAAAGACCCTGTGGATCGCCGGATTGGTGGTTTTGCTGGCGTTTGGGGCTATTGCCGGCGGGTTCTTCGCGCTCGTACAATCACCTTCGACCTCTCCCTCGGCGTCAAAGAGTCAGGGCGCGACGCGGCCGCCGCAGTTGAGCGCAGCAGCTTCGGAGGGGGCAGGAGAAAAAACTTTGTCGCGACTCCGCGATGCTCAAGCGGAAGACGAAGTCACGGGCTCGCTGGTCCAGATTCGCAGCGAGCCGGACACTGCGATGGTTTTGATCGACGGAGATATTATCGGGCAAACGCCGCTGCGCCTTCCCAAACCCCATCAAGGCGAGGAAGCGGTCGTCGAACTACGCCGGACAGGCTATAAGCCGGAATCGATCACGCTTTCTTTTCGCAGCGAGAACATGATTCAAGTTCAACTCAAACCACAACGCGACGACGTCCGGAGCGAGGTTCGGAGCGAGCGACGATCGCCGGTGACTTCGCGAAACCCTTCGAACTCGTCTACCCAGCCCACACCTACGGCTCCGCGCGAACGTCGTCCTTCCAGCCCTAGGTTGCGCAATACAACTCCGGAGATACTTGATCCGTGGACCCGTTAGCGCTCCATGGATTTTTCGTACACTGCAAGGGCACCAGTGAGTGGAGAACCGAATGAGTACTGAGCTTAGATTGGGCCGCCGAAATCGATATAGAGTGTTCGCCGCTTCGTTTGCGCTCGTAGTGGCATCGCTATGGACAGCGTGTGGCGGAGCTAAGCCCGCCCCCACCGAGCCTGATGTGCGGACCGTGTTGGCACCGGGGGAAGCCGCTCACGAATACAGCACTCGCCTCACGAGCCGTTCGGGACGCGAGCTTGGCGCGGACGCAAGATCCGGCAAAGCTGCGGTAGAGAAGGGCATTCTGGCCGCCGCTACGCTCAAAGAAGTAGCCCTTGAAGGAGATGGCCGGCTCGACCAGCTGGCCGAATGGACGGCGCGGGAGCTCGGCGAAGGAGCGACCCCGCCGCCGCATGAAGTGCTCGAATTTTTTTCTCGTCATCTCGGTCTCGTAGAGCCCGTCCCCCACCTCCTGATTCTGGGCAACCCTGACGCCAATGCGTTGACCAACGGTATTCGTGATAGTGTGGTCGAGTTCTTGGAGCGACAGCTCTACAACCGATACGGAGTGGCAGTTGTGCAACGTGATGGGTTGTCCATTGCGGTGGTGATGCTGACTGCGCGACACGTCGAGCTCGAGCCGATTCCGCGCAAAGTTGCGTTGAGCGATCGTGTCGAGCTGCAGGGGCGCCTTTCAGACGATTACCGAAATCCGACACTGGCGATCGCGCAGCCGGATGGAACGGTGGAACGTACTCCGGCTGGCACGGGGCCCGCGTTTCAGGTGCGCATGCCGTTTCAGAAAACGGGCGTGCATCGAGTGGAGCTACTCGCGAAAGGCCCCCGTGGCGACGCCGTGCTGGCAAACTTTCCTCTCTTTGTCGGGGTCGAAGCGCCGCAGCAGGTGGTCGTGAAATCTCGAAAAACAGATGAAGGCGGGTTTCGGGCGTCCACCGTTCGCGACGATCTAATTCGTTTGCTCAACGAAACCCGAACCCAGGCCAACTTACTCCCCTTGACCCATGACGATCGTCTCGCCGATGTTGCGCGACTGCATAGTCAGGACATGGTCGACAGCGGGTTCATCGGCCACAACTCGCCCACCACGGGGGGCGCGGCTGAGCGGGTGGCGCGGTCCGGCATTCGAACCGGTTTGGTGCTCGAAAATATTGGCCGCGGCTATAGCGCCCGCGAGATTCACGAAGGTTTGCTTGAAAGCCCGGGTCATCGCGCCAACGTGCTCAACCCCGATGTGACTCATCTCGGCATCGGGGTGGTCGGCGAGCGAGAATCCAATCGAACCGCCTACGTGGCCACCGAAGTCTTCGTACGCATGATTTCAGAGATCGACGTCGATGCGGCGCCTGAGGAACTGCTCGAAATGATCAACGCAGGCCGAGAAGCCAGAGGAGCGCGTCCGCTCGAAGCAGACAAGAATCTCACGAAAGCCGCCTCCAAAGCCGCTACCGATTACTTTGCCAACAAAGATTTGTCGCAACAAGACGCAGTGGACGCGGCAAGTTTTCAGATGCGTCGTTTCGCGATCGCCTACAAGCGCATTGGAGGCTTGATGACGGTGGTCGGCAATCTGCGCGAAGCTGCGAAACTCGAGCCCACCTTTGACCCTGCGGTGCGCTACGTGGGCATCGGCGTGGCCCAAGGCAGCCGCCCTGATGCGCCTCCGAATAGTATCGCGGTGGTTGTCATGCTCGGCTGGCCTCGCTAGAGCGGCGGCCTTTTGGCCTGATCTGGCGGTGCTGCGGTCTTTGGTGCCGTCGTTCGCGCAAATAAATGATAAACTGGTTCATGTGAGTCGATGTACCCGCCGTGGTTTCTTGAAGAGTTCTGTGTTCGCGGGGGCAGCTTCTTTGCCGCTTGCCGCGATTCTTTCGCGCAGCGCGAACGCGCAAGTCATGCCGTTCGGCCCTCTGGTTCGTGACCCGGAAGGCATTTTGGACCTGCCTGCGGGCTTTACCTATCGGATTCTCGATCGAGAGGGCGACCGGATGAGCGACGGGATCGCAGTTCCTCCCCGTCATGACGGAATGGCCGCGATCGAGCTGCCCGACGGCATGATTGCGTTGATGCGGAATCATGAGAACGACAGCGGGAGTGGGCCGGGCCCATTTCCGGAAACATATCGTCCAGAGGACAGATTCCAAGGTGGAGTCACTCGAGTGGTCGTTGACCCATCGGACTACTCGGTTGTATCCAGCAATCTCGTTCTGCACGGCACGGCGCGGAACTGCGCTGGAGGTCGGACGCCAGATGCTTGGCTATCTTGTGAGGAAGACACGACCCGAGGCCATGGATTTGTCTTTCGTTGTCCGGCAACCGCGTCCCGTGTGACGATGCCGCAACGTATCGATGGCTACGGACGTTTTAATCACGAAGCTGTGGCGTACGACCAAGACACGGGAATCGCATACCTAACTGAGGATCGGAGCGACGGTTGCCTCTACCGCTTTGTGCCGGATAGCCCATCCGACCCGTTCGGCGATGGACAACTGTTTGCTTTGCGAGTCGTCGGGCGCGCCCGAGTCGAGCTTGGTGACGAATCGCGGGGCAGCCAGTGGGATATCGATTGGGTGCCGCTCGATGATCCGAGCTCTCCAGACGATTCCCTCCGGGACGATGCTCAGGACATGGGCGCGGCCGTCTTTCGTCGCGGCGAGGGAATCGACTTTGATGGAACCCGTGTGTTCGTTTGCACAACGCGGGGCGGGCCGGTGGATCGGGGTCAAATTTTTCTTCTCGATCCAACCGAAAGTACTCTCGAGATCGTAGGAGAATCCCCCAACACATCGATCCTCGATTCACCAGACAACATCGTGGTGGCACCGTGGGGGGATATTGTCATGGCCGAAGACCCGAGCGACAACGTGTTCATTCGAGGACTGGACGGCGACGGACAGATCTACAACTTCGCAAGAAACGCGCAGAGCGATAGCGAGTTCGCAGGGGTGTGTTTCTCTCCTCGCGGGGACGCATTGTTCGTGAACGCCCAAAGCGATGGCGTGACGTTCGTGATTCAGGGGCCTTTTCCTCAGCCTGCACCGGTCGTCCCGTCGGATGGCGGGGTTCTGCAAGATGATGCTGGTGATGCCCAAACACGAAGCGCATCAGATGCGGGAGCCGTCGCAATGGACGCGGATGGAGACTGCGGCTGTTCAACTCCGGGGATGTCCGAACGTTCGAACGTGAGCACGGGGGCGCTTGTCGGCGGCGCAGCAGTTTCCGCGCTGGCGATGCGCAGCGGAACTCGCCAAAAGAAGAATCGTAGTTCGCGCGAAGACTGACTCAGCGGGTGGTGCGTCGGTCACGGTCAAAGCCTGCGGCTGGGCCCGAGATGCGGCAAGCGGCGTTCTGGTGAGCGATCAATCTTGCTCCGACACTCTACGATCGGACGCTCACCGCACGTATTCTGAAGTCTCGAGGTTCGGGACGAATTCCGTGCGTCCGTCGTCGTAAAAAGCCGCAGCAGTAACTGTCGCGTGAACTGAATCTCGACTCGGAGGGCCGAAGGCCACTACATGGCTGCCGTGTTCATATACAACGTGGTGGGCGCGCTCTACGCCCAGCTGTTCCAGCTGTCGCTTCACCGCTTCGCCATATTCGAGCGAAGTGACTGCGTCGAACTGCGCGGAGAAAAGTAGGAACTCAATGGGCATCGTTGCTTCGAGGATTGGGTAGTCAAAGAAAACGGCGCCGCGTGTGGGTGCGCGGCGCCGTTTGTAGCTGCTCCGGTTTGGAGCGTATGGAATGAAACCCTTCTCGGTGCGAGCCCTAGAATCTAGGCTGCGCGATGACGGGGCAGTTGATGATGGCTTCTGCGGAGTTCAGCCCTGCCACGAATCCATCGCTGGGACCGTCCGCGGCGAAGCTGGTGATCAAACCTTCATCTACAAGGGTCTGCAAATCTCCGAAGCTGGTAATCCGTCTGCGAAGATTTTGTTCGATTGCATCCGCGGTCCACATCGAAAGATGTGCGTCCCACATCGGCGAGTAGTTGTTGTTGTCTTCTTGGTCGTTCGCGGGGTCCAAAGGAAAGACGTTGATCGGGTCAATAGGAATATCGATTTCCTGGTCGGACACAATCGTGGTGTTCAAACCCTGCTGCTCGGGTCCCGTCGCGATGCCGTTGACGTTGGGAGAAAAGCCGAGCAATGCCGATTCCGAATCTACCCGGGTGCTTCCGAAGGCTGGCAAGTTGGCCAATCGAGGCGTGTACACGCCAAGCTCTAACGCGGCCGGCACGACGTCTGAAGCATCCGTGACGAGGTGGTAGTAAAACTGTTCGCCGCCCTGAAAGCCGTCGAGGAGCTGCAGCGTGACCTGCGTTGCCGTCAAGTCATCTTCGTCGAACCGCACCACTCGATCGTGGTCGCCCGTGCTGTTTCTCACTTGCTGCACGTTGAAGACGTTGCCGGCCGGCGTGACCACGAGCGACGACCATTCCGCATCGCCAACCGCGCCCGCTTGAATGGTGTCCATATTGGGCGGGAACGCTTCATCGGGGTTATCAGGGTTCCCCGGTTCGATGTTGCGCTCGGGGCTGAAGTCTACGTCGCCCGGGAACACCATTCGGCCGTCATCGTCGATCGTGACGTTCATCGCGCCCGCGGTGCCCGCACCGAACCGCATGCGCGGCGAGTAGTTGAGCCCCATGAATCGCGCTACCTCGAAATCCGCAGCTTCGGTAAGCACGTACAGCGCCGCGTCTCCGTTCGGGCGAACGCCTTCATACACCGGGAGCGTTGCTTCTGCGCGGGAGGTGTCGTCGAGATTGGCTACCGCGACCGTGCTGGGAAGAAATACGTTTTCTTCTTCGGTAAAACGATTCGGATCGTCGGTCCCGGCGAGCGTTCCAGGCGAGACCCCGGAACGTTCGGCTACGGATTCGAGAAGTACTTGAGCTTCTGCCATGAGCTCATCGCGATCCGCGTCGTCTACAGCAGATTCCGATTCTGTGCCGGAGTCTGCGGCGTCTGTTGCTGAACTAGGATCATCGTCTCCGCATGCAGAAACCATCGCCAACAAAGAACACACTGCCAAGTATCGATAAGTCATTTTGATTCACCATTCTTTCTTTGAAACCAACTGTGATCTCATCATCCAGTGGCGCACAAATCTGAATACGCGAATCAACGATGCGAGTTACGTGCGAAATCAAACAAACATGAGAACCATGATGAACGTTTTGGTTACTCAAAAAATCAGCAGAGCATGTTTGAACATTCACGACGTGAACGAGTGCGATCAGGAACCATCATGAAACCATAGGTGCCTGCTCGACATACTCTGACGCGTGACGAAACTTCTCAGGCGACGCTCTCCTGCTGGGCAAAAGCGGATGAAGATGACCACTCTTCTTGGCGTGGGGGTATTGTTTGCGGGCGCACTCGCTTGGCTCATGCAAGAGCCTGCGCGGTCAGCCGCTGACGACGAACGTACCGGAGAACGAAGGCCTCATCCGGAGCTTGGTCTGGTGCGCTGGCGCCGGGGCTACGATGCTGCGCGGCGCGAAGCGATAAAGCAAGGCAAGCCTCTTTTCGTGCTCTTCGACGAAGTGCCTGGATGCTCTACGGTGCGCCACTATGGGTCGACCGTGCTCACGCATCCGCTGATCGTGGATGCGCTGGAAGAAGAAACGGTGCCAGTGTGGATCAAGAACAACGCCGGTCCGACCGCGGACGACACGCGGGTGCTCAGGCGTTTTCGCGAACCCGCATGGAACAATCCGGTGGTGCGTATTCTCGATCCAGGCACCGAACGCCCGCTTACCCCTCGGCTTGATGGCGACTACACCGTGCGCGCGACGGCTCAACGAATCGAGCAGGCACTCAAGAATCATCAGCGTTCGGTGCCAGGGTTTCTCAAGCTGCTTATCGAAGAAGAAGCGTTCAAGAAGAGTCGTCTCGAAACCGCGCGTCTGTCGATGTATTGCTTCTGGTCCGGGGAAGTCGCTCTCGGGGCAATCGAAGGCGTCGCGTCCACCCGCCCGGCGCATCTGGCAGGGCGTGAAATCGTGGAGCTTCAGTACGACCCTCGCCGCGTTTCGTTTCGTTCGATTTTGCGGCGCGCGCGCACTGAGCGAGCGGCTGACCGCATCTTTGCTCTGAATCGCCGCCAGAGAAGCGTCGCCGAACAATTGGGCATCGACGTGGTCGACACGCATCGACGGGTGCGCGATGCGCCGCGGGACGACAAATATCAACTGCGTCATTCTTCTTATCGAAATGTGCCCATGACTCCTCTGCAGCAAATGAAAGTCAACGCAGATTTGGGGCGCCGTCAGAACCCGGCACGCTGGCTTTCGCGGAGGCAGCAGAAGTTGGCGCGCCGACGCTAGCGCGCGAAATCTACGCCGCCGTTTCTGGCTGTTTGAGTTCGGCTCGAACTCTGGGTAAGGAATCGGGGCATTCGCGCTGGAGAAACGCGAGCAGGTGTTCGCGCACTTCACAGCGAAGGTCCCACGCGGCAGCGCTATCGGCTGCGCTGACGAGAGCTCTGAGTTCGACGCTTTGCGAGTTCGTCGCGGTGACCTGCAGGACGCATACTTTCCTATCCCAGAGCTTTGATGCGCCAGCCACTCGCTCCAGCTCTTCGCGAATGCGGTCTATGGGCGCTCGGTAGTCGATGTGCAGAAACACGGTGCCGATGATTTCGGCTGAAGAGCGAGTCCAGTTTTGGAACGGGTTTTCGAGGAAATATTGAATCGGCACCACGAGTCGACGTAGGTCCCAAAGACGAATGACGACATAGGTCAGCGTAATTTCCTCGATGCGGCCCCACTCGCCCTCCACGACCACCACGTCGTCCACGCGAATCGGTTGGGCAATCGCGACTTGAATTCCTGCGAGCAGCGTGGCGATGCTTTTCTGCGCGGCGAAGCCCACCACGATTCCTGCGACACCGGCCGAGGCCAATAGGCTCACGCCAAGCTCGCGGACGGCCGAAAACGTCATCAGCATGAATGCGAGAGCCAAGAGCCCGATGAGAAATGAAAGGATGTTGCGCAGGCCACGAACTTGCGTCTGCACGCGACGGGCCCGCAGGTTGTCCGCCGCGTCGATGCTGAGCTTTTTCGCCAGAACGACTTCTGCGATTTGCAACGCGCGCAACACAAGCCACGCGCATGCTCCGATGAGCAACACATGAAGCGCGTGCTCGAGCGTCCCGCGAATGTTCGGTTTGAAATCGGTGAGCGGTATGACCGCTCGAACGCAAAACAATGGAATCGCCGCGCTGAGCGGGCTACGGAGTTTGCGGATCAATACGCCATCAAAAGAGGCGTTGGTTTTCCTCGCGGTGCGCTCGGCGAGTAGCCAGAACACACGAAGCGCCGCGATGCTGCCCACGGCGGCGCCGAGAAGCAGCATCACGCCGATCAGCCAATCTGGGAGCTCCGACTGCAAAACGAATGGAATCGTATGCCTTCGGTTTTGTGGAGGCTAGTAGGCGAGGTTGCCTTTTTTTCCCTTTTTGGGCGCCGCGCCAAACTGCTCGACCACGTTTCCCGCCATGTCTTCGTATTTGAAGGCTTTGGCGATGCGAAATGCGGCACCATCGTCGGCACGAATGGTGATGTCCACGGGGCCGGCAGCGTCGGCCGAGGGGGAGACCACGAGCAGAGTTTTGTCATCCAAGATGGTCACTTGGTTGGCCCGCTGGTTGCCAAAGTAGACGGTGTAGCCGATATCGGTGCGGAAGTTTTTCCCTTCCACGCGGACTGGCTGCTCGCCCTGAAGCGCGCCTGACGTGGGGTCGATGCTGTTGATTTGCACGTCGCCGCCCGCCTTGTCGCAGCCTGTAGCGAGCGCTCCGGCAGCCGTAGTCAGCGTGGCGGCGGCGCATATTGCGCGAAGAAATCGAGGTGTACGCAAGAAGATCTCCATGACGACTCGAGACGATACGCGAGTCTGGCGAATTTGGTCAACTCGCTGGCGACCTCGCCCGCGGCGACTCGGCCCGTCTCGTTTGGGGGTCGATCGGTTGGTGTTCGGCGTGGCCCCAAAAGTTCCGCGATTTCGACAAAAACCCAATTTTAATGACGTTTGGTCGCTCGCCGGGGGCTTGCCGCAGACGGTGCGCTCGCGTAGGCCCGAGTTTGTCGATCGGCAGGGAGGCAGCGAGTGAGCAACGAGCATTGGAAAGATCAGCTCCAGTGGGATTCATCGGGCTTGCTTCCGGTGGTGGTTCAGAGCCGTCATGGGGGCGAGGTTCGCATGGTCGCGTACGCGAACGAACTGGCCCTGGAACGCACGTTGGCGACCGGCCTCGCTCATTTTTGGAGTCGATCGCGACAAAGCTTGTGGCAGAAAGGCGAAACGAGCGGAAACACGATTCGCGTGCACGAGGTATGGACGGACTGCGACTGTGACTGCTTGCTTTATATGAGCGACCCTCAAGGCCCCACATGCCACACCGGGCGTGAATCATGTTTTTTTCGTCTACTGCAGGGCGCCGAGCTCGTTGACCCATCGGACGAGGAACTTCTGCCCCGCGCCGCACCAACCTTGGTCCGACTTTTCGAAACCCTCGAGCGGCGTCGCGACGCCTCCGGTTCAAAAAGCTACACAAAGTCGCTCCTCGACGGCGGCCCAGAAAAGATCGGCGCCAAGATTCGCGAAGAGGCGGGAGAGCTAGTCGATGCGCTACTTAGTGAAACCGACGACCGCGTTGCCTCGGAAGCCGGCGATGTCCTTTACCATATGCTCGTAGGCCTACTCGCCCGGGGCCTAACCTTGAGCGATGTAGAAGATCGCTTGGCAAACCGCTTCGGCCAATCAGGACACGCCGAAAAAGCATCGCGCTCCAGCTGATCGTGCGTCTCGGTTCACGTCAGCTTTCGACGTGAGCCCATGCGCGTAGTCGCTCGGTTACTGCGACGCGCAGTCTGTCGTCGTCGATCGGCGTGGTCTGCAGGCGGTCCTCGAGCGTGCGCGCGTTCACGAGGCCGTGCCGGATCGCAGTCGCGCAAAAGCGCCGGTCTTTTTCGCGACCGGCGACACATTTGGAGATGACCAAGTCGTGCGCCTCCAAACACCAGCCAGTGGCTCCACGAGTATTTTGGTTTCGAATAGGCACGAGCCGATCTTGCCACCCTGCCGGAAGGACCGCGGTGGTCTCCCCGACGCCCTGCGCGTAGTACCCGTAGGTATCGTGAAAAGGAGAGAGCTCCCCGATGCTGCCATCAATGAGGTCGGCGCGTTCCGGTTCATTCTTGGGGTAGACATCGGCTTCGACCGATACGAGCAAGTCCGCGGGCGCGTTGGGAAATTCCGCGAGGATAGCCTGGCTCCCGATCACGATGATCTCGTCGTCGTTTGCGATATCTGCGGAGGCCCGGATAAGGTGCTCTAGTTGAGCGCGTGTCACGAGGCGTCATTCGCTGAATGAGGCTGGATCTCAGTGGGCACCCGGCGCCAGATCGCCCATCGGTCACGTGCGCTCAGCACGCCTGCGAAGGGGCTGACTTGTCGCAACGCAGTTTGTCGAGGATCAATGAGCACGTTGCAGATATCGTGGATGGGAAGACTAAGCACTCGAGACCACTGGTCCACATAGTGTGCGTGCACACTTGATTCTCGCCGCCAATCGTCGACGCGATTCCTTGCATTCTGCAGGACCGATGCATCCTTGCGAAGCCGTTCCGCGATTTCGCGGTGAAACGCAAGGCTCCTTCGTTCCGCAAGCTCTTGGCTACCCACCTTCAAACTCTACCAGCCGTCGGTCTCGACCGACAACGTTGTCTGGAGGGTTTGAAGCAAACCCTCCCCCGTGCGGGTACGACCCGCCCGGGTCCCTCTCCCGACTGTGTTGTTCGGAGGGTTTGAAGCAAACCCTCCCCCGTGCGGGTACGATCCGCCCGGGTCCCCCTCCCAACTCCGGCCGCTGTCGCGTCCGCCCCATCGCTACGCGACGGGGCCCCAGCACTACACGCCACGCAACCAGGTCACGTGGTTCCTGGCGGGGGAGCTGTGTTTTCTGGAGGGTTTGAAGCAAACCCTCCCCCGTGCGGGTACGACCCGCCCGGGTCCCCCTCCCAACTCCGGCCGCTGTCGCGTCCGCCCCATCGCTATGCGACGGGGCCCCAGCAGTACACGCCACGCAAACCATGTCACGTGTTTCCTGGCGGGGGAGCTTGGGTGAATGGCTGGGGTCGTATCCCAGCCAGAGGGTCTGGGTGCCAGACCCTCAAAAAACACAGGGTCTGGGTGCCAGACCCTAAAATAATCAGCGTCGGCCTTTGAAGCCCATCATGTCTTGGACCACCGATTCACTCATCTCAGCGATTTCCGCTTCTTCGCGCGCGCGGTCAGCGCAGTCTTCGCAGAGCTTCATTCGCTTGCCATGGATTTTTACCGATTCGAGTTCATCCACTTCATCGTCACACATTTTGCAGATCGGCATAGCGTCCCCCGGGCTCCTGGTCGCGCGTCGGCCTGATGAACCGAGCGCGCGCAGTGACCTGTTAGGGTACACGATAACGCTCCTCGTTAGGGCGTTTGCGTTTCCGCGGTGCCCGACTCCACGTCTGAGGGTTGGGGAAGCTCGTCGAGCGGTTGGTCTGACGGGTCGCTGGCTCCTCCGCGCAGGCGCCGAAGCTCTGATTCTGCCTGGGCGCGCGCACGGACCGCGCTCGCCACTTCGTTGTCGAGAGTTTCAGATTTGGCCCGCTCCGCGTTGAGCTGTGCTTGGAGCGCGGCCACGGTGGATTCGAGATTGCTCGCCTGGCCTCGCGCTTCTTCGGCGGTTTGCTTTGCTCGCGAGAGTTCTTCCTGCTTTTGTTCGTTTTCCATCGCGAGCCGTAGCCTTGCTGCTTCCGCTTTGCCGAGTTCCTTGCGAACGACCCGCGCATCGCTCGCCATGCGGCGCTGTTTGGAACGCAGCTCGCCGATGCTGCCACGCGCGAGTGTGAGCTGAGTCTCGTGCTCGACGAGCTCTTTTTCGAGCTGCTGACGGGTCATCTGGCTGCTCTGATAGCGGCGTCGCGCGTCGGCCGCGGCGGCCTCGACCTTGCGGCGCGTTTGCTGAGATCTCCGCAAGTCGGTACGCAGGTTTTGCGACGTGCTGGCCAGGCGCGCGGTCTTGCGTTCCTGGACCTGCATCTCGTGGTGAAACACGTACCCAACCGAAGCGAACACAAACATTACGGCAATCCCGATGGGAACCAGCCACCGCAGAATCCCCCGGCGGCGAGCTCGCCTGCGTTCGGGTCGCGTCAACACTTCGAGCTCGGCGCGAAACGATGCGGCGCCGGGGCGCATGTCCGGGTCACTATGCAGCCAGCGCTTGAAATCAGGGAGCAAGAATTTCAGTTCGGGAGACGTCGGAAGCGGGGGAGTCGATCGCGCGCGGTGCTCGATAAACGTCTCCACCGGGCCCGTCGGCCCTTCTTCTTGAGTGCTCGGCTCGAGCGCATTGCGCAGCGCGAGGGCTAGCGAGAAGATATCTGCTTTGGCGGTGACTGCGGGGGGCTCATCGCTCGCCCAAAACTGGCTTGCGACTTCAGGTGCAAAATACGTGGGCGTTCCCGCGACGACAAGTTCGGCTTCTTTGGCGGCGACGCCGAGGTCGATCAACACCGGCAAGACATCGCCGCTTCCCGCGCCGGGCAATCGGGTAAGCAAGATATTGTCGGGTTTGATGTCTTGGTGACGAATGCCTGCTGCGTGCATCGCGCTCAGTCCACTCGCCAGCGCAGAAAAAATCTTTTGCGCTTCGGGTCGGCTGAGCGGTTTTCGTGTGAGCCGTGCTTCGAGACTTTCCCCTTCGTACCAGGGCATGACGAACCACAAGCGCTGCTCGTGCCAGCCATGGTCTTTGAACTGCACCACCGAAGGATGGAACACTGATGCAATCAAACGTACTTCGCGCAACGCGTGCTCTTGCGCCGCGGGAGAAAGCGAAGGTTGATGAAGCAACTTGAGCGCCACTACATGACCGGGAACGCTCGTGTCGCTCGCCCGATACACATCGCCGAACGAGCCAGTGCCTACGCGGGATTCGATAGCGTAGCGTTCCCCGATGACCGTGCCGGGAGGCAGCGGTTCCCAATATTCGTCCAGCGAATCGCCGCTGAGCTCGATGGTGTGCGTCGATTTGAGGGTGTATGCGCTCATCAACAGGCGACGAAGGTTCGGAACATGGGCGCCATGGCGCGCGAGCAGCTCGCGGACCCGCTCGGTCGACGCGCGCAATCGGTCGAGCACATCCTCAACTGGCGCATCGAGCACGAATGCGATTTCCGAGGGCGTGAGATCTCGAGCGTGCCGCAACTCGAGAAGCTCAGCGTCTTCAGGCAGGACTTCGGTCCTCAGCGCCCAGAGGGCCACGGGATCGTGTTCGATCGAGGATTCCCACGGGAGATCCACCCGTTTTGATCCGTCCCGCGGGTCGAACTCTTGAACGAGTAAGCGAGCTTCGCGGTACACCCGCGCCCGCAACCCCGGAGGTCGGGTGAGATCTTGGGCGGAAATGCTGGTGAGGATGGCGCGAAGCCTTCCCATCATAGGTTCGGCGGCGACCAGGTCTCCTTGCCGGAGCGCGATGTACTGCCGGACATGTTCACCGTATTGGCGCAAGGCACGTCGATGGAGAACGCCGACCACAGTTTCGGTGATTCCCGAAGCATTGGCGCTGCGTAGACCCAATCGTGGTGGACCCAGCCGAGGCGGACCCAGAGGGGGCGGACCCGATTTGGGTGGAGTTCCGGCGGGCGGATCACTGATTGGTGCATCCTTTTGAGGAGTGCGGCGATGATGCAGCTCGATGGGGGGCGTTGGATCAAACGTTTCAGGAATGCCGGGCATGCGGAAACCTTCTGGCTCGAGAAAAACGTGCTCCCTAGGATCGGGTTCGATTCCCGCGAGACCCAACTTCTCGACACATCTGTCCGGATTTTGCGCAAGCCCGGATCTTGTGAAATATCCGGGCTAGCTCCAGCCGTAGAGCTCGCTGAACACGCGCAGCGCGGCAAAAATTACTGCTGCGCTCACCAGGTTCATGACAAGCCCGACCCGCATCATATCGGGCAGCTTGATTCGGCCCGTGCCGTAGACGATAGCGTTGGGTGCGGTGGCAATGGGCAGCATAAACGCGCAGCTCGCCGCCAAGCCTACGGCGAGGGTTGGCGGCAGTGGCGATACGCCGAGCTCATTGGCGATCGCGATCACGAGCGGAACCAGCATATTGGACGACGCAGTGTTGGAGCATACTTCGGTAAAGAAGATCGTGAACACGGTGACAATGGCGGTCAGGGCCCACAGATCTTGAACGCCTGTGAACTCCACAAAACCGCGGCTGAGGCTCGCCGCAAGCCCGGTATCGAACATTTGCTTTCCAAGCGAGATGCCGCCCCCGAACAGAAGAATAATGCCCCAGTCGATGCGCATGGCGTCGCGCCACGGAAGCACGGGTTCGGCGTTCGGCGAATCATCGCGGAAGAAAAACAACACCGAAGCCGCGAGCACCGCCACGACGCCACCAGGCAGCGCTTTGGATAGCTCTGCGCCGCCAGGCACTTCTGCAGCTTTCAAAATGCCGGGTATCGACCAGCCAAGCACGGCCAAGCCAAACGATAGCGCTGTCACAAGTTCGCCCTGGGTCCAGGTTTGGCGGCCCGACGCAATCGCTTCGGTCGCGGAATGAGGTGGCGCCCAACGTTCGAGCACCGCGCCTGCGGCAATCACCAAAAGCAACGACGTGGGCACGCCGATCATCATCCAGCGAACAAAACCAAATTCGAAACCGTGTTCGTTCAAGAAGCGCGCGGCGATCAAGTTGGGCGGGCTTCCGATAAGCGTTCCAGTGCCGCCCAGCGAGCAAGCGTAGGCGATGGCCAGCAAGCTGCCAGTGACGGCGTGGTCGTCACCGTCTCCTCCGCGTTCCTTTCCGTGGCTGCGCGTTCCGTTCCCGTTGCCGGCTGTCGCACCGAGCAAGATGGGCACCAAAATGGCGGTGGTGGCGGTATTGCTTATCCACATGGACAAGATCATGGCGGTGAGCATGAAGGCCGCGCGTACGCGACGCGGCGCTCCGTGCACCCAGGGGCTGCGCAGCAATAGGTTGGCGATGCGACGATCCAATCCGTGCCGTTTCATCGCTTCGGCGATCATGAACCCCCCGATAAACAGAAAGAGCAGGGGGTCGGCGTAGGGCGCGAAGGCTGTTTTGGCGCTGGTAATTCCCGCGACGACCATCAACGGCGCGATCAGCATCGCGGTCGCGCCAATCGGAATCGCTTCGCTGACCCAGAGAGCGATGACTCCGCCGAATACGGCAAGCAAACGCTGCGCATCGGGGGCTAGGGGCAACGGCGCAAACCACAACCCTGCCGCGATGGGCATCGTGATGAGGAGCCCCACGAGTCTCCGGGTGCGGCCAGGGGCGTTATTCGCGTTCACCGGTCGACCTTTATCACGCTCCTTTCAAAACACGTTCTGCTTTCCCAGGGAACACAGCGCTTTCCCCGAGGAACACAGCGGTGTGTACGATGAGACACGCCCCGCCGGCTCCTAGCGACCTCGCGGCGCGATTTCCCCGCGTTTTTTAGATGGCGCGAAATATGCTGAAAAAGTTTGGCTGATGTTCGAAACTTGCTTGTGGGCGCGATTTGCCCAACGTTTTGCTGGAGAACCTTGAAAAACACACGTCATTATTGGGCTTTTTTGATTGAACAGTCGTTTCGATGTCCAGCCTGGCTGCTCTGCGGTGTGATGGTCGCGCTGGTTGCTTGCGGGGAGAAAAAGCGCCCTGCGGATGCGGGGCCTCCTTCGGCGACGCCGTCGAAAACGGACGAACGCGTGGATAGTCGGCCGCCCCCGATGCATCGGCCGGTCCCCCTCTGGGTCAACGGCAAAAAGCAAAAGGATGTGGATGCGGCGACCGCGGCTGAGTCTGGATACGTGCTGCTCGATCTTGGCGAAGCGTGGACGCCGTACATTTTTACGGAGCGAGGCAACGAGCAAGAAGAGGCTGTCCCCAACACCTACCGCAACACGTACCTTGCGCTCGCTCGCGAAGAGTTTCCCAAGAATCATCACGGCGCGCGCGCCGAACGCGACAAGTATCTGGAGCTCTACGGAATCTTGCCGACCCTTTCGGTGCTCCGAAGCCGCTTCAAGAGCACTCTTGGTTTGGCGTGCGCAGGGACGCTCGATTATCAATCGCTCAACGAGTTCGAAGGGTTTGTCGTGTATCGCGGCAACGACCTGGCGCGCCGGAATGCTCGAAACTTCGCCGTGCTGGAGCGCAAGGTGCGCGAACTGCAACAGCGGCATAACCTCGAAGACTTTGAACAGCTCGCGGCGCTCGAGGCGCTTTCCGATCGTGACCGCGTCCGCGTGCGCGATTATCGCAAATGGCTGCCGAAGGTGAAAGCGATTCGCGCGACCCAGGCACGCCTCACATGCGAAGGATTCTACCGCGATCGCAACAACTATATTCGCGACGCCATGGGCTGGGTCACCCACGAGGCGCTGGCGGAGTTTGAGAGACGACATCGCGTGTACGGGTGGGGATTCATCGGAAAAGACACCCTCGCCAAACTTCGGTTGACGCCTATCGAGCTTGAGCGCGAATCGGTGATTCGCATCTTGACGGAGCGGGCCATGCACGCAGCCGGCGTGATCGAAGACGGGAGCACCTCCAAAGGAAAAGATGACCAGCCTCGAACGTTCGTTGGCGCAGACGGAAAGCCGCATCCGATTCCCAATCTAGAAGAGAAGCTGCGTCGCGAGGTGATTCGCGCGTTTGGTCTCAGCACGACCGAATCTACCGGACGATGGCTTGATAGCCTAGGGGAACTAAAGCGAGGCGAACACCGTTTCGTGGCGATCAAACGACCCAAGCTGCCTGAGTATTACAGCGGCGACATGGAGCTCAGCGTGGCCGTGAATCGCGGCGATGTTTGGTATGAGTTTCCGTTTGATGAAGAGGGCAACGAACGCCCCCAGCCCGTGAGCCGTCGACCTCGCTTGACGGTGTTTACGAAGTATCGCGATCAGAAGATTCCTCTCGCCCGGTTCGGGACGACGATCGGTGGATGGCGGAGCGACAACGTCGATGGCTCCATCATGTGGAAATACAAAGACTCACCCACCGGACCACGGGTATGGCATCAGATTGTGGCGTCGCCAGTGTGGCTGCCGCCGGAATCAACGCCGCCGCGTAGCCTGTTGAATCGCGTTCCCGGAAAAACCGGCAAGAAGAAGTACAAGGTCAACTATCACGAGACAGGGCCGAGCTATGCGTCCGCCTACGGACTCGTTGCGGCGTACCATCTCAAATACGTCAAAGGCTCGGATGGAACCGTGCACCTCGGCGGCGACGAAGGGATTCGCACCCACGGCTCGGTGGACTACATGAGCATCATGCGCCGTCATTCGCACGGGTGTCATCGATTGCACAACCATATTGCAGTTCGACTGATGTCGTTTGTGCTGGCCCATCGACCGCACAAACGAGTCGGCCAGCAACAACTGAAATACCGCCGCTTCGTCGAATACGAAGAGCATACCTACGAGATGCAAATCGACGAAGGCGGCTACGTATTTCAGCTCGAGCGCCAGGTCCCGGTGAATGTGCTCGAAGGACGCGTTCGGGGTCGCCGGAAGTCCCCGGTGACCTGGCCTATCCCGAAGTATCAGGCCGACGCGGGCGTGTACGTTGTACCGGACGGAGGCCCCGTGAAAGTCGATCGGTTCGGCAACATCACCCCCACCACATGGCCGGTTCCCGATGGCGGTGTGCTGGATGGAGGCGTGCCGTTTGGCCCCCCTGGCGTCCCCAGCCCGTTTCCTAGCGGATCCCCGAATCCAGCCTTCCCGGGGACGCGCGCTCCAAGCAACGCGTTTCCTCGAACGAACCCGTCCCCGCCACCGCCCGTCCCCAGTTCAAACGCGACCCCCAGACGGACTGCTCCGCGGGTAGCCGCGCCGGGACGACGAACTCCCCTCCGCGGGCGCCGCTAACGTCGTCACCGATGAGCATCGTGGACGAGCAACCGAGAACCGGTGGCCGGATTCTATTCGAGCTTTGTGAAGACGGAGCCCCAGACGATGCGAATCAAAGCATCGCCTACGAAGTCACGCTCACCACTGCGGACAGCACATTTTGCACGCGTGTGTCGATGGACTTGAACACGGGCGAGATACACATCGACGCTTGGCGGGACGGCGGCGTTCCTCCATCGTGGCTCGCCAAAGCGGTATCACCCCTTCTCCGGCAACAGTGGAATGGCTGGAAAAACTCAGGAGCCCGCTGGCCGCGCCGCATTCATCGCTGGCGTGCCGATCCTTCTCCTCAGAGAGGCTGACGTCGTCTTTCAGGGTGGGTCTGGTAGAGCCAAAACATGAATGGTTTGGGGGGTGCGGAACAACACACAAATCCAATTGGCAACAAACTATTGCCAGATAAGTTTCGCTGGCGCATGGTGCTGGCCTCTGCGCGCAGTACCGGCGATGGAAATGCCGGTGGAGACCTGGGTAGAAACGGCGTCGGAGGGCGAAACGCATGTTCCGGGTTTGGGGGCTTCTGAGCGGGATCGTGTTCGTGGCGTGTGGCCAGACGAGCGATTCTCCGGAGAACGACCGCAACGGTATCGCCAGTGATGATATCGCGGGTGATGCTCGCAGCAGTCATCCCACCCCTATGGGTGAATCAATGGAGCGCTCGGCACCTGGTTCTGTATCCACCGAACTCGATGAGTTCACCAAAGACTATATCGAAGCGGTCTTTCTCGGAACTGGGCCGCTTGTTCCTCGCGATGGCTTCACCGCTTGCGTCACCAACCCGGGGCGCTGGGCGTCGTATCCTCGAGGGACCCGCGTCGACGTGGTCCTTTCCCGCACATTGGACAAAGGCGGGGACGGGGTCGATACCGTGCAGCTGGTCCAAGCCGCGCTTCGTTCGGTGGAGCAGGCGACCCTCGGGGCCATCACTACCACGGTGCGAACCACGAGCGAGGACGATCCGATTCCCACACCCGGACAAGCGACCGCCACCGACCATCCGAACCCCGTTGATGCAGGTTGCCCGCTCGAACGCGGCTGCGTTCTCTTTGAATTCACCGATGCGCAATTTACTGTCATCGAGTCGGCACGCGTCGTCCTCAAGGAAGAGATTCAACCGGCCGATGCGTTTGTTCACGACCTTGTCGGCCACGGCATCATGGGCATGTGCCACGTGGATCAGATGCTCGTCGGCGGTAACGATAAATCGTTGATGGCTGGTGGGCCTGGCTCGTTCTCGGGCATGATTCCAGACGGCCTCAGTGCGCTCGACATGGCCGCAGCGCGCGCAGTGTTTTCTTCTGGGCTCAAGCCGGGCGCCTCTCGAGCAGAGTTCCTCGACGCGGGCCTAGTGAATCCCTAGCCAGTACAGAGACGCGACCGCGGCGCCGACGAGTATCCCTGCCGCGAGTTCCCAGCGACCGAATCTTCCGTGCGGTGGCTGGGAGAGCGCAGTACGACCTTGGGGCAAACAAACTTCTTGCACCGCGCCATCCTCAACGTTGACCAGCAACACCCCATCAACATCGAAGGCAAGCATGTATTCGAGCAGTTGCCGACGCGTTGGGGCATGAGTGATGTTTGGCGCGACCGCGCCAGTCTTGACCTCGGCCACCAAGGTACGGGCCCCTCGCCGGACAATATAGTCGGCGCGAAGGTCGATGGGAACGGGTTGGCCATCGAGCTCGAGATGCCAGCGATGCGTCGCTTGGCTCTGCACCAGGGTATATCCGTGATTCTGAAGCAAGCCTTGGGCCGCGTATTCCCCCGCGAGGGCGCGCCGGCTCCGACGAAGCACGTGAACCCGACGAATCTGCGTGCGCAACCACCCCGACACAACATGCGTCGCCGCAACCACGCCACACATCCCCGCGAGCCACTGCCAAGCCACGAGCTTCACAGACATCACAGTACTCAAAAAGCCCGGTATCCGTGAAATTCCTCAAACAAGAAGGTATGGTCCGCGCGTTGTCTGTACATTCGCAAGGAGAGCTGGAATGTTGATCGCCCTCATCGTGACCGTGGGTTTGGTGCTGCTCGTGACTATGTTTGGCGTGGGTATCTACAATGGCTTGGTCGGCGGCCGCAATCGATACAAGAACGCGTTTGCGCAGATCGACGTGCAGCTGAAGCGTCGACACGATCTCATTCCCAACCTCGTCGAAACTGCAAAGGGGTATATGCAGCACGAGAAGGAGACGCTTGAAGCTGTGATCACGGCGCGCAATCGCGCGGTCTCGGCGGCAGGTTCGGCGCACGACAACCCCGGCGACCCGTCCGCGATGATGGCCCTTGCCGGTGCCGAGGGAGCGCTGACAGCGTCGCTTGGTCGACTGTTTGCGCTCAGCGAAGCCTATCCAGACCTCAAAGCCAATCAGCAGATGTCGGAGCTATCGGAGGAACTGACGTCCACCGAAAATCGGGTCGCGTTTGCGCGGCAGGCGTACAACGATGCGGTCACCTCCTACAACACCACGCGCCAAAAGTTCCCTGCCATCATGCTCGCGGGCGCGATGGGATTTTCCGATGCCGGCCTGCTAGAGAGCATCGAAGCGCCGGAAGAGCGGCAAGCTCCTCAAGTTTCGTTTTCCTAAGCCCGACTTGAAGAAGGTTCGGCCTTGAACAACTTTTTCGAGCAGCAAGACGCCGCGCGATCGCGCAGTCGCTGGCTTGTTGCGCTCATGGTGCCGGCGGTTTTGGGCACAGGCCTTGGGGTCTACGTGATCATGGCCTTTTTGTTTTGCGCGTTGGGATACACGGAAGCCGGCGCGTACGCCGACGCTTTCGATGTCGCGGGCTCCGCCTACCGTGCGGTTCCTCGCCAGCTTACCGACCATCTCGCGACCATGGACTGGCGCATGTGTTTGAAGCAACCGCGATTGCTGCTCGCGTGTTTGGGGGGTACGGCCGCTTCGGTGATCGTCGCGGTGCTTTGGCGCCGCTGGTCGCTCCGCAAGGGAGGGCGAGCCGTTGCCGAGATGCTCGGAGGCCAGCTGGTGAACCTTGGCAGCGATGATCCTCTCGAGCAGCGTTTCGTCAACGTGGTGGAAGAGATGGCTATCGCTTCGGGAGTTCCCGTGCCGCAGACGTACGTGCTTCCCGAAGAAGGCATCAACGCGTTTGCGGCAGGTTTTGATTTGGATGATGCCGTTGTCGCGGTGACCCGCGGCGCGCTCGAGCAGCTCAATCGCGACGAGCTTCAGGGCGTTGTTGCGCATGAATTTAGCCACATCTTGCATGGCGATATGCGTCTCAACCTGAAGCTGATGAGCGTGGTGTTTGGCATTCTCTGTGTTGCGCTCTTTGGTCGCATCGTTTGGCGCGCTGCGCTCTATGGTGGGCTCGCCGGAGGCCGCCGCTCATCGTCCGGTCAAGCGCGTTTGGCGCTGATGTTGGCGGGCGGAGCGCTGGTTTTGGTGGGGTCGCTCGGCAGTCTGTTTGGAAAATGGATTAAGGCTGCGGTGAGTCGGCAGCGGGAATACCTGGCAGATGCTTCCGCAGTGCAGTTTACCCGTAACCCGGTGGGTATCGCCGGGGCGCTCAAGAAGATTGGCGGATACGACCGCGGAGGACAGCTCGACGCGCCGCAGGCTGAAGAAGCGAGCCATCTGTTTTTTCAGGACGCGGTTCAACGAGGGTTTTGGGGACTCCTCGCGACACATCCCCCCCTTTCCAAACGGATTGCGCGGCTGGAGCCTCAGTTTCGAGCGGAAACCGCGCCAGCGTCAGCTCCTGCTTTTGAAGGAGTCGGCGCGAGCGCACTCTCCGGCGCGAGCGCACTCTCCGGCGCGAGCGCACTCTCCGGCGCGAGCGCACGGTCTGGCTCTGCCCAACCGAATCGCGCAGAGCCGTCTACGTTCGAAATCGCACCGCAGGCCGTTCTTGCGTCGGTGGGCCACGTTGACCCGCAGCGCGCGCGACAGGCCAGCGACCTATTGCAGCAGCTTCCTGCGCCGCTGGAGAACGCGGCGCGAAGCAGTTTTTCGGCGAGCGCGGTGGTCTACGCGCTTCTCCTGAGTGCCGACGCTGAAATTCGCGAACGCCAGCTGGTCGACATCGAAACCCGAGCGGGGGCTCCTTTGCGACGAGAGACGGAACGCCTGGCGAAGCTTGGCATTGGGCTTCCGGATCGATTGCGGATGCCGCTGGTTGAGCTCTCGGTTCCTGCATTGCGGGAGCTATCCGAATCGCAGTACCAGACGTTCAGCTACACCGTACGCGTTCTGGTGGACGCAGACAGCCACCTCAACCTTTTCGAGTACGTGCTCGCGGAAACTCTTCGGCGGCGGCTTGGCCGCGTGAACGAGACCGCCAAACGCAGCCGTTCCTGGAGCTACGATCGATTGCGCGAGGAAATCAGAGTATTGCTCTCTGCAGTGGCTCACGCCGGGCATGCCGACGCTCGCGCGGCGGCGAGCGCGTTTGCATCGGCGCACGCCAGGTTGCCCAAAGCGGTGGGAACACTATCGCTTTTGCCGTGGACCCGGCATTTGCTGCCCGCGCTTAGCGATTCGCTCGATCGTCTCCGCCATACCAAAGCCACGTTTCGCGCTCAGCTTCTCGATGCATGCGCAGTGAGCGTGCTTGCGGATCGAAAAGTTACTGTCGAGGAAGGCGAGCTGCTTCGCGTGATTGGTCTCGCGCTTGACTGCCCGATTCCGCCGATGGTGACTTCAGCAGTATGAGAGACGCAAATTTAGCATGAATGGCGCAAAATTCGCATAAATTCGATTGCGCTATGATTCAGAGCCTTCTGGTCCAAGTCCGATTGGCGGTTGCGACGGAAGCGAGAAACGAGTGACAAAGTTTTTGGCGGCGTGGTGGCCGGCTTGCTTCATCAGCTGATTCCTCGCCGCTACCTCGAGGATGACGGCCATGTTCCGGCCGGGTTGAACGGGGATTCGTAGGTGCGGGATCGAGTGTCCTAAGATACTTACGCTAAGATCGTCGAGGCCCAGGCGGTCGAACGATTCGTCGTTGTCTTGCGGGCAAAGCTCCACCACCAACTGCACGACTTTGTTATCGCGAACCGCGGGCGCGCCAAATAGATCGCGAACATTGATCACCCCGATGCCCCGCACTTCGAGATGATGCCGGAGCAGCGCGGGAGCGGCCCCGAGCACGTCGCCTGAGGGGCGACGAGTGAGTACGACCTGGTCGTCGGCCACGAGGCGGTGACCGCGTTCGAGGAGGAAAAGCGCGCATTCGCTTTTTCCAATGCCGCTTGGTCCTTGCAGCAAGGTTCCAATACCGTGGATATCGATCAGCACGCCGTGTCTGGTTTCGGTGGGAGCAAGCAAGTGGTCGAGTGTGCGATGCACCATGCTGATGGTGCGGCTCGAACGATGCTCTGCGACCACGAGGGGAGTGTCGTGTTTGCGGGCTGCGCGCAATAGTTCGTCCGGCGGGTCGACGCCTCGAGTGACCATCAGCAGCGAGAGCGACATTGCGCAGAAGCGTTCGGACCGTTCGAATCGGGTTTCCGGATCGAGAGACTCCAGATAACTGATCTCAGTCTCGCCCAGAATCTGAACTCGGGTTGGCACGATGCCGACGGTATGGCCGACGAGCACCAGGCCCGATTTTTGAATGCGAGGATGGTCGATCGGCCGGTCGAGACCTTGCGATCCTGCGAGAAGTTGCGTGATCTTAGAGATGCCGGGAGTGTCGAGAAGAGCGCGGGTGGTGGTTTGTTCGCCGGGCGACACGCTGAACTGGGAAGGGCGCTCAAGCATCAGGCTAGCGTACTTCAGGCCAGCGTACTTCGGAAGCGCGACTGGGTCGATGGTCGCTTTCAGGGTCGATGGTCGCTTTCAGGGTCGATGGTCGCTTTCGGGGTCGATGGTTGCTTTTAGGGTCGATGGTTGCTTTTCGCCGGGGATTGACGCACGAATTGTGAGTGCATCGAATGCGATTCCGGACGCTGATGTGTCGTAGCCTGATGTGCGGCGCAGTAGGGTTGCTTTGTCTTGTTTGCCCTCGCGTCGCGCCTGGGCAAGCCGCGGGATGGAGTGTTGAAACGCTCGATATTCCGCCGTCGCACCCGATCCGCAAGGGTGCACCGACCTGGATCGTGCATCATCCGGGGACTCATGCCGATCCGTTTCCTCCGCATTGGGTCATCTTTCTACACGGATGGAACGGATGCGCCCGCGGCATCGCGTTTGCGGGTCAGGTGAGCTGCCGAGACGGCGAGAACTCTCGCAAGCTTGGCTTTGGTCTGATGGAGCAGCACACCCGTGCTCACACCAATTCGCTATTGCTGATTCCGCAATTGGCTTGGAAAAAGCGCACAGGCGACGCGGGGCGGTTTGCTCGCGACGGGTTTGCGCGCGAGCAGCTTCGATCGTTGATCAACGGGCCGCTTCGTCATCGGGCGGGTCGAAAAGCTCGCCCGGCCCGATGGTCGCTCTCCCGCATCCAAACCATCACCCTGGTCGCGCATAGCGCCGGGTTCGAGACCGCGTTGGCGATACTCGAGCATGGCGGTTTGAACGCGAAAATTAAACGCGTAGTGCTCTTTGACGCGTTGTATTCAGGGACCGAGCGCTTCGCACGGTGGCTCGCTGAAGAACCCGACCGCCGTTTGCTGTCGCTGCACATCGGTCGAGGTGCTACCGCCCGACAAAACCGCAGGCTTGCGCGCATGATGCGCAAAACCTCGGGTGGTGAACACCGTTTGACCGTGACGCGGACGCGTCATTCGCATGGCGCGATTCCAACCAAAGAGCTTGCCGCGGTGCTTCGAGCCGCGCTTGGCGACGCGTCAAGCTCCGGCGACAAGCGCTCTCGCTGACTCGGCGTCGCGCGCGTCGACCAGTCGCTGGCGTGTTGTTTCGCTTCGTAGCAAACGACTGATCTGCGCCAGCGCATGGAGATGGTCGCCGGGACGCTCATCGGGAGCCAACACGGCGACGAAAATGTGTGCAGGCTTCCCGTCTACCGCGTCGAAAGGCACGCCAGCGTTGTGCACCCCGAGCGCAGCAATCATCTGATCGATGCCCGCGATGCGCCCATGAGGAATCGCAACGCCGCTCCCAATGCCCGTACTCGCGAGCGCCTCGCGCTCGGACAGGACGCGAAACACGGCCTCTTCGTCGAGATGCCGCTCGGTTTTGGCAAAAAGCCCCGCCATCGCGCGCAGCACCTCTTCCTTGTCCCGACCGTCAAGCGACGTCGTAACCCGATCGACCGCGAGAATGTCGCCAAGCTGCACGGCCGGCGCATACCCCATGACAAGGACCAGGTCAATTCACCCAAGCTGGACCGTCGTTTCAGGGTCTGGCACCCAGACCCTCTGGCTGGGATACGATCCCAGCCATTCACCCAGCTGTGTTTTTGAGGGTCTGACACTCAGACCCTCTCGCCGGGGTACGACCCCGCCGATTCACCCAGCTGTGTTTTTTGAGGGTCTGGCACCCAGACCCTCTGGCTGGGATACGATCCCAGCCATTCACCCAAACTCCCCCGCCAGGAGGCACGTGACCTGGTTGCCGGGGAGTTCGCGGGATGTCTTCCTGTTGAGAGATTCGATCAGCCATACTGACCACTGCTCTAGTCTAGAATAGTCTACGGGATGCACCTTGAGCTGTAATCAACCAATTCGGTCATTGTCATAGACGAGACTTAGACTCGTACCTCGCCGCAGGGGAAGATGACGGTATTCGACTTGCTCATAGGTGGCCCGAATTGAATGATACGCGCCGCGGCCAGGTTCGGCTGCGGTACGCCCTATGTCTGCGAAGTCTCGGATTCTGCCACTCGTTGGCCCCGCTGCGGTGCTTTATCTGCTCGCAGACGCCGCATCTCAAACCGACGCATTGTCGGTGATGTTTGCAGTCGCGGCCGTCGCGTCGATGCTTTGCGCGCTCGCCCCGTCTTCGCTCAGGCGCCTTCTCGATCTTGGTGTGCCTGGCGCTCGACGGGTGAGCTTGCTTGGGCTCGCTTGCGGTCTTGGTCTCGCCGGCATGACAGCGCGAGCAGGCACAGCACTGACCGCACCGATTGTCATGAATTTCGCCGCAGCAAGCGCGGCCGCAATCGCGCTCGATTTGGCGTTCACGATTCCTGATTCGATCGCCCACCGCTGGCGCACCCGATGGGTGATTTACCCACTTGCGGCAGCGATCGGCATCTGGGGGATCATGGCGAGCCTTCCTGTGTTTGAGCTGAGCGGAACTCCCGTGGTGGTTCCCGGTCGGGCCGAGCGGGCACCGATCTTACTGCTCGCCGGCAGCATCGTCGTGGCGCTTACGGTTCGCCTACTCCGCCGGCGTTTCGGCAGCACTCCCGAGTCTCTGGCGTCCAATACCTGGACGGTCATGGGACTCGTGCCCGGCGCCATGCTCGGAGTCTGGGGCATACTCTCCGTGTTGACAGAGGGACTCGGCCCGAATGGGTCACCGAACCAAGGCATGGTCGTCCTGTCCGCAGTGGGCGGGCTGTATGGGCACGTATCGATGATCGATCCGGCTCGCCGCCCCCACGCCGGACGCACCGCGCGAGCCGCAGTTTCGTATTCTCTGTCTCTGCTCGTCGTCGTTGTCCTTGCCGCGACGCTGGGCCCTCATTTGACCTCCGGTCCATGGCCGACGGTTGCGCTTTGCGTATGCCTCTTGATTCTCGCTCAAGCGATACGAAAGAGCCTCGACCCCATTGTGCAGAAACTCCTTTCGCCTTTTGGAGGCCGACTCCTCGACGCCACTGTGGACATAGGCAAATATACTGGACGCGCCGAGTCGCTATCCGAACTTGCCGAGGCCGTACTTTCTCCCCTTAGGCAGGCGACCGATCAGAGCGACGCCGAACCTCTGCTTTTTGTTGCCGAGCCACCGACGGAACTCCGTCTGGATCTTGCGGGGAAGGCGCATATGCGGAAGGCTGCGATTCCTCCCGCCCTGGTTCATTATATGCGCAAACACCAGGGAGAGATTGTTGTACGCAAGACCCTTGAGGAACACGTCGTCCGTCGGCCTCATTGGCGACCGCTTGTCGAGGAGCTAGGCGCACTGAACGCATTCTGTGTCGTACCGCTTCTGTTGCATCAGGAACTCGAAGGCGCCGTCGTCGTACCGCTCGGGCGACGCCGCGCTGCCCTCACGTTGGAGGAGCTCGAGGCGCTCCGTGCCCTCGGACTTGAACTGGCAGTGCCCGTGTCTCTCATGAGCGCGCGGCTGCGTAGCCAGCAACGCGTGGGCCTCCTAATGGGTGACCTAGATCGTGCAGACGCTCGGATCGAAAGTTTGGAGGAAGAACTCGGGCGTGTTCAATCACAAAACCGTGGTGCCTGCACAATCCACGCGGCGAGCTCTCGCGACACTTCGGGTATTGCCTATGGCGACGCCATGAGAGCAGTCAACGCTCGAATCACCTACGCCGCACCACTCGACGCGCCGATTCTGATCACCAGTCAGGATTCCGAATGCATCGACGAGCTCGCACGAAAAGCTCATGAGCAAAGCGGACGAGCCGGAGGACCTCTCATCCGAGTCGACTGCGCGCAAATCCCCACAAAATCGGCAAACGAAATCATGTTCGGTGCTCAAGCGGGAAATCTTGGATGGATACGTCATGCCGAACGTGGCTCGCTCCTGCTCGTGGACATCGCCGCTCTCCCTCTCGAGACCCAAAAACGATTGAGCGAAACGCTCGCAACCCGGCAGGCGCGTTGCGTGCACGGGACTTCCTCATACGCAACCGACACCCGACTTATCGCGACCTCACGAGTACCCCTCTCTTCCTTGGTCGACCACGGCCGCTTCGACCGGCTATTGCATCAGTATTTGACCGGACTGGAGATTCGCGTGCCCAACCTCAGCGCGCGCCGTGAGGATATCCCGTCGCTAATTCTTCTCGCGATCGACCGTGCTTGCCGCCGTTTTGGGCGACCACCGATGGGTATTGATGCGCCCGCGATGAACGTATTGCTGAGCCATCCGTGGGAAGAAGGTATCGGTGAACTCAATCGAGTCATCGAATACTCAGTGTCACGAAACGAAGGCAGTCAAATTCAAGCGAAGCATCTCCCGACGCTGGTTTCAGATTTGAACCTCGTCAACGGCAGTGATGTGGGTACGTTTGCAGCGTTCGAAAAACGAATGCTCGAAGGCGCGATGGGACGTGCAGGAGGCAACAAAAGCGAAGCCGCGCGACTGTTGGGACTCAAGCGCTCCACATTTTTAGACAAGCTCAAGCGCCACGGAATCGATAGCAGCAAGATCTCCAAGAGATCGGTCGCGCTGTCGTCCAGTCTCCGCCCATGAAGTGGTCACGAGCAGCCTGGCTTCTTATACACGCGTCGCTGATCCTAGTGATCGGCTGTCCCCCCTCACGCAAGCCTCAATCCAACGAATCGGTGCCGGCTGAGAAGCGACAGGTACGTGTCAAACCGCGAACCCAAGAACCTGAGATCAACCAATACACAATTCGGTTTCCCGAGCGGCAACGCCACTATGTTGAAGTCGAGGCGATCTTTCCCGCCTCCCAAGGCGAGACGCTCGAGCTGGCGATGGCGGTCTGGACTCCAGGTTCCTACCTTGTTCGAGAATACAGCCGCCACATTGATCGTATTGCTGCGTTTGGGCTCGATGGAGAGCCTCGAACGCTCGAAAAGACACGCAAGAACCGCTGGCGTGTCGAGGAAAGCGCCGACGCAGTCGTCGTACGCTATCGCATCTACGCCCACGATCTTTCTACTCGCGGAAACTTCGTGGATTCTGACTTCGCATTTCTCAACGGAGCACCCACGTTTCTCACCGTTGCGGGGCATCTGCATCGGGCTCACGACGTCCTAATCGAATTGCCCAAAGCGTGGTCCCAGAGCGTGAGCGGCCTTCCACTGCACTCCGATCGAACACCTCATCATTACTTGGCCCCCGACTACGACACTCTTGTCGATTCCCCAATCGTCCTCGGAAACCCTTCGGTGCAAGATTTTCGGGTAGACGATGTACCGCATCGACTCGCCACCTCAGGAGGCCGCGGACTTTGGGACGACCAAAAAGCGACGCGGGACGTGCAAAAAATTGTGCAGTCGCAGATCGATTTTTGGGATTCGGTTCCGTACGAAGACTACGTTTTTCTCAATGTCCTCGAATTCAACCGGCGACAGCGCTCGACCGGGCTCGAACACCTCAACTCCACGTTGATCTTGGCGAACCCATGGGCGACAAAAAAGCGAGCTAGCTACAAACGGTGGCTCTCGCTTGTCGCTCACGAGTTTTTTCATACATGGAACGTGAAGCGACTTCGCCCAAAATCGCTGGGCCCTTTCGACTACGAACGCGAAGTCTATACGCGCGATCTCTGGATCGCTGAAGGCCTCACTTCCTACTATGCAGACCTCTTGATGCGACGCGCGCGCTTGTACGACCGCAACGACTTCCTAGCGACGCTCTCCACTCGTATCAGAGCAGTAGAATCCGCGCCCGGTCGACTCGCTCAGTCGCTCGCCGACGCATCGTACGACGCCTGGATCAAATTCTATCGACCAAACGAAAACACCAACAACAGCACCATCAGCTACTACCACAAAGGCGCGATCGTCGGCTTTCTGCTCGACGCGGCGATTCGAAAAACCACCGGGGGAACGAAATCGCTGGATCATGTGATGCGCATGGCGTTTGCGCGTTTTTCGGGAGCCGAAGGCTTCCAATCGAACGAATTTCGCGCACTAGCTTCTCAAGTCGCCGGGCGCAACCTGTCGACGTTCTTCGCCAATACCGTAGACGGCACAACCCAGCTCGACTACTCAGACGCGCTGGAGTGGTACGGGCTGCGACTCGTCGATCCCAAGCACGACGACGATGATGATGATCCACCGGCCGGCTACCTGGGCATCAAGACATACTCGAAACAGGGACGCCTTCTCGTACGGGAAGTCGTCGCAAACACCCCGGCAGCCAGTTCAGGAATCAGCGCCGGAGATGAAATTCTCGCGGTAGAAAATCAGCGAGCCGACCCCGAAGATTGGGAGGTGCAGCTCTCCTACTTTCCTCCCGGCGAAACGGTGACGCTGCTCGTCTCGCGCCGCAGCCACGTACGCCGGGTCTCCGCGAAGCTCGCTCGACAGCCGAAACGCGAGTACACACTTCAAGTCAGTCCTGCAGCGACTCTCGTTCAGCAGGAACATCTACGATCTTGGCTCGCCCCATCAAACTGAGTCGAAGCCGGCGCGATGCACGACCAGTTCAGCGAGCAAAGGATGAATTCCGAGGGGCGGCGCCACCCTTAGTTGAACGCCCGGGTGATCGCTTGCGGCCGCTTCTGCAAGGCGAGGGATATCTTCTGTGGCGTGTCTACCGGGGCCCAACATGTAGGGGACTACGACCACTTCTCGTGCCCCAGCGTCGACGCACTGGCGAAACACCTGGGCGATGTCCGGTTGGGCCAGCTCCATATGCGCCCACGCAACAAGCACGCTCGGCCCGACCCGCTGTTGAACCAACGTAGCCATTTGAGGAAGCATGTCGTTTGATTCGGCTCGACGGCTTCCGTGGTCGACGATGAGTAGTGCCCGCATGAACCGGAGCTTTAGGGCAGCGCGGTGTGGGGTCAATAGCCGGTTGTTCGATCGCATGACTGTCCGTCACGATCTCAACAACCGTAGCGGGTCAGCACGCGATTTACGGAAGATACATACGAGCCGCCGAATAGATTCACGTGAACCAAGAGTGGATACAGCTGATACAGCGGCACGCGCTCGGCGTGGCCCGGCGACAATGCAGCGAAGTCTTGGTAGGCATCGAATACCCGCTCGGAGAATCCTCCAAATAGCCGCATCATCGCCAGATCGACCTCTCGGTGACCACCGTACACCGCCGGATCGATCAAACATGGAGCCCCGCACCCATCTACGTGCGCGTTGCCCGACCACAGATCTCCATGCAGTCTCGCTGGTACCTCGGAGGGGCCGAGCAATTCTGGAAGGCACGCATACAGCTGTTCGAACCGGCAGACCACGCTGGAACTTAGGGCGCCGCTGTCGACGGCACAGCGCACTTGCGGTTCGAGCCGACACGTTCGAAAAAACGTGGCCCAGTCGTCTGCGAGCTCGTTGCGCTGCGGAAGCGGACCGATGAAATTCGTGCGCGGCCAACCAAAACGCACGGGCCCAGACTGATGCAACCGCGCCAAGCCTCTCCCCAAGGCTTCGTCGTAGTCTCGAGCGGGAGAGCCTGGTGCAATCCATTCCAGCACCAAGAATGGAACCGTGGAGCGTTCTCGATCTGAAACAGCGAGGACCTTCGGCACACGGAGCACGCCAGGTTCTCCGAGCCATGCGAGTCCCTCAGCCTCCGCCGCGAACATATCAAAACCGACATGCACGTCGCGATGCGTTTTGACGAAGAACTTCGTTCCATCGGAGCTTGTGACCATTCCCGCATCACATATGTCGCCGCCCCGGACCGGCGCCCACGCGTCTAGCTTCGTGGACAAGGCTGCCGACACAGCTGGCAAAATCTGCTCGGCACGCATGATCACGCGCCCGGCGTACCGCTCAGATGATGCTGGCGAACCAACGAGCTTAGTAGCGAGGCACAAGCCTGTTCACAGAGGTCGATGACTCGCTCAAACCCGGACGGTCCGCCAAAGTAGGGATCGGGCACGTCCGCTTCGCCGCTGTCCGACCAGCTGAGCAACAAACTAATTTTGTCGCGTGCGGCAGCATCGGGAGCGAGCTCTTGAAGCGCGTCGCGATTGCTCCGGTCCATCGCGATCACGTAGTCGAATCGCGCGAAGTGTTCCGTGCTAAATTGAGCGGCAGACCCGTCAACTCGAAAACCCCGTCGGCGGGCCGCCTCTACGGTGCGGCGGTCTGGTGGATCGCCCACATGCCAATCTCCTGTGCCGGCGCTGTCGACCGTCACGGATTGATCCAGCCCGGCTTGGGCGACGAGTTCGCGCATGATGTATTCTGCGGTTGGCGACCGGCAAATGTTGCCCAGGCACACGAAACAGAGGCGAATGGGACGACCGCTCATACCGAGCGTGTATCGCAAACGCGCCGGAATCGCCAATGCACGACTTTGCCTCTCACACGTCTATCTGCGTGATGCGCCTCTATCGTGTGACGTGCACTCGGCTCGTTCGAAAGCCTGTTTGATCCGTCGACACTCCATGCCAACCAGGAGGCACTTCGGGCCATGTCTCGCCAAACACGCGAAGCGCATCCGCCGGCGATACGTTCACGCAGCCGTGGGATCGCTGCAAACCGAAACGGCTATGCCAAAACGCGCCGTGAACGGCGAACGACTTCTTGAAGTATTGCGTCCACGGAACATCCTCCACCCGATACCGGTCGTCTCCCGCATCGGGGCCGAGGTTGGCCATCGTTGCGCTGATCAGCTTCCGCCGAATCGAAAACGTGCCGGTTGGCGTATCGTGCCCCGGCAGCCCAGTAGACACGAGCGTGGCATAGACAGGCGTAGAGCCACGATAGAGCACGAGGGTTTGTTCGCTGATATCGACGTGGACCCAAGGTTCGTCTTTTTCAATCTTAAACGGCGGCTTGATCGCTTCCGCAACGCCGACAAACCATGAGCGCAGATAGCGCGGTTCTGTCGAGGCAAGCGGCTCATCCTGCAATACGTGCATGATGCGCTCACCAAACCGCTCACGTCCGCGCCAGTTGCTCAGAACGGTGTGGCGAGGATAGGGCTCTCGTTCGAGATCTTTGGACCACACGACGGTTCCGTCCGGGCGCTCTCGCTTTTTGCGCAAGCGCGCCGCGCGGAGAACAAACGCAATAGGCAGCTTCGCCGTTTCGCCCGAGTCAGCTTTGCCAAGCTCGATTCCTTGGTAGGATGGTCCGCTACGCTTTTCGAGTCGCGCTTCTTTTACGTAGGCTCCGGTCACCGTACGCACGAATCGACGGCGTGAGCGCACCTCGATGCCCGTCCCTGCGAGAAAGAACCCGCGGTTCAGGTAGCGACTCACCACCGACGGCTTCTTCGTCTGTCCCGGGATTTCTCCAGCCAGAAACCGTGCTGCCTGAGACTCGCTGTGCGCCAGAATGGAGAGGTATTCGTTCGCGAACGCACGCGCCGCGCGTTGACCGTCGCGAGATGGCAACTGATGGTATTGCGGAACCATCGGCTCTTTGACGAAATAGTAGGCGTAGGGAAGAGGCTGAAACTGAGCCGCTTGAGCCGCGGATGACTTTTTTGCTGCGGAACCTTCGAGCACTCGAATTCCTTGGCCCACGCAAACGTACCCACGAGGTGCGACGGTCCTCCAGCCCGAGCGACAGGTCGACGTCTTTCGCTTTTCATCGCCAAGTCGAACCCGCGCCCCGTTGCGCAGCCAGCCAAGGGCGCGCGCGCTGGGATCCGGCGATGCCCGAACCACCAGCTGCACACCCTCCACCAAACCGATGCGGGGAAACTTCTTGCGGAGCGCTTCCTCGCGCTTCGCAGCGCTCGCCTGTGCGCCGCGAATGCCGTCGACATCGACGACCCGCTCAGACTTCGCGTCGGCATTGGAGCACCCGGCTACGCCCCCTAATACGCAGCCACCTAGTACGCGGCCAACCAGTACGCAGCCAACCGCCACGAAGGCGCCCATTGCGTGCCAAAGCGACGCAAGCACGTCCGCCCCCAAACCAAAAACTCTTCTGCGCTCCGACATAAAGGCCCGCGGGAATGCTTTCTAGCGAACCGCGCGCTCGGTGCAACGTGTCACGACAAACGATCTGGGAACTCTGCAAACAAGCCGTCAAACAAGGGAAATTTCGAGCAGCCGCGCCTCTGTCTCAGCCCATGTCGGAGCTCAACGAAACATGACCGGGGGCTTGAAGCACCGTGTCGCTCAGGCGGCGCCACATCTTGAGCTGATGGTCGGCAATGAATGCAAACCCCTTTTCCACTTCGCGCGGTGCTCTACGAAACAAGCCTTCCACAATCTCCCTCGCGTGATCAAAATGCGCGGCGTCGGCATGGATGACGAAAAAGGTTCGCGCATCCTCCTTGATCGGGAACGATCGTACGAGGCGGAGCAGCGAAGGATAGTCCACATTATCCAGTCGCTCGTAGGCTGCAAATGCGGCAAAGCACGTCGGCCATTCGTGCTCGCAAACAAATCGAACATGCGCATGATTGAACTCGCGCAAGAAACGCAAGTACGAGTTTCTCTCCACGATCTCCGCGCGGATGTCGACTCCAACCGCGCGAGCAAACATGCGAAATAGCTCCTCATGCGAACGCTCTCCGCAGAGTTCTTCTTCGTAGTTATGAAGGATTAGCTTCTTGCTCGCTGCGTCGGGCGCAGAGTTTCCCAGATGCCAAAGGAAATCATGAAAATGACCGCGCGCGTGGTAGAGCAGTCGCGCGAAACATGCGCGGCCAGCGCGCGTGAACTGCGGCGTGGGCTGCGCAAACATCGGGATCTGGCGGAACCTCGTTGTGTATCTGCGTTCCCACGCGGCGACAAACTTCGAAAAGCTTGGGCGACGTACCTGGCGATCATCATCCAACGTTGGCTGGCTCACCTTAAACCTCCTGAACTCGAGGTGATGCACTACCACTGCAAAGCGCAATCGTCGGCCTATTGCCGATAGAAAAAGAATAAACATTTCAAATTATTAGACTTGTTTTTGGCGATTTTGTCGACGATAGTACGACGAAATCTGATACATCGATCGGCATGCTGGAATCGCACCTCCACACGCTTGGATTTACGAACAACGAAATCGCTGTGTACTTGGCCCTCGCCGATATCGGATCGGCCACCGCCGGGTGGATCAGTCGAGCGACGGGCATTGCTCGCACCACGACCTATTCCGTAATCGAGGCACTCACCAAAAAAGGCTTGGTCAATCTCGACCACAGCCGACCGGTAGCGCGCTACGTGGCGCTTCCGCCTTCTGCTCTACTCGACGCGATCCGCAAGGAACGGCAGCATCTTGAAGAGCGAGAGCGCGCGGCGAAGGAGTTGGCGCGACTGAGCGAGCAGTCATTTCGAAACCGCGGCTTCAGGGTTCCGCGGCTACAGATTTTCGAAGGTCGGAGCGCCGTGCTCGCGTTTCTTCGCGGATACGGACCCCGCTGGCGAAAAGAATGCCGAGAACACGAACGTACCTGGTGGGGCTATCAAGACGTCACGTTCGTCGAGCAATACCGAGAATGGCTCGATGAGTTTTGGCAGGATCAAGACGAGAATGAAGCCACTCGGATCTTTTCGAACGACTCACCAACGGAGATGCGTCTGCGAGGAGCTATAGCGCGGCGCGAGATCAAAACGCTGCCTCTCGACGCGGCATTTTCGAGTACGATCTGGGTTGCCGCGGACTACATCATCATGCTGCGTACGCGGGAAGAGCCTCATTCCGCGCTTCAGATTCGCGACGCCCATCTTGCCGACAATCTGCGCACGGTGTTTCTGCTCTTGTGGAACGCGAAATTCTGACCCTTGAAGACTCCATCGGCTCGGCTTGCTTGTACTGTGGCAGCTCTCAGCACGTTCACTCTGCGAGCACAGCGCGAGCCGCATCGTGCACCGCGCCGTTCGTGGCGAGCAGCTCGCCGCTCCTTGGGTCGAACGGTTCACCCGCAAAGGTGCTTACCCGGCCGCCGGCTTCCATCACCAAGAGTGCCCCCGCTCCGATGTCCCACGGTTGAAGTCGGCGCTCCCAGTAGATATCGTAGGTTCCATCGGCGACTAATGCGAGGTCGAGCGCGGCTGATCCACACCGTCGTATGCCCTGCGCCCGCATCAAAAATGACTGCAATCGGCTTACGTTGTTGTCCGGGTTGGTCCATCGGTCATAGGGAAATCCTGTGGCGCACAATGCGGATCGAAGTTCTTGGCAATCGGATACCGCGCAGCGTTGTTCATTGCGAAACGCCCCCTGGCCGCGGGCTGCATGCCACGTGACGCCGAGCGCTGGCGCTTCGATCACCCCCACGTGCGGCTCGATGTTGGCTGGTTCGCCGCGCGATGAACCCACCCGATAGAGCGCCAGCGACACACAGAAAAAAGGATGTCCATGGGCGAAGTTGGTGGTGCCGTCGATCGGATCCACAAACCACACCCAGCCCTCTTCGCAGCGCTCTTCATCGCCAGATCGCTCTTCGCCCACCACGACGTGCTGCGGAAAAAGTTTGCCGAGCTGCTCGCGAATGAAATCTTCGGCCCGAAGGTCGTATTCGGTGACCAAATCGATCTCGCCCTTGTGACGCACCGCTGCGCCACAGCGATAGCCCTCCATGACCAACGTTCCGGCTTGTTTCGCGATGCGGCAGGCCTGCTCGAGCGCCCCCGACTCAGAGCTGTCACCCGATTTAGAGAAAGGAGACACGTCTATTCGGCGGGCACTGGGGCATCTCCGCTTCCTGTCGCGGCATCGCCTTCTGTCCCCGGATTGTTGCCCGCCGGGGATTCTGGCGTCGCACCGGCCGGTTCCACGGTTGGTTTGGGAACAATGTTGAACTCCACGCGACGATTCTTCGCGTGATCCTCGGCGGTGGTCGCGTCGGCCACGATCGGCTGGTCCGGCCCGTACCCTTCAGCAAGCACGCGCTTCTCTTCTACCCCGCCCTTGCTGATGAGGTACTTGCGCACGGCTTCTGCGCGCCGTTTGCTCAAGCGAAGATTGAACGCCCGACGCCCGCGCTCGTCCGAATGGCCATCCACCTGAACCACTCCGATCTCCGGGTGGGCGTTGATGACCGACGCCACGTTGTCGAGCAACGTAAACGACCGGCTACGGATGCGGGCGCTGTTGGTTCGGAAGTAGACCTTGTCGAGAATCTGCAAGCGGTCGCGTTCGATTACCACCAGCTGTTCTTTCTCGCAGCCGTGGTTTTCTTTAGGCCCAGGTTCGTCGGGACAGTTGTCCACCCGATCGGGCACTCCGTCGCCGTCGCGATCTGGCTCGGGACACCCTTGATTGCTCGCCGGTCCCACCTCGTTCGGACAGTTGTCCATGTCGTCGGTTACCCCGTCACCGTCGTTGTCGGGATCGGGAACACCATCCTCATCCTGGAACTCGTCGCGGTCCTCGGGTTCGAGCGGTGCGCCATCGTTGACGTCGAGCACGCCGTCTTGATCGTTATCTGGATCGGGGCAGCCGTCTTGGTCTTCAAACTCGTCGACGTCTTCGGGCTCTCGCGGGCACCGGTCCCGATCGTCGAGTAGCCCATCGCCGTCGCTGTCTTTGGGTTCCTCGACCGGCTCTGGTTCCGGGTCTTCCGGTTGCAAATAGCCAAGCAGCGCCACTGCGCGCACGTCGGGCGAGCCAAATCCGCGCTGAAGGCCGGGCCCTGCCGCCGCGCCCACCGTAAACCCGCTCCGGTGGTGGTATTTCATCCCCGCGATAGCCTCGAGCGGCGACTCTTCGCGACCAGCAAAATTGTTGAACGCGCTGCTGCCGTAAATTTCGGCCAGCGCAAAGAGCGTTTCGTCCACAATCGAGAAAGTAAACCCGAGCCCATAGGTCAGCTCCGACCCGAGCTCCACGCTGCCAAACTCGACGTCTTCGCGAATGCGCGCGCCGACGTTGAATCCAATACGCACAATGCCCGCGCGTACCTCGGCGAGCAGCTCAGTGAGCCCGACGACATTATCGTCTCCGGCAAATATTTGGTTGGGGTCTGCCGCGTCGGCGAGCGGAACGAACAAACTCCCCTGAAAGCCAAGCGCGAATACGTCGTCTTCTTCGCCAAAGAGACGCAATCGAAAACCCAAATAGGCGTCGCCCACCGAAAACCCGTCCGGTTCGGGCTGGCCAAAGGTGGTCACCGCTTCGTCGTCGCCTTCCATCACGAGGTTGACGGGCAGGCCCGCAAAAAACACGAGGCGATCGAGCACACCCAGCGATAGAGCCAAGTGGCCCGCAAACTGGTGCCCCACCACCGCCGCGTTCTCGCTATCGGCGTCCCCCGCGCTGGATTCAAATACAAGCGGGTCCTTGGCGTAATCAAACTGGAGCTGGGCGCCGAACCGAAGATGCCCGACATCGTTGGGCCGGCTGATGGCAAACCCATCGGCCACGGTTTCGGCGGGTCGATACTGATTGAGCGTCGTCTGAGCAGCGGCCCGACCGCCAACGCTCAACCCCGCTACCACCATACAAACGCCGACAACCGGCCGACCGATGCGACTTCGGATCATGGTCCCTCCACCCTCGTTCCCAACCCGTACGCCCAACCCATATTCCCCGGCTGGGCGCTCTTCCTGGGGCGCCATCATACTCAAGCCACCACAATTCGCAGGTTTTTCTGCGCCGTGGAGGCAGATCATTTCGTCGCTTTTTTGCCCACAGCGGATGTCTGAACGTAGACCTGGACGGCAATGGCTTCTTCCCGACGTCGCTTTTCGGCCACGGCGCTCTGTCTCCTGGCCAGCTGTCTCCTGGCCAGCTGTCTCCTGGCCAGCCTGACCACTCCTGCCCACGCCGACGAGATGTACACGGTACGCCGAGGCGACACGCTTTCTGGGCTCGCCAAGCGTTTTGGCGTCTCGGTGGTCGAGCTCATGGAACGAAACAATATCTCGGGCGAGCAGATCCGCGAAGGACAACAGCTGCGTACGGACGCGCGAACATCCAAAACTCGGAAGACCGCACCGCGAGCCACTACATCGGCCCCCTCGGTACCAGGAATCGACTACACCGTGCGTCGCGGAGACACATTGCACAGCATCGCGCGGCTCTTTTCTTTGGATGTACGCGCGCTCGTCGCCGCGAACGGCGCGGTCGATCCCGACCGAATTCGGCACGGCCAGACGCTCCGTATTCCTCACGGCAAGCGGCGCCGCTATGTCATCCGTTATCGAGTGCGTCAGGGGGATAGTTTCTCAGCTATCGCCGCGAATCATCGCGTTCGCGTGACGGACCTCCGAAGCTGGAATCCGCGCGTGGCAACCCTCCGAGCGGGACAGACCATGACCGTATATTCACGGGTCGCGCCAAGTCATTCCGAGTCGGTGGGAAGCCCGCAGCGCGGGCGGCTGGTCGACGGAAAGCGGCTCGCCAGACATCCCGGTTACGTGATCCGCGATCCTCATCGCGCCTACGGCACCGCAGAAACGGTTTCCTGGCTCGCCGAGGCGTTCGATTCGGTACGCCGAAAGCATCCGCGGGCAGCGCGAGTTCGTGTGCATGACCTCAGCCGACGACGCGGCGGACGATTGCGCGACCATCGAAGCCATCAAAGCGGTCGGGACGCGGATATCACGTATTTTCGCAAGCGCTGCGATCGATCCACTGGGTGTCCTCTGCAGCGCGCGCGGTCCGCGGATATCGACGTGGAGGCGCAGTGGACACTGTTTCGACATTGGCTCGAGAGCGGCCAGGCCGAGGCGATTTTTGTCGACTATCGACTGCAAAAGGCTCTCTACGAGCACGCTCGCGCGCGAGGCGCCACGCGAGCTCAGCTTGCGCAGTGGTTCCAGTATCCCCGCGGGGTCGGCCATCGAAAGGGGGTTATTCGCCACGTGCGCAATCACCGCGACCATCTGCACGTACGCTTCGTCTGTCCGGTTACCGATGAGTCTTGCCGGAAATCCACCCGGCGCACGCGATGGGCCCAAAGACGAACGCGCAACCGCAGTCACCCGCGACGCCATCCACGAAGGGCGGCCCGACGGGCTCGTCGCAAAGACACCATGCATGACAGTGCCGTTCCGAGCCGTCTACCAATCGCCCGCGTTCCATCGATGGCCCCAACTGAAACGAAACCGGCCGAAACGAAACCGGTCGAAACAGAAACGAAAACAGGCGAGACGCTCTCTCGGAGCACCCCGCCTGTTCACGTAGCACATGGCCTTCCGATGAAAGAAGGCCGCTGGGCAAACGAGAGAGAGCCTTAGAAGCCCATGCCTCCCATGCCGCCCATACCTCCCATGCCGCCCATACCTCCCATGCCGCCGCCGGGGGGCGCGGCCGGAGGTTCTTCCTTCTGCGGTTCTTCGGCGATGAGGGCACGCGTCGTCAACATCAAACCTGCCACTGACGCGGCGTTCTGAAGCGCGCTGCGCACGACCTTGGTGGGGTCGATGACGCCGGCTTTGAGCAGGTCTTCGTATTCCTCGGTGCGAGCATTGAACCCGAACGCGCCTTTGCCCTTCTTCACCGTGTCGACGACAACCGACGGCTCATGTCCCGCGTTTTTGGCGATTTGCCGGAGCGGCCCTTCCACCGCACGGCGCACAATCTCGATGCCCACCTGGCGTTCATCGGTGGACTCGAGTTGGCTGAGCGCCTTGACCGCGCGCACCAAAGCCACGCCGCCCCCAGGCACCACGCCTTCTTCCACGGCAGCCCGAGTCGCGTTCAGGGCGTCTTCGACAAGGTCTTTCCGCTCCTTCATTTCCACTTCGCTCGGCGCGCCAACCTTCAGCACGGCGACTCCGCCGGCCAACTTCGCGAGCCGCTCTTGGAGCTTCTCTCGGTCGTAGTCGCTGGACGTGTTTTCGATTTCGCGACGAATCGTCTCGCAGCGGCCCTTGATCTCTGCCGCTTTACCTTTACCGCCGATAATGGTGGTGTTGTCCTTGTCGATCACGATGCGGGCGGCCTTGCCGAGGGACTTGAGGTCCATGCCTTCGAGCTTGATGCCCAGGTCTTCGCTGGCCACTTCGCCGCCCGTGAGGGTCGCGATGTCTGAGAGCATCGCTTTGCGGCGGTCGCCGAAGCCCGGGGCTTTGACCGCAGCCACCTGGAGGGTGCCCCGAAGCTTATTGACCACCAACGTCGCCAGCGCTTCGCCTTCGACATCCTCGGAAATGATCAAAAGCGGCTTTTGTGCTCGCGCGACTCCCTCGAGGATAGGAATCAGGTCTTTCATGTTGGAAACCTTCTTCTCGTTGAGCAGAATGAAGGCGTCTTCCAACTCGACCTGCATCTTGTCCTGGTTGGTCACGAAGTAAGGCGAGAGGTAACCGCGGTCGAACTGCATGCCGTCCACCACGTCGAGCTCGGATTCGAGGCCCTTTGCCTCCTCCACGGTGATCACACCTTCTTCGCCGACCTTCTTCATCGCCTCGGCCAGCATTTCGCCCACCTCGCGATTGTTGTTCGCGCTCACCGCACCAACCTGAACGATTTCTTCGTCGCTCTTGATCTTCTTCGAGAGCTTGCCGAGAGACGCCACCAGCGCCTGAACGGCTTCGTCGATCCCGCGCTTGATTTCCATCGGGTTGTGGCCTGCAGCCACCATGCGGGCGCCCACTCGATAAATCGACTGCGCGAGCACCGTAGCGGTGGTGGTTCCGTCACCCGCCACGTCATTGGTTTTGCTGGCAACCTCGCGCACCATCTGGGCGCCCATATTCTCGAACTTGTCCAGGAGCTCAATTTCCTTGGCCACCGTGACGCCGTCTTTGGTCACGCGGGGCGCCCCAAAAGACTTTTCGAGCAGCACGTTGCGGCCCTTGGGTCCCAAGGTCACCTTCACCGCGTCCGCCAGCGCGTCGAGACCATCCAAAATGCGCCGCTGGGCGGCGGCGTCGTACACGATTTGTTTCGCAGTCATGAACGTTCTCCGTCCTCTCTACTTTAGGCTGTGGGACCCGATTCGATTCGGGTTCCTTGAGCGCGTGGTTCTGAGTCGGCCATACGTACCGCCCAGCGGCACGTGTTTAATCACGCCACGCCGCTCGAGCAAGGGGGGCACCGTCGATTTGGCGGACGTGGATTGATTTGGCGAATAGACTGGGCGCGCGAATAGACTGGGCGCGCGAACCGTTTCACCGAGCGGATTCAGCCCGATCGTCATAGGAGCCCCTTTCATGAAACACCCACGTGCGAGCTCGTCGAACCTCCACAACGCGTCATTTGTTCTTATTTCAATGTTATTTTTCAGTGGTTGCGCAAATAGCTCTCATGCGCAATCCGCAGGTTCTTCGTCCGGAAGAACGGGCGACCTGCGCGCACAAACCGCGACCGCACGCAACCTCGGCACCGCGTTCGCAAGCGTGGCGGAGCAAGTATCGCCGTCGGTCGTCAGCATTCGCGTCGAGGCACGTACCCGAACCCGGTCGGCGCCCTTTCCTTTTCCATTCTTCGGTGGGCAGCCCGACTCGGGGATCGCCAAAGGCAACGGCTCGGGCGTCGTCATCCGCCGCGATGGGTACGTCCTGACCAACAATCACGTGGTTCAGAACGCCACGCGCATCCAGGTGGTGCTGCGCGACGGTCGTCGGTTCGACGGCAAGGTTGTCGGCACCGATCCCGCGACCGACCTCGCGGTGGTTCGCATCACCGCACGCGGCCTTCCCGCCAGTTCGTTCGCCGATTCCGGGCGGGTCCGGCCCGGCGAGTGGTCGGTGGCGATCGGTTCGCCGTTTGGGCTCGATTACACGGTCACCGCAGGCGTGGTGAGCGCAGTGGGTCGCGGAGGGCTCGGCGCCAACGAAATCGAGGATTACATTCAAACCGACGCCAGCATCAATCCTGGCAACTCTGGTGGACCGCTCGTCAACCTCGACGGCAAGGTCATCGGCATCAATACGATGATCATCGGTCGCGGCACGGGCATCGGGTTCGCGGTTCCTGCGAACTTGGCGCGGCGAGTCGCCGATCAAATCATCGATTCCGGCAAGGTGAAACGCGCCTGGATCGGCGTCAGTTTCCAAGAGCTCACCCCCGAACTCGCCGCGGAACTGGGCACGGGACAGCCCGCAGGACGATCGGGAGCGCTCGTAGCGAGCGTGGTACCCGGAGGACCAGCCGCAAAAGCCGGCCTCAAACCCGGCGATGTCGTGACCAGCGTAGATGGAGAAGAAATTCGCGAAGGTCGCGACTTGTTGAACAAAGTCATCCAAAAGCGCGTGGGCCAAAACGTCCGAGTCAAAGTGCTGCGCCGCGGCACCAAAAAAACATTCACGCTGCGTACAGGCGAACGGCCGAGCCAAATGAGCGCGGCGGGTGGCGCTGCGCCCAATGGCTCCCCTGCGAATCGTTTCGGCATGCAGCTGCAAGCGCTCACCCCGCAGATCGCTCAGCAGCTCGGCATGGTGGGCACGCAGGGCGTGCTCGTGGCTCAGGTTGCTCCTGGATCGCCGGCAGACCGAGCAGGAATTCGTTCTGCCGACGTGATCGTCGAAGCCGATCGAAACTCGGTGCGCACTCCGCGCCAAGTTCGGCAGGCCCTGAGCGACGGCTCTGCATTGCTGCGGCTGCGGCGCCGGGAGGGTTCGTTCTACGTAGTGCTATCCAAACGGTGAGCTAGGTCGAACGCTACACGCAGCACACCGGGTGACCGGTCACGATCGCTTTTCGCCAGCGGATGATTCTGTAGCGGACGGTTCGATGAGGAACCGTCCGCCCGGGACTAGTTCCGCTCCCTCAAGCGAACCAACGTAGACGTATGCCCAGCTGAGACAGCCCGCCGCCCGAACCAAGGCCCGGCGATAGAGCGAGCCCGAAGCGCCATAGCCCGCGAAGTCTTCGTATTCGTCGAGTTTGGCGAGAAGACCGCCGATGTCTCGAACTTCGAGTCGCTCTCCATGAACTACAGGGCCATCCGCAACCGCAGAACGAGTGCCAAGCGACGCAGAGGGCTCTGTCAGCGTCATGCCTGGGTACGGGCCCAAGCTCCAGAGTTCGCCTCGTACCGTCGCGTTCTCCACATGCATGACGCCGTGGTTCCTCGCCATGAGGTGCGCCGACCCGCCGCGCATCAACGTTCCGTAGACGAATATCGAACGAGGCTCTGGAGATATCGAGCGGTCGGCCGCTGCTTCGTGCAACGCCTTGGTAGGCAACCCAAAGCCGCGCAGCCCTTGGTCTACGATGTCCAGATACTCCTGCGTCGGCGGAATATGTTTGGGCGCACTTTCGATGACGCGGTAGGTCTGCGCGCTATATTCCCTTCCATCGTCTGTCAGCACGGCCGCGTCGATTCTTTTGTATCGCGTTCGGTTCGCGCGATCCGAACTCGTGGGCGACGTCGCACCTTCCTTGCGGTCGAGCGCCGCCCAAGCGCTGTCGTTCGCTTCAAACAACACCCCCGCAACACTCGACCCAAACTTCGGACGTATATCGAGCGCCCCGCCGCCGCGAGCGACCGAGAAGTAGTGGAACGACAGTTCGTGGTCAGGAAGCCACGCGGTCGAAATGAATCTCAGCTCAACCGATATCCCGCGTTCGTTGCACCAGCGTGCGAAATCCGCGGCGTTGAGATTGGACCCATACGCGAAATACTTTGCGCGCGTCACATCACCCCGCATCACGTCACCCTGAGAGAAATGTGACACAAGACCCACGTTTCGCAGCATTTCCGCACTCATCATTCCGGAACGGGCTGTTTCCTGCTATATGCGCGCCGCATGCAGCAGGTCCTCGTCACCGTAAGCGGCCCGGATACCCCGGGAATCACATCGGCGCTGACACGAGTCATCGCCGACAACCACGCGCGGTTGCTCGACATCGAGCAAGTCGTCGTGCAACGCCAGCTCACGCTATGTTTGCTGGTGGGCGTCGATCCTGCGCCATCCGCGGGAGAGCCGGTTCTCAAAGATTTGCTGTTCACGGCCAACCGAATGGGGCTGGAGCTTCAGTTCCATGCGTTCGAAAGCAACCCTGTCGCCGCGATTGGGCACCGCGAACAGCCAAGCCGCTACTACGTGGTCACCGCGATCGGCGATGGGCTGGACTCACGAGGGCTATCCGTGCTCGCGGATACGATGGCGCAGAACGGCGCAAACATCGATCGCATTCGGAGACTGAGCGGGAAGCAACTCGACTCCGTGGAAGTGATCGTCGCACTCCCCAACGGAGCTGCCCAAGCCACCGCGCTACGAAACGCGCTGCTCACCGCAACCGCGGATCTCGACGTGGATATCGCGGTCCAGCGGGAGAAGCTGACGCGCCGAAGCAAGCGTTTGGTCGTGATGGACATGGATTCGACACTGATTCAGATCGAGGTCATCGATGAGCTCGCGCGACTCCATGGGGTCGGGGAAGAGATTTCAAAGATTACCGCGCAGGCCATGGCCGGCGATATCGATTTCGAGCAGAGCCTACGCGCGCGTGTAGGTTTGCTTTCGGGGATGAGCTACGAGCAAGTCCAGAGCCTGGCGCGAGACCTTCCCGTGACCCAAGGGGCGCGCGAGATGCTGCACGTACTCCACACTCTGGGATACAAAACAGGGGTGATCAGCGGTGGCTTCACGTTTGCCGCCAATGCTTTGCGCGACCAGCTGGAGCTTGACTACGCCTACGCCAACGAGCTTGTGGTGCGAGACGGGAAGCTAACCGGAGAACTGGAAGACCCGATCGTCACACCACAACGAAAAGCTGATTTGCTTGACACAATCGCCCAGAGAGAGGGTATCACGCTCGAACAAACCATCGCGGTAGGAGATGGCGCGAACGATCTCGCGATGTTGACGCGAGCTGGCCTTGGCATCGCATTCCACGCAAAGCCAAAACTAAAAAAGGCTGCCGACACAGCGGTAAGCGCTGGTGGGCTCGACCGAATCCTGTACCTGCTCGGTCTCAACGCGCGAGATATCAGCGAATTGCTGGAATCCAACCACCAAAACTCCGCGTAGCGTACGAAAATGAATCGTCTCGTCGTACCGGCGTCGAACTCGCCAGGCTGCTAGGCTGAAAGCCTTAGGCCGAACGCTCTGCTGTTGCGCTGCAGTCATGCGCCACGCGGAGCGGGGGGTGATGACGGGTACGCTACGCTGTGACAATCGTCCGAACATACCTTCTTCGCATATCCATCGCCGCGGCTGTTCTTTCCGGCGTGTTCTATTCGCCTGAGCCTGCGAGCGCTCAGATGTCGATGCTCCGAAAGCCGCTCACGTCCGCGGAAAAACGCAAGCTCTCCAAAGGCGAACTGGTGGTGCGCCCCACCAAAGAAAAACGAGGCCCTCTCAAGCTCCTAGGCGGCGCAAGCTGGCAAGTGATCGATTTGCCAGCCGAAGCGGTGTGGCGAGCCGTACTCGATGTCTACCGATACCGGCATATGTTGCCCAAAGTCAGCGAATCACGTGTCATCGGCGGGCAACCCAGCGCCAAGCTCGCGTTCATCCGGCATCACTACGGACCCGTCGACGTGTCCTATCGATTGCGGTTGATGTTCCAAGAAAGCGACCGCGTGATGATGTTTCAGCTCGACGACCGCCATCCTCATTCCATCCGCGCAGGATGGGGGTTCATGCGCGTACGTGCGTACGGCAACGGGAAATCAGTGTTGTCGTTCGGGGTGATGGTCGATGTAGGACCGGGTGTACTCGGCAATGTCGTGGGCGCGCGCATTCACGAATGGATTTTGAAGATCCCGCGAACGATGAAGAAGTACGTGGAAGGTCGCGGCCGCACCCGCTACGCCGGCTAGAGCAGTGGCCTTTTGGCCTGATCGCGGCTTACCGCTGCGCTCGCTCCCTGCGAAAGGCTCGGAGCCTTCCTCAGTCGCTCGCTGTAGGGGCGCTCGCGCTCAGACCAAAATTCCACTGCTCTATGGGGATGCACCTTGAGCTGCAATCAATCAAACTCCTCCGCCAGGAGGCATGTAACCTGGTTTCCGGGTAGTTCGCGGAATGTCTTTCCTCTGAGGGATTTCGATCAGCCATACTGACCATTGCTCAGCAGCGATCAGATGGGTTGATGGTCGAATCGAGCATCAAAGCCGAGCCGGACCCGCTGAATCTGACGTGGACTCGGATACCGACGCAGACGCCGACGCTGATTCAGAATCAGACGCCGAGGGAGATTCCGATTCCGATGCAAATACGGACGCAGAACCTGGTTCGGCATCTGATTCTGCATCGGCGTCGGTGTCAGATTCAGCATCTGCATCCGCTCCTGATGTTCGGGTTGAGGGCCAAGACAGGGCGTGACCCTCAACCCAAACATCAGGATCTCTACGATGA
>JANQQS010000191.1 GCA_028284955.1 Myxococcota bacterium | reverse complement strand
TGATCACATCAAGGGCAGCTGCGATCATGGAATGAATCACGTGGACCCGTAGCTCTCTGAGATTCGGCCAAGCGTGCGCACCGGGTGTTTGTCGCCCCGACTACGTTTCATATGACCATGGATCACAGACATTTTAGTCGCGCGGACCTTTGCGAGGCTACAAGCAAGAGGAAAGGGATCGACCCGAAGTGCGTGTCGTCGGCGGACCGATCCGTCATCGTGGCACGAAGTTGCTAGTGAGCCCTCGCCCCCAGCTGGCCGTCAGCTATACTCAGGTCATGGGCATCGTACTCAACTGGAACGGCGAGGATCTTCCGAAGGAGCTCCAGGACCTCCCCAAGGGGCGCTACGTGGTCGTTCCGGTCGACGAGCGCCCGGAGCTTAATGCGGAACAGGAGGCCGGGCTTGAATCCGCCCTGGCTTCCGTGAGAGCTGGCCGCGAGGTTCCGCTCGACGAAGCCCGCCAGCGCGTCGACGCGCGCCTCAGACGTTGAAAGTCGCCCTCGCGCCGGAGGCCGTCGAGGACCTCAACGCGGCAACCGACTACATCGCGCAGGACAATGCCCAAGCGGCGGCGCAGCTCGCCGACCGCGTGTTCGACATGATCGACCGCCTCGCCGAGGGAGGGATCGATGGCCCCGAGCAGACTCTGAGGTCGGGGGAGGTAGTCAGGAGCTGGCCGGTTCCGCCGTTGAGGATCTACTATCAGCGCGAGGAAGGGCGATGCCTCGTCCTCCGAATCTATCACCAGGCTCGGCGGCCGCTGGTTCGCTGACACAGGTTCGGTGCGTCAGGATGCGGTGTTGCACGTCACTGCGGCTTGGGAAACAGGGCGGGCGATGTCATTGCGGAACGGCCGGAGCAGATTCCCGAGGCTTTCGTGTCCAGCCGGCTGGACACGAACATGCCCGCGACTGCGCCATCTGCGCCGAAGACTCGATCCTATTGAAATCGTTCGGATTCGGGTTCCTTGAGAAGGCGGCTAACCCTCTCGATCCGGATGGTTTCGACGCGATTGTCGCCCACCTCTACGGTGACCGACGGCCATCAGAGTCACCTCTCACAAAAAAGATCGGCTCCTCAACCGAGTGAGCAGCACCCGTGTCCGATAATCGGACTAGAGCAATGAAACGTTGCCTATATTGTGGCGCTGCAAGCAAGGGCGAATACCACCCTCGCTGCGCAAACGAGCTGTTCGGGGTCGCTTCTCCCCCGTCGA
>JANQQS010000175.1 GCA_028284955.1 Myxococcota bacterium | reverse complement strand
CGAGCGCCCCCACAGCGAACGACTGAGGAAGGCTCCGAGCCTTTCGCAGGGAGAGAGCGAGGAGGTAAGCCGCAATCAGGCCAAAAGATCAGCGCTCTAATCGGCGCAGGCGCGGGCTATGCAGATCCCCACAAGCTCCAGCGCGCAGATTTTGACTTGGCATTCTTTGATGGTGGTCGTCTTGGGTTCGTCGGCGGGGTCGCGTGGGCCGCAGTCGCCGCAGTCTGTTCCAAATTCGCATTTATCGGATTCGCTGCGCGGGCCGCCGTCGTCGCATTTGCGATTGTTCGATGTGCCGCAGCTGTTCGTGCAGAGCAGTTCTTTTTGGGGAGAGTTGGCGAGGTCTCGGTTGCCGCAGTCTTTGCAGTCAGTTCCATACGTGCAGGTGGCGTCGAGCGAGCTTGGTCCTCCGTCGTTGCACTGCCCATTGTTTGAGAGGTTGCAGGTATCCGAACACAGCGTCGTATTGCCGGCGGTGGCGGGTTGGTCGCCGCCGCGTACACCACAATCGGTGCAGTCAGAACCGAGCGCGCAGGTAGCGTTCTGGCTGTTTTGGCCTCCGTCGTCGCAGACGCCGTCTTCCGACGTGGAGCAGATATTGGCGCACATGCCCAAATCGTTGTTGGGTTCTGAGCTTCCCGGTGTTCGAGAACCGCAGTCGGCGCAATCCGAGCCGAGCGCGCAGCCGGAGTAGCTGGCCTCGGGGCCTCCGTCATCGCATTCACCGTCTTCCGCCGACGAACAGGTATTGGAACAGAGCGCGTTCTCGTCCGTTTCGAGAACCGACGCGCCGCCGAGGGAGTTTTGTTGAGCGCAGCTCCCGACCAGAGCGATACTCGAGAGCCACACTAGGGCAGCCCAGCGGACGGTCCGGAAAGTGGTGGCATCAGTGATCAGGCGAGGCATGGCGAATCGGAGAGTATTCGAATCTACGATGGACTCTGCTCCAAATAGGTTCGTGCAACAAGCATTCCACATGAAATTACAGGGTTTTTTGAGGTGATGGGGTCAGCGTTCCGGGGGTCTCCGAACCCGGTTCGGGTAGTCGGCAGCCGTCGGCACGGGCCATGCTTGTGCGCGCGGCCTCGAGCTCGGATTGCGATTCGTTCTCCAGTTCGACGCCGATGGCGCGCAGCGCGTCTCGCCACGGCACCGGGTTGAGCCCTGCATCGCGGAGCGCGTGCACAAACTTCAACGTGCGGAAGCCGTCAAACCAATCTCGCACCCGTCGGCGAAGCGCGTGCGCCGAACGCGTATTCGTCGCCGCATCGTCAAGGGCGCGTTGAATCGCGATCTGATGCAAGGCGCGCTCATAGATTTCTCTTTGGGATGAGTCGAACGAAGCGGGCGCGCGCAGGTATACGGCGTTTCCACTCCCGAGCTCCTCGAGAGAGGATAGGAGCTGCGCGAGCAACGAAAACGACGCCGGGTGGTAGAAGGTTGGTGTTTCGCCAGCGACAAGTTTCTCGGCGATACGCGCAATCCCCGGGCCGGTGCCGAACGGAACGCGCGTGGACGCACGTGCCTCGATCTGGATCGGAGCGCCCGACGATTGGAACACGGATCCCGTTTTCCGAAGCTTGCTCAGGAGGTAGAAGTCTTCGCCGGCGAGTCGGTTCGGCACGCCCCGAACGCGAGCGTAGGCGAGGGTGTCGATCGCGAAGGTGCTGCCGAGCGTGTGAAACGCATAGGGCGACCGAGCACGCCGTAGGCCCATCACGTAGTAGCGTAAGGAAAGATCGTAGAGCGCCCCGGCCCGTTCGAAGGGCGGGGTGGTGACGTGCCAAAACGGGTACACGAACGCGCTGGCTCGCGGCAGCGTGTGAGACGACGCGGCGCCAGGCGATGCGAGCTCGTGCGCGGATATTGTCCGCGAAAAATAGTCTGGTGGCAGAGTGACGTCGGCATCGGTGGTATGAATCCAACGGCTGAGAAGCGAACCCTGCGACGCCAAGGCGAGCGCGAAATCACAACCGATCTTGCGCGCAAGCCCAACTCCCGAAGAAGGCGGAAACCTGCGCGATACGCTGTATCGATCGATGAGAACGAAATCTGTCGCGCCACGACCCCACCAGACCGCGCTCGAGTCGTCCAGAGGCTTCATCGTCTGGGCGCGCTTGAGTCGCGCTCCGAACCGTTCGTTTGCGTCGTGTTGATTGCCAGGGGAACTGGTTTTCCCGTTCACCACGACAATGCACGCCACGCGCCCTGAAAACGACGCACACGCCGCTTCGATTCCCTGAAGGCAGCTGACTTCTTCGCCGCAGATCGGAATCACCAAAGCAGCGTCATACGTTGTGTCGATCGCTTCGGCGCTGACGATTTCCGGCTCCGCATATCGCCGCAAGTATTTCGCTATGGTGCGTTCCGTGGCGCTGTGTGTTTTGTCAGCACCTTCTTTGATCCGCGCGTTCATGTCGCAAGCTCGGTCAGTGCAGCGCGGCACGGAACGGCAGCGACGCGACCCATTCTGCTTCGTGATCGAGAATTTCCGCCGTGCGATCCTGCACTTCGCGGTCTGGAAAATAGAGTCTTGCGAGCCGGAGAAATAGCGCGTGATGTCTCGATTCGGCCTGGGTTAGGTTTTGGTAGAGGTCTTTGAGTGCGCCGTCGGGAAGCGCATCGGTAAGCAGCTTGAATCGTTCGCAGCCGCGCGCCTCGATGACTCCTGAAATAATCAATCGGTCGAGGAGGTGCTGCTCGGGTTCGCGCCGGGCGAGTCGGAGGAGCCCGCCCACATACGCGTCCTTCGTATCCGGACCAAGGCGCAGCCCTCGTTCTTCGATCACGCGATAGATCTGATGAAAATGTTCGAGTTCCTCTCGCGCAAACGCGATCATTGGATCAAGCAGCTTTGTTCGATCGGGATACCGAACGACAAACCATAGCCCCGTCGCGGAGGCTTTTCGTTCGCAGGCCGCGTGGTCGATCAAGAATGCGTCGAAATCGTCGAGCACCGCGTCGCACCAGCTGGGGGGCGTTGAATACCGTAGCGCAAGCATCAATTCTGCCTTTGAATTTGTTCTTCAAGAAACGATTCGAGTCGCTGCGCTCGGTCGTCCCAGGTGAGCGAGCGCGAGCGATCCCGGGCGCCTTGGGCGAGTCGCTCGTATCGTTCGATGTCTTTGAGCAGCTGCCCGATTCCATCCACGGCCGCGTTCGAATCATCGGGAGGTACGAGCCATGCTTGATGGTCGTGTTTCAGTAGATCTCGAAATCCCTCATCGCTGGCGACGAGGGGGCGCCCGGCGCCTAAGCAAAGGAACGACTCGAGCGGTGGGATGGTTTGTGCCGCGCTCTTGTGACGGCGTTGCTTGCTTGGGTCGCGTCGGAGCGGGAGAGCGAGCAGAATGTCCGCGGCGAACAGGTAGGGTGAGGCCTTCCAGAGTTGGCCCATCGCGACCAGCTCGATATTCTCAAGCCCCTGGGCTGCCGTCGTATAGGCGCTTAGGTCCGAGGCGCTGACCACCATGAACAAGAGCTCAGGGGCTCGTCGCGCCATCCCTCGGAGCCACGCAAATGTCCGATCGTCCAACGGGCCGGCGCACACCACGATGCCTCGTTCGGGGTCCAAGCTGAGTTGTTCGCGCGCGCCGGCGGCGTCGAGACGCGGCTCGAGCCAAGCCGGGTCAAACCCCGGCGGTAGAGACCGAATTCGGCTGCGGGGCACGCCCCATTGTTCGAAGGCGTCGGCGGTCTGTTGGGTATGCGCGATGGCTCCTAAGAAGCGGCGGTGCTTCAGCCAATGACGGGCCAACGGTCGCTGCCAGGATCGCGGTTCGCGGACTGTTCCGAGATCGATAGCGACTGGGTGTCCGGCCTGCACGCCAGCCACCAGCAAACCCATGTCGTGGACAAAGACCGCGTCGAACCCGCGAAACTCTCGGTTGATGGCTACGTTCACCCACGACGAAGCGCGCGTCAGCTGGGTGCGCCAGCCTTCTTTCGACCCCAAGAAGCGGTTTTGCAGTACGCCAAGTCGCCATTGCGGCAACGGTCGTGATGCTTGCACGCGCATGGGGCTTCGCGTTCGATAACGCGCCCACACGTCTTTGGGGGTGAGGGGCAGCGCGTTCGCTTGGAAAAGCTGCAGCACGACCTCGTGGCCGCGCCGTGCCACCGCCGCCGCGGAATGAACGACGTAGCTCGCGATATACGGATCGGGCGTTTCTCCCAGGGTGAAGAGAATCTTCATGCGTTTTCCGGCGAAGCCAGGGAAGATCGCTGCCTATCCGAACCCTCGCAAGCGCGCAAGACGTGGCGGGTCTGCTCCAGCGCTTCGGGATGTCTATTCCGCGGCGACGGCTCGATCGCGAGCCCACGCGCGCAGGGCATCGATTTTCTCCGCCATCGTGTGATAGAGCGGGCGCGTGTTGTCAATTTCTGTAAGAATTCCAGGCGTGTCGAGCGTGCCCTGATGGGAAAACGCGGTGTACAAAGCCGATACGATCGCCTGTTCGATTTCGGCTCCGCTGAACCCCACCGCGGCTGCTGCCAATCGGTCTACATCAAACACTTGCGGGTCGCGATCGCGGCGCCGAAGGTGCACTTCGAAGATGCGCCGGCGCGTTTCCTCGCCGGGTAAGTCCACGAAGAAGATTTCGTCGAAGCGGCCTTTGCGCAGCAATTCGGGAGGGAGCTTCGAAATATCGTTGGCGGTGGCGATGACGAACACGTTCTCTTTTTTCTCCTGCATCCATGTGAGAAACGTACCGAACACGCGTTGGCTGGTGCCGCCATCTTGATCGCCGGGGCCCAAGGCTTTTTCGATTTCGTCGATCCAAAGCACCACGGGAGCCAACGTTTCCGCGGTACGAATTGCGCGATTGAGGTTCTTTTCGCTTTCGCCGAAAAACTTCTGATACACCTTGGAAGGGTCGAGGCGAATCAGCGGCAGTTTCCATTGCGCGGCTACGGCCTTGGCGCAGAGGCTCTTGCCGCATCCTGGTGCGCCGATGAGCAACAGCCCTTTCGGCGGGTCGAGGCCGAACGCACGTGCGCGTTCCGGGTCGGCGAACGTGTTTTGTCGCTTTTCGAGCCAGGCTTTGAGATTGGTGAGCCCCGCGATGTCTTTCATGTCGTGCTCATGCGGGAAATACTCGAGAACGCCCGAGCGCTCGACGATTCGTCGCTTGGCTTGAAATACGCGATCCAAATCACGGCTGTCGAGACGACCATCCTCGACCACGGCCTGAGTGATGATTTTCTGAACTTCGAAAAACGTTAGACCGCGAAGGGCGTGCAGCAGCTGATTGATTTCTTCTTGAGAGAGTTCGACCTGTACCTTCTGTCGCTTGCTGATATCGCGGAGCACCGTGGCGACAAACTGATGGTAGGCATCGGGCGTGGGAGGAGCGAGCTCGACGTGCGTAAACAGCGGGTCGAGCTCGGCCGGCAAATCGATGTCACTGCCCGTGATCACCACCGTGCCACGGTGCTTGAAATAGCGACGGTAGATTTCCTTGAGCCGCGCCATCATGGCCGGGTCGTCCAGATTCTTGGTCATGCCGCGCAGATGAAAAATCGCTTCAAGGTTGGCTTGCTCGATGAAGGCCAGACAGAGCTCTGGTGATTCTGTGTGCGCGGTTCTCCCACCTCCCGGACCCAATCTCGAAAGACCGGAGTTCGGGTTCCACGTGAAGAGTGGTATCCCGATGCGGTCGGAAAGGTATGCGAGCAGGGTATGGACCCGATCTTCTTCGATGCTTTCTACGAAGAGAAGCGGGTGATGCGCGCGAATCAGAACTTCAACGTCGTGAAGCTGGTCATCGGACGGAGGAACGCGCGACGGCATCCTCCGATGATCGCGGATCACCCCAGGGTTCTGTCAACAAGATCTAGAGCACTGATCTTTTGGCCTGATTGCGGCTTACCTCCTCGCTCTCTCCCTGCGAAAGGCTCGGAGCCTTCCTCAGTCGTTCGCTGTGGGGGCGCT
>JANQQS010000151.1 GCA_028284955.1 Myxococcota bacterium | reverse complement strand
TTTAGGGTCTGGCACCCAGACCCTCTCGTCGGGGTACGACCCCGACGATTCACCCAAGCTCCCCCGCCAGGAGACACGTGACCTGGTTACGTTGGGTTGAACTGCTGGGGCCCCGCCGCTGCGCGGTGGGGCGGACGCGAAGCGGCCGGACTAGGGAGGGGGGCCCCCGGTCGGGTGGTACCCGACTGGGGGGAGGGGCTGTGGCCAGCCCCTCCAGAAAGACGACGGGCCCCGCCGCGCCGCGGTGGGGCGGACGCGTAAGCGGCCGGACTAGGGACACAGTCACACCTTCTACAAACACAGTCGGATTCTGAAGACGCAATCAGAACAGCTCGCCGCACAGCACCTCAACGCGAGCACTGCGCGACGAAAGCAGTTCACCCGAACACCGCAGAAGAGAGCAAGGGGGCGTAGGGGCCCCCGCGCAGCGCGAAGCGGCGTTGGGAGGGGGGCCCCGCGGAATCGTATTCCGCGGGGGGGAGGGTTTGCATCAAACCCTCCGAAAAACAGCGATCTGGGACGAAATTCACGTCTCCAGCAGCGAGACGCGGTACGGTAGCTTCGTGGTCGACTCAGCACCTCAGCCGCGCCAGATCGGCGGATGGTCTTTAGACTCAGCATTGGGTCGAGGCGCGTTTGGCGAAGTCTGGCTTGCCCATCGAGATAGCGATGGCGTGAAGGGTGCGCTGAAACTGCGCCACGAATCGATGCACGGCCGCATCGAGCTGCCAGACCTCGCTCAAGTGAGCGCGGTTCGCCACCCGAACCTCGCCGAAGTGCTGGATGCGGGGCGAACCGAAGAAGGCGTTGCCTACGTGGTGACGCGGTATGTCTCCGGAAACAGCCTGGGGGAACGGCTCGCGCAGTCTGGGCCGCTCCCGGTTTCCGACGTCCGCGCGCTCGGGCGCGCCATGGCTGCAGGTCTGTCTGCAATCCATGCGCGTGGGCTGGTCCACCGCGATCTCAAACCCGACAACGTCATGCTTCCCGAAAACGGGCAGCTCGGCGACGCGACCCTCATCGACTTCGGATTGGCGGGCACTCAGCACGACGATACGCGTTTGACGCAGTCGGGCGTACTGCTCGGATCACCAGCTTATATGTCGCCTGAACAGGCCAGCGGGCTTGGGCTCAACCATCAGTCAGACCTGTGGTCGCTGGGAGTCGTGCTGTACCAATCCGCGACCGGTCGTCTTCCCTTTTCGGGCGAGGGCCCCCTAGGCACCTTGGCCGCAGTCATCGGCGAGGAACCCGATATGGGGCCCGTTCCGTCTGAACTGCGCTCTGCGGTGTCCTGGGCGCTCACCAAAAACTTGGTCGACAGAGTGCCCGACGCATTATCGCTCTCCCAGGCCCTGAGCGACGACGCCCCGAACGAGAGCGGACAATCATCAGGCGCGCACACGTCCAGGGAGCACACCGGTTCGCATCATCTTCCGCGCCCCACGCCGGCGGCACCTCCCGCAGCATCTCGAAGCGCCCAACCAGAAACGCAGCACCAACCTCTGCGCTCCAAACTCGCCCCCGGAAGCGTCGCTCGGTGGTGGCTCGTTGGCGGCGCAATCGCGATCAGCGCCTCACTCTTCTGGTGGCTGCTGAGCACCAACGCGACCGCCGAACCTGGCTCGCCCTCATCGTTTTGGACCGATTGGATCAAGCCTGCCGCGTTTTTGGTCGGCTGCGGTCTAGTGGGCGGCGCGCTAGCGCTCTTCGCGGTCCGCTTTTTTCTTCGCAAAAACTCTGGCGGCGCACCTCGCCAAAGCGCGCAGCAGCTGCTTGCGAGAAAAGGCGACGTCACACGATCTTATGCTTTGGCGATCGACGAACTGGTGACCGCGTACGCGCGCAATCCGGGAGCTCGAGTCACCGACTCGATCGCGGTGGTGCTCAACAACTTTCAAGGCATTCGACCAAGCCAGCCCGACGCATCGTTTGACCCGAAGGAGCACCTCGACGTCATTCTCAAAGCACTAGAAATCGTCGCCCGCATCGATGCGTTGACGCAGCCTTGGTACAAGCGACACGAAAAACTCCTCGCCGCGATCTCCACGCTGACCACCGTGATCGTAGCGTGGGTAGGCATGGGCAAAGACGCATCCTCATGGTTTCAAAAAGACGTCAGCGACAGAATTATCGCCGGATGTCCTGCCAGGCCGCTGTCTCCGGGAGTCTCGGTACGGCTTCGATCGGCGCGAGGGGAAAACCTCATTTGGTCGATCGCCGGACAAGAAATCTTGGCCAGCCCGGACTTCGTGTGGCCCCGAGACGCGCTGACCGTTGCGCAGCCAGGGTCTCGGGGAGGGACCGGCCTGCACGCGGTGTGGGCGCGACCAGAACATGCAAACGAACACCCACGAGAACGATGTGTGATCGAAGTCAAGTAGATGGCGTACAAAACCGCGAGGGCAAGGATTTGCTCGACGAGAATCCCCGTGATACCGGGCGCTGAAGCGATATGAAGACCTTGTTCTCAACGCTGGCGATTGTGGCCACGGCTTGCGCTTCGGCGCCACAACCGAAACCTGCGCAAACGAAGCCCTCGTACCCAGTGCCCCAGCTCTCCACGGAACGCCTTGCACAAGTGCATCGGGAATCGCCAGAGCTCGCGGACGTGGCGCGGCGTCTTCTCGCCTCCTCTCGCGCCGCGGCGCGTCGCGGCGATGAGGCGGCAGCCTCTGAGTTCGGGCGGCTCGCTCAGGTCACCCTGCTTGCCGCGTCGGAGCTCATCGCCAAGTCCGACGCTGCGGAAGCGGAAGCAGAGCGAAACGCAGAGAAACCCAAAGACCCTGAGTCGCAAGACGACACCGAACAGGATCCATCGGGTACCTCGACGAACGCACCCCGCGCAGAGAGCGGCGGGGCGTCATCGAGCAATGCCACGGCGCGCGCGCGAAGAGCCGCACGCCGACCGAAAGACGAACGACCCGATGGCTCAACGGAAGAGCCCGCGGCCGCAGCAGAAGTAAGAGAACGATTGGCGCTTCTCGCGAGCGGGCTTTCTGCGCTCGGCTCCTCAATCACCGCGAAACATCGCGTCGAAGTCGACAGCATCGAGAATATGTTGATTCAAGGCGACCGTATGCTCGCAGAAGGCCTGATTGAGCGCGCCGCCGAGCTCGCCTCCGAAGCCGAGCGCAAACTCTCGGCGCTCACGGGGAAGAACCACAAGTCAGACGCGGCCGGATCGCCTCCGCGATCGCGCGAAACCTTTCGAAGCGACATTCGCCGACGCATTGGCAAACGCGCCATCGTACGAGGCAATATTGTCGCGGTCCGACTCGACCCGCTCATGCACTACCGAGACAATACTTGGCAAACCCGTACATCCTCGGTGCTTCGCCACATGCGCACACTGGTCCGCGGCTACCGCAGCATGGGCCTGCAGCTCGTGACCACGGGAAGCCCGAGTCGCGCCGAGTTTCGTGAAAAACGCGACGAGCTTTCGTTGCATCTAGCATCGCGTTTTCAAATCGCTTCGGCACGCCTTCGCTGGGCGAGCCGCGCGCCCGCGCGACTGCCCGATGGAACCTACCTAGTCTTTGTTCACCGCCCCGGCGAATGACTCATTTTGCAGAAACGCTCAGCGCGTTGGTGGCGATCGTGACCGTCTGGCTTTCGATCGAGCTTTTTCAACATCTGCGCGCCCTTCGAAAGGTTCCTATCCGAGTTCACGTCAACGGAACGCGAGGAAAAAGCAGCGTGACGCGACTCATCGCGTCAGGATTGCGAGCGGGCGGCCGACGGGTCGTCGCCAAAACGACAGGAACCCTGGCGCGGGTCATTCTTCCCAACGAACGCGAACTCGCGGTCTACCGGCCGCAAGGCGCGAACGTGCGAGAGCAAATTCGCATCGTGCGTTTTGCCGCCGTGCATCGCGCGGACATCTTGGTGGTCGAATGCATGGCTCTCCAACCAATTCTGCAGTGGCTGAGCGAACGTGCGTTTGTACGCGCCACGCACGGCGTGATCACCAACGCTCGACCCGACCACCTCGATGTTATGGGGCCTCGCGGAGAAGACGTCGCCAAAGCACTCTGCGGCATGATGCCGCGGTCGGCGGTCTGTTTCACCGCAGAGCGCGACCACCTCGCCACGCTGCAGATGGCCGCCGCGGATCGCAAATCTCGCCTTGTACAGCTCCATGACGATAGCGAGAACGAGACAAACGAAGGCGCTGACGAGAGCGGTTCAGACGAACGCGTCGCGGCGGTCACTGAAGAAGAACTCGACGCATTCCGCTGGTTCGAACATCGCGAAAATATCGATTTGGCCCTACGCGTGTGCACATCGCTCGGCGTCGCTCGCCAAACCGCGCTTCAAGGCATGCAGCAAGGCCAGCCGGACCCAGGTGCGCTTACCTTCGACGAAATCGATTTCTTCGGCCGCCACATTACATTCGTCAATGCGTTCGCAGCCAACGACCCCATCTCCAGCCATCAGATCTGGGAGCTCTGCGCCGACCGGCGTCCGAACGCGCGGAAAATCTGTGTCTTCAACTGCCGCGTAGACCGCGCAGACCGTTCCCGGCAGCTCGGGCAAAGCTTGCCGAGCTGGAGCCCCGCGGACCACGTCGTCACCGTGGGTTCGGGCACGGTGTTTTTCAGCCGTGCCGCCGCTTCATCGGGATACGACGTGAGCCATCTCGTCAACGTCGAAGGGTACGATGCGCGAGCCACCTTCGAACGCCTCATCGAGCTGTGCGGAGAGCGCACGCTGATTGTGGGCCTGGGCAATATCGGCGGTCTGGGCCTCGACTTAACCCGCATCTTTCGAAACCGTTCAACGCGCTTTCTGCGCGCCATGGAGCCTGCGTGATATCCCCCGACCTTCTCGTTCTATCGATCGCCATCGGCATAGTGGTGAGCTTTGTGTTTTCCGAGCTCTACGGGCTCGCGGCCGGCGGCGTGGTGGTGCCCGGCTACGTCGCGTTATACATCGACCAGCCCTACACCATTGCGCTCACGCTTTCGGTCGCCTTGCTCACCTACGCCATCACCAAGGTGATGTCCTCGTTTGTCATCCTCTACGGTCGCCGCCGCACGTCGTTGACCATTTTGGTCGCGTTTGCGCTCGGCGCATGGCTCTCTCGGGTCGACGCGTTGCCGCAATTTTTTCAGCTCGACGAGCAAACCGACGTGGCGGTGATTGGTTACATTATTCCAGGACTCATCGCGATTTGGTTCGATCGCCAAGGCATCGTGCCCACCGCGTCCTCGCTCACCATTGCCGCTTCGGTTGTGCGCTTGATTCTCTTGCTGATTGTCGGACCTGTGGGCCTGAAGGCGGTGGCCTAAATGAAGGCGCTCTATTGGAGAAGCAACTACGTATCGACGCCCCAGATCGTTGTGGTGGCGATGCTCGCAGCGGGTGGCGTCTACGGAGTCGAATCGAATCCCGTTGAAGAGCGCGATGAGCTATTCGAAACCAAACTTCGCGCCACCCGACTCGCCAAACAAGCCTTTCGCGCAATTTATCTCAAACGCATCAGCCTGCGCATTCCTCTCGACACCGAAGCCGACCCCGCCGGCAGCGGGTTGATCGGCCCCGTGCGCACACCCATTGTGTCGAATGAAGGCCACATCACCGCCAAGCGAACCACCGCAAACCCAAACTTCGCCGCCGTATTCGTGGAAATGCTCTCAGAAGTCGGCATCAAAAAAGGGCACGTCGTCGCGCTCAACTTGACGGGCTCATTTCCCGCGATGAACATCAACATGTACGCGGCGCTCGAGACCATCGGCGCCGACCCCATCGTGATCAGCAGCGTGGCTGCATCGGAATATGGCGCAACCCACCCTGACCTCACCTGGCTCGACATGGAGCACGTGCTCTTCGAGCAAGACCTCATCTCATTTCGAAGCGACGCTGTCACCATGGGCGGCGTGCTCGATGTTGCCCGCGACCATTCCGACGAAGGCCGCGCGCTGATTCAAGCCGCCATCGACCGCAACGATCGCCCTGCGCTCACCCCGAGCAGCTACGAAGAGGCCGTACAAATGCGGCTTTCTTTTTTTGACGACCTTCGTGGACGCCGGCCCATTCGCCTATTCGCGAATATCGGCGGAGGCACCGCCTCGGTGGGAACGTTCACCGACAAAAGCGACTTTCGCCCCGGGCTCAATACAAAACTGCCTCGTGGCCTCGAGCGTATCTCGGTCATGCGCTCCTTTCTCGAACGCGGCGTCCCAGTGATTCACGTCAGCAAAATCCGCAGCCTTGCCCGTCGCTTCGGGCTTCCTGAAGACCCTGTAGTCGTTCCCGAGCCAGGCGAAGGCGGCGTCTTCCGAACCTCCATCGTACGCAGCTGGACCGTGCTCGGCGTGCTGTTCATGATCCTCGCGGCCATGTACGCCGCCACCCGCTTCGACATCGCATCGGCCTTCGGCCGCCGCAAACAAGACGACAAAAGCGCCGAACAGATGGTCTGACGCGTTCGCCCACACGCTACTGAGCGTGCGCCCACTGTCACATAGACCCCACCGTCACATAGCCCCCACCGTCACGTAAACATAGTTCAGGCACATCTCATCGCTTGTGCCGTCGCCCCAGCGAACGACCTCGTCGCGGGTGGTGGTGTTGTAGGTGCACGTTAGGCGCGCGAGGTCGCCCGGTTGGACGACGATCGGCTTTTCGTAGAAATAAAACTGCTGCCAGTTGAAATCCCAGCGGGGCACCGACACAACGCACTCGGTATCCCCTCCGTCGCGCTCGAGATCGACGCGCAGGGAGGTGCCCAGCTCGTGCATATGAGGGCCAACTCCGTGCACTGTAAGCGCAATGGGCAGCGTCGCCTCGAACGAGGTGGAGACCGACGGCATTCGCGGCGGCAGCTCCATATCGATATCGGCCAGCGGCTGGATGATGGCTTCTTGGTCTACCGAATCCACCATGCGGAGGTTGACTTTGGTTCGGTCGGGAAGCGGACCCGCGCTCAGGTTGTAGTGCACCTGAAGCACGGCTTTTTGCCCCGCGGCGAGCGGCACTCCGGTACCTTCCGGGTAGTCGGTCGGCGGCGCTCCTGGCGCCCAGCCAAGGACGAAGCGGGAAGCTTCTCCGTCCACCCGCGGACCGCCAAAGCATGTATAGCCGGGCCGTGGATCGTCGGCGTCGAGCTGCTCGGCTTCGGCCTGAACCTCTGGCGTGTCGAGCGAGTACAAAATGGCGTGGTGCACGACTCGAGGCTCGCCGGGAATCACTTCGTATCCAGTGACAAATGCATCTTCCGTATTGCCGAGGTCGACGAGGAAACATCGGTAATCGTCATCGATGGATCCATCCGGCGTATAGGTCACGCCCAAGTCGAACGAATGAGTCGCGCCTACGAGCGTCGCGGTACTGCTCGCGGTGCCATTCGGCTCACCATCAGACTCGCTACCTGACGGCGCATCGGCGGGGTCGCCTTCTCTCGCTCCGCCACGAATCCACGACACCACCGTATTGATATCGTCATCGCTCATCCAGCGGGCATGCTTGTACGTTTGGCAGTCACCGCTGTTGTCGGCGCCCCAAGGAGGCATCACCCGATTGCGCACTGGCTGCTCCATGCGCTTCGCCTGCAACGACGCTTCTTCAAACGTGGTGAGCGAGAATGGCGCGATGCCGCCTTCCGCATGACAGCTCACGCAGTTCGCTTCGAGAATCGGCGCGACGTTCTTGTGGTAGGTCGGAACGCCTTCGTCGGGGCGCGCCGGCTCGCCTACGCCGTTCTCTCCTGAACAAGCTACGCCGAACACCGCGAAGCCGAATGCCGCAGCACCGAACACCGCGACGCGAAGCAGGATCGAAACCACCGGGCTCTGACGACAGTTCATGGTCGGCGCTCCTTCCGCGTCCAGCGTAGGACCCAAACCGAAAGGAGTCCAGTTGAGCCAATGCCGTGGAACCATCGCGATCCCAATGTCACCGACCTAAGAACTCCGCTGAATCGAAACTGTGCCGAATCGAAACTGCGCTGACTCAAAACTCAACTGGTACCGGAGGCATTTCGTCAGGGTCATCACCTACAGCGCGATCGAACTCTTCACCCGCGAGACGCCCCAGACCAAGCTGCCCGTCGCTGTCTTCACCCCAGCAGCGAACCTCGTGCGCCTGGGTAATGGCGCACGCATGGTACGCGCCGATGTCGAGCTCAATGACCGTATCTCCGATGTTCACGTCACCTGCGTCGGCAGGGGTTTCGTCGTCTCCGACATGCTCGTCGTTTTCGTACCCCAAAAACCGACCGTGCCCCCAGCAACGAACCGCGCCTTCGGTGCTGAGCGCGCAGGAGTGAAGCACTCCGGCTGCAACCTTCGCTACGGAAACGCCCATATCTACGGTTCCTGCTTCGGCTGGCGGCTCGTCATCACCAATCGTCAAATCTACGGTGCCGTAGCCCAGCCTGCCCATATCAGCCCCAACGCCCCAGCAGCGGACGCGATCTCCAGCAAACACCCCGCAAAAGAAACCTGCGCCCATGGCGAGCGACTGCACGGGTTCATCAAGTTGAATGGAACCAATGTCGGCAGGGGTTTCGTCGTCGCCGATAGATTCCGATACGTCCGGATAACCAAGGAACCCGCCAGGCGCCCCCCAACAACGCACGTCGCCATTCATCAGTACCGCGCAGGTATCCATCTCGACCCCGCCGAAGAATGGTCCTTCCGAGGCGATGACCTGCTTCGCTCGGCCGCCAAGATTGACGTCGCCCGCCGCGCTTGGCGGTTCGTCGTCACCGATCGTCCGGGTGTTCCCATATCCAAGGCGCCCGTCAGCCCCGTTTCCCCAGCAGCGAACACGGCCATCTTCAAGTCGAGCGCAGGTATGTTCGCTCCCCGCAGACACCTCGCTGACGGCCCCACCGACATCGACATCTCCTACCTCAGCCGGCGCCTCGTCATCTCCCACATCGTTGATGCTCGCATAGCCGAGCTGGCCAAACCGACCATTCCCCCAGCAGCGAACGCCGCCACCTTCAAGCACCGCACAGGTGTGATGGTCGCCTGCCGAAACGCTGATCGCCGGACCCCCCAGGTTCACGTTTTCCACCGAGGAAACAGGCTCATCGTCCCCGATACTGTCAGTATGCCCGAGCCCCAACTGCCCGAACTGGTTGCTGCCCCAACAGCGAACCCCTCCGCTGCGAAACCGAACGCAGGAATGTGTGAATCCAATCGCGACTTCCACGGGATCGTTGCATACGCCGTCTACGCAAGGTCGGCTGCATTCGTTATCGCACTCTGCAGCCGAAGGTATCGGTGAGTCCTCGCCTTCTGTCTCGACACTCGGCGACACAGTGATTGGAGACTCCTCAGTCGTACCTTCTCGAGGCACGCATCGGGCCTCCGACGCAACCTCCGTCGTACCGTCGGGACAAGCAACGCCCGAACAGCCGAACGAAAGAACAAGCCAACAAAGCAACCAACCAAAACAGAACGCGAGATACTTTTTGCTCATCACGTTTGACTTATCGACGTCGACGCGCGCTCAGTTGCGATTTTTTTTGAGTCACGCGGATGCTCTAGGTCAACCCAGGACGCGGCACACGCTCGAAGTTGGAGTCGCTATAGCGATCGCGTCGCTCTAAAGCGCAGCCGTTCCCAGCGATACGACCCAGATCAACTGAATCACCACTTGGGCCACCGCAAAACCGAACCGTACGCTTACCGCGCGATTGCTTGTGGACAACAAATGCACTGCAGATTGCGCTACCCGGGCGGCCAAGAGCCATGGGGCAAGCCCGTCGGTTATTTCATGATGCCCAGCGATGTGGGCCACCAAAATGATGGCTGCCGCCACGGAAAGATTCTCGTAGCAGTTTGCATGCGCCCGACAGAGCCGATGCGAAAACGGCGACACATCGTCACCCGAAGGCCGAAAACTATTCGCGGGCCGCTTTCTCGCGAGCGTCAATCCGCTGCGGAGCGCCGCGATTCCGCAGAGCAATAGCAGTGTCCACGTGGCGTAGCCGAGCAAGGCGATGAGCGAGGGAGTCACAGGGGGCAGACGGTAGCCGAAGCTGGCGCAGCGACTTCCGAAAACCCGGCCGACAGTCGAAAAAAGATTGCGAACGGTTCGATTCGAAGGCTCCGGGGACCATCAAATCCAGAGAACGTCACGAAACGGATGGTGCAATCGAAGCTTGTACTCAAATCGATTGCTTCCTTCCCTTTCGGTGTAGGTGATGTAGGGGCCGAGATGGTCGACGCCGTAGTCGCCGACGCGGTGGTCGGCGGGTTCGTTCGATTCGTTTCGGACCACCACGGTCGGTGGCGAGCCATTGAACTTGACGACGACCAGATGCCCACGTTGCACTTGGATGACGCGCTTTGGCGCGCTGTCCTCACTCCCGACTTTCTTCCCTTCGCCGTGCCACGTGCCCAGCATGAGCCGGTCGACATTGAAACAATCAAACGTCCCCTGTCGACGCCAACAGGCTAAAGCACTAGGGCCCACAAAATAGCGCACGCCGCAAACTGCCTCGAAACAAGTCGGATCCTGATGGCACATGGTCAACTTTCGCCCGAAGTGCTTCGCGTCTTCACCAGCCCTAGGTCCTCCAGAGCACCCCGACCCTCCCCCGCTCGCGAGGCAATGAAGTAGCGGCGCGCATCGGCTCTTTGTGACTTCGAGCGATCGTTTGAGGGCATCGCCCTCTTCTGCCTCGTCAACGTGCGCCGCACAGGCGACCGCCAGCGAGAACAACGCAGGCGTACACCACCGGCTGAGGTTTCTTGTCCGCATTTCTCGCCCCGGAAAGCGAAAAGTGAGCCAACGTTCAGCGGATTACAAAAACCACTTCTTTTTCAAATATTCGCACAACCAATTTCATCATTGATGTTATTATTCGAAGCTAGTGGATTTATCAACGAAAGGGGTCACGTTATACGCCGGGTTTCTTTTCGACGTGGTTGGCGAATACCGAGACAAGCCCGCGTTTCGGGAGCTCTCGGCCATGACCCAGCAATGGAGCGAAGACCGACCCACCGAGCTCGCGCCGATGTCACTGTACAACGAGATCTGCGACTGGGTAGAGGAGCATCTAGGCAGCGCAAGCCTCGAACGCGCTGGAGAAAACATTGGCGACCGGGCCTACGCGCAAATGCGATCGCTCGGAACCATCAGCGAGTCGTCGACGCCGGGAGACATTCTCCTCCAGCTCAAACACGCTGCCGACACCATGATTCAAGACCCCAAAAAACGCGGCTGGGAAATCCTCAAAAACGAACCCAACCGCGCCCGCCTCCGCCGCACCCAGACGTTTCACTGCATCCTCCAAGAAGGCCTACTGCGCTCCCTCGTACAGCGAGCCCCAGTCCGCAGCGTCACCGTTAGCCACATTCGGTGCACGCGAAGGGGGGATGAGTTTTGCGAGTACGAGGTCCGCTGGATCTAGAGCAGTGGAATTTTGCCCTGAGCTTGGCTTACCTCCCCTGCTCGGCCCGACGAAGCACTAACGTGCGTCATCGGGCCTGCGCTGTGGGGGCGCTCGCAATCAGACCAAAATTCCACTGCTCTATGGGATGCGACTGGAGCTGCAATCGACCAGTTTGACCACTGCCATGGAGCTGCGGCCTTTTGGCTCGAGAGCGGATCCGAAGGGCGCGACTTGTGCTGCAGTCGACCGCGCGTGCCAGGCTGGGTTCAGTGACGGGAGCGAGCCGTGAGGGCTGTCTGGGTCAGAGCGTGTCGCAGGAGTGCCGCAGTACCATCAAGTCATCTACTGCAATCGATGTAGCCTTTTCGTTGGATGCGGGCTTCGTGATTGTGAACTCTAAGAAGACGCCCTTTTTCTGAATTGCGTCAGCGTCCTCGAGCTCCGGATCCGGGCGGACCACTCCGAGCACCGTGGCCGTCTTGGAGTCCGTCGATGATTGGGCGGGACCGGGTTCAGGGGCCGCAAAAACCGGCTTCGTGCAGCTGTTGTCGCTCGCCTCAGATGGCTGACATTGGATGGCCATATCGACGTCCAACTCTCCGGCAGGGGATTCTGGCGATGGGCCGGTGAGGTACACGATGCCACAGTCGTGAATACTCGCCCATTGAATCCTTGCCTCAGCAACCGCGGCGTATGTTCCCGAATACGACCAGGCGTTCCCGCCGGTGCAATCGGCGCACTGGTTTTCCTTCCAGCTCTGAGCGAGGCCATCAGTACTGATCACCTTGAGATTATCTTGGCCGAAATAGACGGGTATCATCGACCCGGCGCCCGTCCCTGGCGGCACCGGGAACTCGTAGCTCAAGCCGGAAATCGCGCGGACCTCAGTCCAGCGTCCCGTGGTTTGCTTGCTTTTGCTCTCGTTCGAGCTTTCGCTCGGGGGCGCACCTGTCTGGGCGACACAACCGATTCCCGCGCAGCTCAACGCGAATACCAGAGGAGACATCATTCGCAACGACAGAGTTTGCATGGGGTTCAACGTCCTCACCTCCCGAAGATGCTTAGTTGTGTGCAATTCGCGATCCAACATCAAAACATCGTTTGGAGAACGGATGTGCGATGTCTTCTTACGCTGGCGGCAGCGCAATGGCTTTGTTGACGTATGTACATTTAGATGTACATTGAGAGAGTGTCGAAACGTTATTCGATCTCCGAAGCGCGAGCGAACCTGCCCAGTGTGGTGGACGAGGCGGTATCCGGAGCCCCGGTGGAGCTGACTCGCAGAGGAGTACCCGTGGCCGTCGTGATCTCGACAGAGACGTGGGAAGCCGTTCGGGGAACACATTTGGGGTTCGCGGACGCCTACGCGCGATTTCGGGACAAATATGATCTGCCGAGCGAGGGCTTGGATGCAGAGGATCTTTCAGATATCCGATCCGCCGACGTAGGCCGGCCCGTTGATCTCTAATGCCGGCTCATGACGCCCGATATCTGCTCGACACCTGCGTGGTGTCGATGCCCATTGCCAAGCAACCAAACGAAGCCGTGGTCCGAAGACTTGTGAGCGCCTCGGGGAAATGCGCGATTTCGGCGCAAGTTTGGCAGGAACTGAGCTACGGCGCGAGCAGACTTCCTGCGAGCAAAAGAAAAAGGCTGATCGACGACTACCTCAAGGAGGTAGTGAAACCTTCCTTTCCCATTCTCCCCTACGACGAAACAGCAGCCGAATGGCATGGACGAGAACGCGCGCGACTAGAGAAACGCGGAACGCCGAAGCTCATCGTAAATACCGAGATCGCCGCCGTCGCAGTAGCCCACGACCTCACCCTAGCCACACTAAACGTCAGAGACTTTCGTGGATTTCGCGGATTGCGAATCGAGGACTGGTCCCAGTAGCAGTCTCCTGCGCAGTTGGCCTGAGGGTCTGGCACCCAGACCCTGTCGTCGGGGTACGACCCCGCCGATTCACCCAAACTCCCCCGCCAGGAGGCACGTGACACGCTTTCGTGGAGGCAATCTGCTGGGGCCACGCCACTACGT
>JANQQS010000110.1 GCA_028284955.1 Myxococcota bacterium | reverse complement strand
GAGCGCCCCCACAGCGAACGACTGAGGAAGGCTCCGAGCCTTTCGCAGGGAGAGAGCGAGGAGGTAAGCCGCAATCAGGCCAAAAGATCAGTGCTCTAGGCCTCTGTTTCGGACTGCAGACGCAGCAGCTCAGCCTGGTGGTGGTTGCGCAGCGAGGTAATGAGCTCTTTGAGCTCGCCGTTGAGCACCTGCTCCAGGTTGTGCACCGTGAGGCCGATGCGGTGATCGGTGATGCGGTTCTGAGGGTAGTTATACGTCCGTATTTTCTCAGAACGCTCCCCTGTGCCCACCATATTGCGTCGCTCGGCACTGATCGCATCGGCCTGTTCACGCTGCGCCGTCTCGAGGAGCTTAGCCCTTAGAATCTGCATCGCGCGCGCGAGGTTTTGGTGCTGCGAACGCTGTTCCTCGGAGCGCACCATGATGCCGGTAGGCTTATGTTTGAGGTTGATGGCGCTCATGGTGGTGTTCACGCCTTGGCCGCCTGGCCCGCCGGCTGCGGTCTTGGTGATCTCGAGGTCTTTCTCGTCGATGTGCACCTCGACCTCGTCAGCCTCCGGCATCACCGCCACCGTCGCGGTGGACGTATGAATCCGCCCCTGAGATTCGGTCGCTGGCACGCGCTGCACGCGATGCACGCCACCTTCGAAGCGAAGCTGCGAATACACCCGCGTTCCCGTCACCATGGCGATGACTTCTTTCACGCCCCCCGCCGCCGCGGGGCTGGTGCTGATGAGCTCGACCTTCCAGCGCTCCTGCTCGGCAAACCGCGAGTACATCCGAAATAAGTCCGCCGCGAATAGCGCGGCTTCTTCGCCGCCTGTGCCGCTCCGAATCTCGATCATGATGTTGCGTTCGTCGTTCGGATCTTTGGGCAACAGGGCCAGTTGAATGCGGTCGGCAAGCCGTTCGAGTTCGGCTTCGAGCTCGGGAATCTCTTCTTCCGCCAACTCGCGCAGTTCTGGGTCTCGGAGCGCCGCACGATCTTCTTCGAGGCGTTTGTTCACCTCGGTGTATTCGCGAAACGCTTCGACGATTTCCTGTAGCTCCGCGCGCTCTCGGGAAAGCTTCGAAAACCTTCCCGCGTCGGTCGCGACATCGGGCTGGCATAAGAGCTCTTCGATCTCGCCGTAGCGAGCCGCCAGGCTCTCGAGTTTGCGAAGCGGAACCATAACCCTCGATGATTCTACAGCGAAGCCTCGCCGGCGGGCGAATGAGCGGCGGGAGAAACGCCTGCCGAGGCGCCAAGCGAGCGGAGCGCGGGAAGCGCGGATGCAAACCGATCAAAATCCGCAAACACGAGCGGCTCGTCGTCGCTCGGCGCGGTGTCGCCGACCTGCTCGCGCCACGCCGCCGCCTGATACGCGGCGATGGCGATTTCGATCTGGTCGTCGTCAGGCTCCCGCGTAGAAATCTTCTGAAAAAGAAATCCCGGCCAAAGAAGCATCCGAAGCGGTCCGCGCGTGCAGTATTTCGCGCTGAACCTCTGAAATTCGTACGAAACGGCCGCGATGACGGGCAAGAGAGCCAGCCTCAAGGCGAGCAACAAGACCTGCCCCACAATCCCGTCGACGTCCGGCAATACGAGCGGCGCAAACGCCGTTCCCGCCAAAATCGACACGATGACCACTACCACCAAAAACGTGGTCCCGCACCGAGGGTGCATCGTGGTTTGCGCGCGTACTTGATCGACGGTGAGCGGGAGCCCCGCCTCGTACGCGTTGATCGTCTTGTGCTCCGCGCCATGGTACTGGAAGACGCGCCGCACATCGGGAATGCGGCTGATGGCGAGCAAATAGCCGAGCAGAATCATCAGTTTGAACCCGCCGATGATCGTATGAAAAAGCGGGTCCGAAAGCCCAAACTCGATGCCCAAAAGCCGGCCCGAGCCGGCCGCGAGAAGCTGCGGCAACGCGATGAACACCGTCAGCGCGATCAACGTCGCGAGGATCATCGCCGATTTACCAGAGTCTCCTTCCTGCGCCAGCTCCTCCTCGGACATTTGCTGCTCTGCGCTGAAGCGAAGCGCGCCCATCCCAATGGTCAGCGACTCCACCAACGTCGCCACTCCGCGCAGCCCGGGCCATTTCCACATGCGCCCTGCAGAAAAACGCGAACTCAAAAGGCCCTCCCGAAGCGCAATCGTGCCGTCGGGCCGCCGCACCGCGACCGAAATCGACCCTGGAGCGCGCATCATCACCCCTTCGATCACCGCTTGCCCACCGATATAACGCGTCGATTGCGTCGAAGACTCAGGGCGTTGGTTTGCATCTCCCGAAGTTGCACGAAAGAGTACCGACATCGTCGGTAGTCTAGCGCGAAGCCCCCTACGGAGCACGCGGCCCTTAGCTGGAGCGGGTTCCGTACTTCTTTCGGAAACGCTCCACGCGGCCTGCGGTGTCTACCATCTTCTGTTTCCCCGTGTAGAACGGGTGGCAGGCGCCGCATACATCCACGCTGAACGAGCCTTGGGTGGACCGCGTCTCTACCTTGGTGCCGCAGGCGCAGGTCACGGTGGCGGCGGTGTATTCGGGGTGGATATCGGGCTTCATGGTGTTCTCGGTCTAGATCGTGTTCTCAACTGGATAAATCGGAGAGGTCTAATAAATCGGAGAGGCCAAAATAATCAGGGAGGCCAAAGTCGGAGCCGTGCGAAAGGTTCGAATGGCTCTCGTCGTTCCGGGTTGCGTCAGTTAACCTAGTTTCGGCGACCCCGCAAGGCAAGGTCTCCCCGGGGCGGCGCCCCTAGAGTTTTGGCCCTCGGACGTATCGAGGGCCGTTCGACCCACAGAGCATCGTATTCAGGAAGATTCATGGCTCAGAAACGAATCCACTTGGTGGTCCGAGGACGCGTACAAGGCGTATTTTTTCGGGCGACCGCGCAACGAGAAGCACGGCAACACGGTCTCACCGGATGGGTGAAAAACCGCAAAGACAAGTCGGTCGAAATGGTGGTCGAAGGCGAGGAAGATGCCGTCAAGGATTTCCTCGGCTGGGCCCAGCACGGCCCTTCGACCGCGCGGGTAGACAAGATCGACACGAAATGGCGAAGCTATACGGGCGAGTTTTCCGACTTTCGGATCGCCAGCGACTAGTGGGCGCAAGTTGCAACCCATAGAGCAGTGCCTGCTTGCGTTGATCGAGGATGTTGTGATCTAAGCACCGCATGGGCAAACCAATCAGCAACGGAATCCGAGAGCGTGTGGTGAGGGCGTACGAGAGCGGTCGCTACACG
>JANQQS010000098.1 GCA_028284955.1 Myxococcota bacterium | reverse complement strand
CGGAGTTGGAGGAGCGGATCTCGTCGGAGATCTCAGACCGGCTTCACCTCGATCGTTGGGACGTCCAGATCCCTGTCCTTGACCTCCTGGACGTATTGGCTGAGTTCGCTGACGAGCGGTTGTCCTGGCAGACATCGTTCGCTGCCGAGTAGATCGCCGGCCTGCGAGCCGGTGTCTCACCCTCGGAGGCGAACGCCGCAACGTGCACCGGTGATCCTGCGCTCGGCTCGTGCCCGTAGGAGCGTGTGCCCGAACTTCCTTCCGCCATACTTGCCGCTGTGCCCGATCTCGATGAGTTGCTTCGGCGCCACCTCGCCGATCCCTTCCCGCCGAGCATCAGCAAGGGCGACCTCTACGCTGAGGTCGACCCGGTGGTGATCGATGCGGACATCTACGGCTGGGCCAGCAGCGCCCGCGACGACGTCACGCTCGACTCCAGCCAGATGGAGGGTCTCCGTCGAGCGAGGAACGAGTTGGTGCGGAGCCTGCGCGAGTTGCCAGCGGACGCGGTCCCATACTTTCGGCGACTGGTGGACATCGCCGATCTGGTACTCCGAGCGTGAGACCAAGAACGCCACTAGAGCACAGCAGTGCCGGCGTGTTGGCCTGATCTGGCCGCTCGGGAACGCGATCTAACGGTGGGTGAGCGTTGCCATCTGCTCGTCGGCCTCGTCGTCACCGTCGGTGGCCAGCGCATCGGCCGACCGGTTTCTCGCGCACGGCAGGAGTGCCATACCCGGGCGGCTGGCGGGGGCCGCACCGTCTACCGTCGCAAGTCGTGTGGCCGGCGGGGTGATCCCGTGCACGGGCCGGTTCGTGGCCGAGCGGGATCAGTAGTCATCGTGCGCCTCGGGTCGAGTCCTCGGCGAGGGTTGGAACCACGAGGTAGGAAGCTCGCTCGCCCCCTGCGTGCACGACGTGGGTGCCGCAGTTGGTGCTGAAGTCCTTGATCAATGGGCGGGTCTTCACGAGCTCGTGCCCGGCGATGGTCAGCTCGAGGGATTCACCTGTCCGGAACAGCGTGGCGTGGGGGTAGAGCTCGATGGCCACCTTCACCACGTCTCCGTTCGCAAGCGGCTGCGGGTTCTGGAGGGTGAGCTGGGGGAGCCACTCGGTGCTGGTGGGTGATTCCTCGCGCATGGATGCTGCGAGGAATCCGCGGCTGACGACGTCGTTCTTGGCGCCCACGACGCCGTAGAAGCGAACGGGGTCGCCCTCGGTGTCGAGCTTGTCGATGACGACGGCGAGCAGGGCGTCGTCGGGAGCCTCGTCCCCGTCGTCCCGCACTTCGAGGTGGAGGTGCAGCGCCATGTGTCCTATCACCCGGGTGTCCCGGTCGAAGCGGTGGCGGAAGACGAGGCGGCCGCTGCGCGCCGGGTAGCTGGCCTCGTGGGCTGCGGCTGGTGGGGTGTCGACGAGGGTGTTGGAGGCCGTGTCGAGGTACCAGCGCTCGTAGGTCGTGTCTTCGGGGGGCCAGGAGCTCACCTCGAGGACCTCGGTGATCTCGTCTCGCGCTGCGCGGATCTCCACCCGCACCGCCGGTCGATCGCGCCAGCCGTTGTCGTCGCCCTTGAGGTAGCAGTCCATGAACTGCCGGGTGAGCGCCTGGACTTCGTCGGAGTAGTAGCTGTCCCACTTGAGCCAACGATGGGTATAGAGCCACTTCTCGCTCGAGCCGAGTCGCTGGAAAGCCTTGAAGCCACCAGGCGAGTGCACTCCCTGGTCGGCGAACGCCGCGCAGAGCAGCGTGGGGATAGTGATCCGCTCCAGCGCGGGCACCTTCGTCTCGACCCAGTCGTCTGCGGTGGGGTGCGTCTCCCGCCACTCGGGCGGGATGCTGCCCTCCTGCTCGAGGAAGGCCGACACTGGGGTGTTCATCGACTCGGTCACCTCGGTCAGCCACCAGAAGATCGGAAAGCCCTTCTCCCAGATGCCGCCGGGACGGAACAGATCCCGGTAGACGTCGGCGACGCCCTCCCAGGGCGAGATGCACCGGAGCGAGGGCGGTGGTCCACCGTAGGCCTTGGTGAAGGCAACGTGGTATTGGCTGATGGCCAGGAAGCTGACTCCGTTGAGGCCGACGTTGCCGTCGCACCAGGGCTGGGCGGCCACCCACTCGATGGCGTCGTAGAAGGCCTTGGCTTGGCCCTCGGAGAAGACGGAAGGCCGACCTTCGGAGGAGCCGTAGCCGGGCAGGTTCATGTTCACGACGGCGTAGCCGGATGGCACCCAGAAGTTGGGGTCGGGGGACTCCCAGCTGGTCTGAGTCGAGAAGCGCGGCTTTCCGTACTGGGGGAGGAGCCGGTATTGCTGTGGTGGGCCGTTGAACGGGGTTCCGCCGAGGTCGGCGATGAGGCGGTTGTCGTAAGGGTGGGCGCACATCACGACCGGAAGCGGCTGGTCCCGAGCGGAGGCAGCCCGACTGCGGAACACGTTGACCGTGATGTCGAAGCCATCGGACACCGGCACCCTGACGTCGTACTCGGGGAGGATGTCCGGGTCGGGTGGGGTCAGCGTGCAGGCCGGGGAAAACAGCTGGCCGCTTCTCAGGGCCGCGAAGGCCACGGGGAACACGGTGGGCAAGAGGGCGCGCAGCTCGCGTGGGGTCATCGGGTACTCCCTGTGGCGTATGGTCGGACCGAGACATGATATACAATCCACTCGGATTGTAAAGGAGAAGAGCATGGGGGCACGGCGCGGTCGTCAGTCGGCCGAGATGGCGGAGCAGACGCGACGGGCGCTGCTGCAGGCGGCGGGTCGGCGGTTCGCCGAACGGGGCTTTCGCGCCACCAGCCTGCGGGACATCGCGGACGACGCGGGTACAACCCACGGGATGATCCGCCACCACTTCGGTGCCAAGGAGGACCTCTGGCGAGCCGTCGTTGACGGCTTCGTAGGACGGGTCGTCACCGAGCAGCGGCCGCTGGTGGAGGCGGGGCTGCGCAGCGCCGATCCAATCGGCCAGCTGCGCTCGATCGCCGCCGTCCTGCTGCGCGCTGGCGCGGAGCAACCGGACTTCGCCCGCCTCGTCGTGTTGGAGAGCGCCGAGCCGGGCCCGCGACTCGACTACCTCGTCGAGCGGATACGGCCGGCCCACGAAGCCATCGTCCCCCTGTTCGAGCGGGTCAAGGCCGAGGGCCGATCTCTGGACGACGACGCTGGCGCCTTCTTTCTGTCCCTGCTGTTTGCCGGCTCGATGCCGTTTGCGCTCCCCGACTTTGCGAGTCGCTTCCACCGCCACGACCCTCGAACCGAGGTCGGGCGCGATGCCCACATCGAGCGGGTGTTGACCATGCTGTTCGGCCCGCCCGCACCCGGCGAGGCGGACTGACCCACCCCGCAACACCACCTCCCCAACGCCGAAAGGTGGGCCCGACCAGGCACGTCGCCAGTCGGGCCCAGCCAGACACGCCGGCGAAGTCACTCAGATCAAGGATCGGCCCGCCGAGTCTTCGACCATCGCTTCCTTCGCAAGGGAACCTGTCGAGCTGCGCTCGAAAGGCTGCCCTGCGCAACCACACGTGGTGGCCACCGTCGGCAGCTGGCACAACTGGTCGGCCGCCGTACCCGAGCGCTCGAGGGGTGATGCCATGCGCAACCCGAGGTCGGCTCTGGTGTTGGGGCTGTGCGTCGGCTTCAGACGGAGGGGTCTTCGGGCAACGGGGTGAAGTTGATGCCGTCGGAGGTGATGACGTCCAAGTGCGGCCGGCTGTCTGCGAGTTCTGGCAGCCCGAACGCCGGGGCGACGGTCGGACGATCTGGATCGGAGCGGTCGAAGAAGTGGTGCTGGCCGAGTTCGGCAACCAGCGTGGCGTGTTGCTGCCGACCACGATCGGTTGACCAGTCCTCGGGTCGTGGGTAGGCACGGACCTCGATGTGGGTGTCTCGAACTGCGACGTCGGCAGAACAGCCGGCCAGAACGTCCCGTCCGATCAAGTCGACGTACGGGCCGCCGAAGTAGTTCATCCAGTACACGCCGGGCAGCGCCCGGCTCATGTCGCGACCGAGCACCCCCGATCCGCCGGTCCCCTCATTGGGCCGGTTCCGAGCTTCGAACTCCGACCCAAGGCGGGCTGCGCCCCAGAGAAAGGACGGAGCCGACGCAAGTGCACCGCAAAGCCGGCGAACGAAGTCCTGGCGGGGCAAGTTGCCGACCTCGTCCTTTGAGGTCCAGCCGTCGATGCTGTTGCTGAACAACCACTTCCCGCTGATGGGCATCGCGGGCACGTACTCATCGAACGACACATGCACGGAGGTCGATGGTGTCTTCGAGCGGACCTCGACGAATCCGAACCTGCGACGGTACGGCGATGGCGGCAGCGACGCTTCGAGTTCTCGATAGGTACCGCTCCTCGCAAGGCCACGCTTGACGATTGCGGCTCGGAGGGCGCCGTGTTGATCCGGTTCTACCTGAAGAACGTTGCGATCGTTCTCGTGACCTTGGACGCGCATGTCGTGCCTGAAGGGCGTGTCGAGGGCGGCGAGCGTCGCTTGCAGCCGATCGATCACGTCAGAAGTCACCAAGTCCGCAGCGAAGTTCAGCTCGAACCCAAGTTCTACCATCGAGTCCGCGATGGTAGGGCAGTCGCGATGCGTCAGCGGGACACCCCCGCTCAGCCTGGCCAGCGTCCCGGTCGACCGATCGAGCAACTCCACCGCAGCTCAGCGTGGCACCAGCCTCGGAGCTGCGGTCGGCGACGTCTGGGGCCACCTTTGCGGTGTACCGCTGTGCGCTGCTGGTGCCTGATTGGGTATTGGCGCAACTGCGCCGCGCAATGGTCTACTTGGCAGCCTTCCCAGGCCACTCGACACCCGGGATCGCTTCGGGCGTCGCGTCATCGTAGCGATTCTTCAGAGTCTTCTTGAGCCAGTTTCGTCTTGTGCGCTTCTTCGGCTTCTTCCGTGAGTCATCAGGAGCATTCGCTTTCTCGTCACTCACATCTAGCCCTCCTCAGTGGCAGCGTCCTCCACGATCACGACTCTAGTCGGGACCGGGGATTCGTTCGAAGCAACTCGATCGACAAGTAGGAAGACCACCATCACAGCGAAGGCAAGAATGCCGACTGACATTGCGCTGTGCATTCGATTCAGTCTTGCTCGATTCCGTCCCCAGTCGATCTGATGATATAGGGCCAAGTCTCTGAGCATGTCGTCCCTAGTAAAAGCTGGTTCGTCAATATGCGTCTTAACTGCGTTGAACGCCGGATTCTGGTACCAGGTGCTGACGGGAACGCTGACGTATCCGAGCGCCCCGACTACTCCCAGAAATCCGCCTAGGCCGATCCAGAAGCTCCACCCACCTCCGCTGCCGCTGAAGCCTAGGAGACCAGCCACTGCGGCGGCGGAAGCTATGCCCCCAGCGGCTCTCGTTCGGACTCTCTCCAGCGACTTATTCTGGTCGGAGACGGCTAGTAGCGACTCCTCGTAGGCTAGCTCCACCTTGGTTCTTGTCTCGGGCATGGTCGGAAATCTAACCTGGTTCGCAACCGGGTGTGCTTTAGCCAAGAAGTACGGTTGTCAGCCCTGATCGGGCTTATGTCAGCTCAAGTCGAGAAAACCACCAACAGGGCGGGTCAAGTCCCGCTCCGACCGTCCGAACTACCGGTGACGGCGCACAACATCACCGGCCTCTTGAGTGGCTCAACCGCTCACAATCCCAGACAGACTCACTCCGGAAACCACGTACCGCACTCACTCCCCGTGCTGCGAGGCGAACGACCTACCAGCAGGCCCGTCTTGCGGTCGTGGACCTCCTCGCGTGGAGTAGTCGGTTAGCCGCAGGTCAATCCGGCGATCGATTCAATCGGATCGGCTCCGACAGAACTTCGGCACCGGCCGCGTCCTGGTCGCTGCACCTGCACGGTCGATGAGAATGGGTGAACTCCCTTCCGTGGCGGCGCGCCATGGCCGGGAAGAAGACCTGACCGTGAGGAGACTGGGTCGTCGTCGTCCATCGAGTCGTCCGAGACGTGCTCTCGACGGCGTGATCGAGAAGGAGGGTCCCGAGTCCTTGGCGCTGGAGGTGGTCACTGATGGAGATCTTCTCCACGTGCCCGTGCTGGTGTGTTTGACAGACGTTCCACTGGAGAACGCCGCAGTCGGGATGCGGTCGGCCGAGCTGCTCTGGTCGAGCTGGGACGTCGAAGCGCGACGAGGTTTCGAGGACGAATATCGACGACCAGGAGACGTTCGCAGTTGAGCGTCGGTGGGCGCTCCGTAGCTCCACGACGGCTCTACGCATCAGGCTGGAAGCCCGGTCGTACACCGTCGGTCAGTGGGTCGTGAGTTCGAGCCTCACCCCCCGGAGCAACCGCCCGATCGGGCGACACGTCGGTGTGGGCCCGGTGGCCACCCCTCGGGTGCCGGCGGTCGGCGGCGTCGCTTAGCGGCCACGAGAGCCGCCACCTAGTGTCGGACCATGGACGGACGAGACGTCATCGCCGACGCCCTTGCCGCACACGGCATCGACACCATGTTCGGCGTGCTCGGCGACGGGAACCTCTTCATCGCCGAGTCGATGATGCGCAACCACGGCCTGCACTATGTGGCCGCCACCCACGAGGCCAATGCCGTGTGCATGGCCGATGGCTGGGGCCGAGCGGCGGGTCGGCTCGGCGTCGCCACGGTGACCCACGGCCCAGGCCTGACCAACACGGCGACGGCGCTGGTCGAGGGGGTGAAGAACCGCACGCCCCTGCTGCTGATCGCCGGTGACACGCCGATCGCCGATCGGGACCACCTCCAGAATCTCGACCAGCACGCCGTCGTCGCCGCCACCGGTGCCGGCTTCGAGCCCGTCCGGTCGCTGACCACCCTGCCCCGCGACATCGCCCACTCGATCCGCCGGGCGAGGTCCGAGCGCCGCCCGATCGTGCTCAACGTCCCCCTCCAGCTCCAGTGGGAGCAGGAGGTCACCCCCGCGCCGGTGTTCGAGGTCGAGTCCGTGGCGACGGCCACTGGGCCGGACCCGGCGGCCCTCGACATCGCGGTCGGGATCCTGGCCAGCGCCGCCCGCCCCATCGTCCTGGCCGGCCGGGGGGCCGTCGCCGCCGATGCCCACGACGCCCTCGTCACCCTGGCCGACCGCCTCGGTGCCCCGCTGGCCACCAGCCTCCTCGGCAGCGGCTACTTCGCCGACGAGCCAGGCAACCTCGGGCTGTTCGGGACCCTCACCCACGCCGGCGCCCAGGAGGTGTTGGCGTCGGCCGACTGCGTGATCTCGTTCGGAGCCAGCCTGAACCGCTACACCACCGATGAGGGGCGGTTGCTGGCCGGCAAGCGGGTGATCCAATGCGACGTCGACCCGGCCCGCATCGGTTCGACGGTTCCGATCGATGCCGGGGTCACCGGTGACGCCCGTCGGGTTGCCGAGACCATCGTCGAGTGGCTCGACGCCGCCGAGCACCGTCCGTCGTCGTTCCGCTCCGCCGATCTCGAGGCATCGCTCGCCGCCTTCGATCCTGCGTCGGCCTTCGACGACCTGAGCCGACCTGGCGCCGTCGATCCCCGGACCTTCACCCTGCGGATGGACGGCATCCTGCCGACCGACCGGACCGTCGTGATCGACGCCGGCCGCTTCATGCTCCAGGCCCTGACCCTCCCCGTGCCCGATCCGACGTCGCTGATCACCAGCCACGGTTTCGGCGCCATCGGCCTCGGCATGAGCAACGCCATCGGCGCCGCCGTGGCCAGGCCCAACCGCCCCACCGTGCTCTGCATCGGTGACGGCGGGTTCATGATGGGCGGGCTGGCCGAGCTCCACACCGCGGTCGAGCACAACCTCGATCTGATCGTCCTGCTCTACAACGACGGGAGCTACGGCGCCGAGCACATCCAGCTCTGGCGCAAGGACATGGACACCAAGGCCAGCCTCCACCACTGGCCCGACTTCCCCTCGGTGCTCGGGGCCCTCGGTGCCGAGGTGGTGCAGGTGGCCGACGAGGCCGACTACGAACGGGCCGCAGCGGCGATCGAGGGGCGAGCTCCGGGCCGGCCGGTCGTGATCGAGGCCGTCCTCGATCCCGACATGGCCAGCTCGATCATGGCCCACTAGCTGTGCTCTGCGGGGAGGTTGTCCCCGGTGAGCTGGTCGAGGGTGGTGATGGGTGTGGCCCAGTCGAGTGCGCCGTGGGATCGGTGGTGATTGTAGAAGT
>JANQQS010000081.1 GCA_028284955.1 Myxococcota bacterium | reverse complement strand
TTGTTGCGACTGGAGCTGTGCGAGGCGGAGCGGACGAAGTCCGTGGAGCTGCACAGGTCTAGACGCAGTACGGGTCCGAAGGACCCTAGTCCAGCCGCGCTCTGGCCAAAAGGCCACGGCTCTACCAAAAGAAGCCGATTAGCGCGGCTGAAGCCACCACCAACCCCACGCTCAGCGCGACGTACAGACGCCCGCCGCGTACCGCCGGGCTCAAGCTCCTGATCCATTCGGCGTCGTACATCACTTCCCGGGCCTCGTCGCGCATGCGTTCAGGAGCCAGCAAGGACAGGCCTACGATCACCAGGCTGCATACTCCAAACGTGACCCCAGCGACGAGCGTGAAGTGCAGTTGGTGAATGTCGGCGATCCACGTCGCGAGCACGATCGCGCTGGCCACATGTCCCGAAACCATGCCCCAAAAGGCGCCTCGCGCCGTCGCGCGTTTCCAGAAAAACCCGAACAGAAACACCGACGCGGCGGGTGGCACCAAGTAGGCAAAGCTCAGCTGCAGATACTGAAAGAGCCCTTTGAAGTGCATGATAAGCGGGGCTACCGCGGCGCACATCGCCATGAACAGCACGATCACGTAGCGACCGATGCGCGCCGTGGCTTGGGAGCTGAGCTGCGGATAGTTGGGTTTGATGAAATCGAGGGTGACCATCGCCGACGCGGAGTTCAGGGTCGAATCGACGCTCGACATGATGGCGGCAATGAGACCGGCCAACACGAGCCCCACGACCCCGACCGGAAGAAGCTCCACCACCATGGTCGGAAAGACGAGGTCGGGCCGCTCGAGCGCTGGGAACTTCAGCTTCGCGATCACCCCAGGAAGCACCATGATGAAGAGCACCACCAGCTTAAGCGCGCCCGCGAGGAGCGACCCGTAGCGCGCGTGCTTGAGGTCTTTCGCGGCGAGCACGCGCTGGCTAATGAACTGGTTCGTACACCAGAAGTAAAAACCGAGAATGGGCACCCCGATGAGGGTGCCGAGCCACGGCAAGTTGGGGTCGTCGAGCGGAAGCATCAGATGCATCGACGAATCGGGCACCGACGACACCATCGTGGTCCACGAAAAGTCGATTTCCGCGAACGCGTAGTACGTCAGCATGCACGACCCGACCAGCAAGATGGTGGCCTGCAACATGTCGGTGTAGACCACGGCGGCAAGCCCTCCCGCCGCGGTATAGATACCCGCCGCAACCGCCAAGCCAACGCATGCCATGAACAAGTCGAGCTCAGGAAAGAAGAGCTTGAGCACGAGAGCGCCGGCGTAGAGCCCGCCCGCACAATCGACAACGACGTTGGTGAAGATCGTAAAGCTGGCGACGTAGAGGCGGCTTCGGCGATCGAAACGGCGCTCCAAAAACTCGGGCACTGTGCTGATGCGTGAGCGAATGTAGATCGGCGCGACGAACACCACGAAGAACAGCATCACCAAGGCGGCCATCCATTCGTAGTTCGAGACCGCAATGCCCCAGTCGTACGCCGCGCCGGCGAGCCCAATCAGGGTGGAGCTGGAGATGTTGGATGCAAAAAGCGATAATCCAATCGCGGGCCACAGCAGCTTTCTCCCGGCGAGGAACAGGTCGTCCGAGTCGTGGGTGGTGCGCGCGACCCACAATCCGATCACGAAGACGACGATGAAATATCCCGCGATGACCGCGAGATCGATGCTGCTAAGATTGGGCTGCTCCACGCTAGAAACTCTCCCGTTGCTTTGACCCGGTTCGTTGTCTCCAAATGGCTACCCGCGAGCGCTTGCGGCGGGAAGCCCGGTACCTCAATTACCTATTGAGGCATGGCGCTTTTGGGACCTGGTGCATTACGGGAGTTTCCGCCGATCTGCAATCCGTACGACGGAAAAGCCACTCCGAGCTTGCTTCTTGACCGCTCTGCTTTGAGGATACACGCGAGGAATGGCACGTCCGGACGATCCGAACCCCCCGTCTGGGGACACCCCCGACGACGATTCGCCTGAACAGGACCCCCTAGACGGCGATGCCTCCGATGGGGACTCGCGCCCAGGCGTACGCGGTCGAAGCGCCGGTCAAGGCGACGGACCGCCCGTGGAAACCTTGGTTTTGGGTTCGACCCGACTGCTCGCCGGCAAATACAAACTCAGCCGTCAGCTCGGCGGCGGAGGCATGGGCACGGTCTACGAAGCCGAGCACGTCGGACTGTCGGCTAAAGTAGCGGTGAAACTGCTCGGCGATCGCGTTTCAGGGGACGAAACTTTTGCAGCGAGGTTTCATCGAGAAGCGCGCATCGCAGCCGCGGTTCGGCACGACAATGTGGTCACCGTCACCGACTACGGCGTGGACGAAAGCGCCGGCCCGTTCTTGGTCATGGAGATGCTCGAAGGGGAGAGCTTGGCCAGCGTGCTTGGACGCCTCGGCCGGCTCGAGCCCGAAATCGCGGTGAGCATTGTGTTTCAAGTGCTCGACGGTCTCCACGCGGCCCATCAGCGCGAGATCGTGCACCGCGACCTCAAGCCCGCCAACGTGTTTCTGGCTGTTCAGTCGGAAGGCATGTGGCGGGCAAAGATTCTCGACTTCGGCTTGTCCAAGTTTGTGCAGCCGACTTCGCTTGACGTGACTCAGGACGGCGCCGTGCTCGGCACGCCGGGCTACATGGCGCCCGAGCAAATGCAGAACACCAAAGAGGTCGATCCACGGAGCGACGTATACGCGGTGGGGGTGATTCTGTTTCGGATGCTCACGGGTGAACTGCCGCGCCCCTCGCGCGCGCTGCCCGGTCGGTCGATGGACGGCCGGAAGGTTGCGGGCCAGGAGCAGAGCGGGCTCGAGCCAACGCAAGGCTCCCGTAGTCAAGCGCGGCGGGACGATACGCCGGTTCCTGCGCGTCCACGAGACCTCAATCCCGCGGTCACCCCAGCGCTTGAAACGGTTGTCTTGCGGGCGATTGAAATCGAGCCGGAGCGCCGCTTTGCCAATGCCCAGGGCATGCGCCAGGCGCTCGAAGAAATATTTTCCCGCGCGCCTCAGCCGAAGCTCAGCGCGCTTCCGCTCGTGACCGGCGCGCCTCCCCAAAAGCCTTCGTCGGCCCATCCGCCGGGGCTATTCGATTCGGAAACCCGAGATGCGCACGCCAGCGACAGACCTCCCGGCGCGCGTGGCGCCACCAACCAGAGCGAAATCTCGACCCAAACTGAAGCCCCGGGCCCTACTCGGGAGAGCCGGCGCCCTTCCGAATCGCCTCGAGGGCCTCGGAGCTGGATGCGCCGCGCGGCGCTCAGCCTTGGTTTCGTCGCGGTGGTTGGCGTTTCGTTTCTTGGTTGGCAAGCGCTGGTGGCGCCGCGCACCCGTTCGAGCACCCGGGTGGATACGGGCCGCAACGTTGGCGCGGGTTCGCAAACGCTGCGCTACGGGATTGCACGATACCTGCCGCGCGCCATGGTCGAGCAGCGGCATCAGCCGCTCGCGGATTACTTGGCACACGAATTGGGCACTCCGGTCGAGCTCGTGGTGGTCGAGGACTATATCGATCTGTCGGCGCGCCTCCGCGACGCACGCATCGAGTTTGCCGCCCTTTCCGCGTACTCCTACGTTCGCGCGTCGGAGGAACAAAACAACATCAAACTGCTCGCGGCGGCCGTCAACCAAGCAGGAAAATCCTACGAAGGCTACATCCTGACCAAGGCCGACAGTCAAATCCGCACGCTTCGAGATTTGGAAGGCAAAAACTTCTGCTACGTCACCCCGAGCTCTACCTCGGGCTACCTCTACCCGCGTGCGCTTATGCGCCAGGCGGGCATCGACCCCGACCTCTTCTTCAAAACCACGCGCTTCGGCGGCGACCATCTCGGCACCCTCCGCGCGCTCTACTCAGGAGCCTGCGAAGGCGCGGCGGTGTACGCGAGCATTCTCTTTGAAGCCGGCAAACACGAAATGCCGCCCCAAAGCTTTCGCATTCTCGCGAGCACGGACCGTATTCCCTACGACGCTTACTGCGGCTCCCCCGAGCTGCCCGAAAAACTCGCTCGACGCCTCCAAAAAGCGCTCCTCGCGCTCAGCCCGGACAGCGCGCGCACCGCCAAAATACTTCGCGACAGCGGCGACCTCCGCGGCTTTGCTTCTGCGCAGGACCAAGATTACGAAGCCGTGCGGCGGATGCTGCAGTACATGGAGAACACGGATCCTGAGTAGGAGGGCCAATGCCGAACCTGACACCGAACCCGACGCAGACACCGAACCCGACGCAGGCACCGAACCCGACGCAGGCACCGAACCCGAACCCGACGCCGTTGCCGATCCTGATGCCGATGCCGAACCCGAACCCGAACCCGAACCTGATGCTCATCTCGGCGTCTATGCTCGCGTTCGTGTGTTCAGCCTGCGCGACGTCGCAGCAAACGTCCGCCAAAACCACGGGGAATCATCGCGCCCCAGAACACGCGGCCGCTACCACGCAACCTGCACGACTCGCGGAAACCGACATGTCTCCAGCGAAGAAACTCGTGGCCAAACTCGTGCATGCCGTCGGCGGGCTCGACAAGCTCAAGTCTCTACGCGACGTCGAATATACGTACACGTATCGAAGCCCCGACGGCAAAGAGGATGTATCGATTGAACGTTACGTATTCGCCAGTGAAAAGTCGTGGGCCGAGTACACGAAGCGCGAAGTGCACGTCGTCCCCGACCAAAAAGGGAAGCTCGTGCAAGGCTACGATGGAGAGAGTTCTTGGACCACGCTCGAAGGCAAAACCCTCTCCGATGAAAAAGCATCGAAGCTCGCCGATTTTTTGCGCAAGACCAACTTCTATTGGTTCGCGATGATGCACAAACTGCTTGACCCGGGGCTCACCTACGCGCTGGAAAAAAAGCGAGAAGTAGGCGGAATCGAGTATGACGTAGTCAAGATCGGCTTTGAAGGCGGCGTGGGGGACGCACAAGACACCTACGTGCTTTATCTCAACCCCCGAACCCACCTTGCTGACCAGTTTCTCTTCACGGTCATGGACTTCGGCATGACCGACCCGCTGCTCATGAAAGTCGAATACCAAGACGTCCAGGGCGTGAAGCTCCCTGCGAAGCGCCGGTACGCCAAAGCAAACTGGGACGGCGAAGTTCAAGAAGACGCCTGGACTCATGAGATCATGAGCAACATTCGCTTCAACCGCGGCTTCGAAGACACACTCTTCGCGCCACCGGCTTCGCGGCGCTAGCTTCACGAGATTGGCCTCACCGCCGGGAAACGCGTGCGCAGGTCGCGCATTGCGCAGCCGTCAGTTCGCGCTATCCAGATTGTCGGAGCGCGTCTGAGCAAGAGTTCAGTGCTCAATCTTTGAGAAAGCAGTAAGAGGTTGCGCCAGTCGTATGAGTCTCGAGGGGTTCGCGAATATATCGTACTCGGTTTGTTCTTTTCAGTCGCCGTATCGGCGTGTGCGTACGAAACAGAGGGCGGAGACGGTAGCGAGGCGCGCAAACAAGCCACGCTTACGAACACGCCGATGATGATTTCCGAGTGCACCGGCACTGCGCAAGCGATGGTGCCGGGCGCGGTGGCAGGAGCGGGCGTCGTGGTGTGGTTTCTCAGCCCGGCCGGTCGTGGCACGCAATCCGTCGCTGGGTCGGGGCAGACTCTAGTTTCTGGAGCGGGCGTGTTTGCGGTGGCAGCGCCCGTGCTGGGGAGCGCGCAAGCGAAAGCACTCGAATCGGGGCTTCAGGCCATCGAACAAGAGGCCCGTGGCCAGGTGCGTATCGCCGTCAAGAACAGCGAAGTATGCTGGAAGACGTTTGCCGCGAGTATTCCGTTCGTGTGGGAAGCTCTGTTTGGTTCGTCAGCCTCCGTTCCGACGAACCTCGAATCGCGATCGCGTCGCGGGGCCAGAACGCCCGAACAAAAGCAAACTCTCAATCGGCTGGATGCCGCGTTTTATGCGCTCGAACAGGCGGCAGAGCAGACTGCGCAATGTAGGAAAGAACACGGCCTTTCCCCACAAAGCTGGATTAGGCGAACAAGACCCTGGTTCGTACCCCTCGGACGACCCTCGTTCAGGGGATTGATTCAAAAACTGTATGACACCGCCGCGTTCAGCGGAGCCAAGCCAGGCCCAACTCTACGGGACTTGCTCGCGAGATACCGAGAACTTTCTAGTCAATCCGACCCGCGATGTGCGCCGCCTTCGGAAGAGCTAGTCAAGAACGTTGCGTGCCTATTTATCAGCTACGCTGCGTTGTTTTCCAAAACCGCGGCGGCGGCGCTTCGCGCTGTTGCGAGCCGGCAGGGCATTGTGTGCGACGAATAGGCTCCGGCCGTGTCGATAGCTCTTGCATCATACCGAGAACGCCGACCGCTTCGATACGCCGGGGCAACCAACTTCAGTGCACCAAAGTAACGGCGACGTTCTTCCACGGCGACGTGCTTACAATGGAACCTCGTTCGGGCAAAAAAAACTTGAGGAGCACGTTGGCGTCGAGCACGAGGTCGGAACTCATCGACTACGGTCTTCGCGGAGTGACTCTGTGCTATCCGAACCTTGTTCGTTGCAGGTTGCGCGCAGCTGGCCTGCGACGCGCAAAGCGTCATCTCGATTGCGCCGCACTGCGTTTCGAATGATGAGCCGAAGCTCCTGTTCGAGCGAATGCCCGTTGCGAGCTGCTCGTTTGCGCACCGCTTCCACGACATCGTTGTCGAGAGACCGTACGAGTACCTGAGCCACGCTATCACCGTGATAGCGTTCTCGTTGTCCGTCGACGGGAGTCGCCGTCGGTTCGAGCTTAGACAAAGAAATTTGTGCGAAATTTGCGTCTTCCATGCGAAAAATGCATCGCTCATGCGTTCGCGTTCTGGGAACACAGCGAGTCATTCCAAAGCCGATTTAGGAACGTCGAGACCGGCAGGATATCGATCCCATCATCGTCCATGCGCGGCTCGGCCTCTTGGCAGACCACGATCTCTTTGGCTACGCGATGGTCGTCTCGGAGTGCTCTCAGGCCGGCGGTATCGCGCCGGGTGATCCGCTCGGCGCGTTTGACTTCGATGGCCAGCTTGTCGCCGACGACGAAGTCGACTTCTTGGCGCGTGCACGTTCGATAAAACGAAAGCTGCTCCGCGCGTCGTCGGTAGTCGAGGTACGCGCGAAGTTCGACGAACACCAGGTGTTCCAGAGCGCGACCCTGGTCGCTCGCGGAAAGCTCTCCGGTCAAATCTCGTCGAAGCGCGCGGGCGACGCCGGGGTCGAAGAGATAAAACTTTGGCGCGTGCGCGGCCTTTCGTTTCCCGAGGCTTCGCAGCGGGCTCAACCGATAGCCGAGGAGCGTATCTTCGAGGATTTGAAAGTACTCATCGATCGTTTTTGAGCTGAGCCCGCAGTCGCTGCCGATCTTGCTATAGTTGAGCTGTTCGCCGTGGCATAAGCCGGCAATATCCAAGAAGCGAGAAAAACCTTCAAGAGAGCGGACCCATCCTTCGGCCTGAATCTCTTCGCGTAAGTATGTCCCCACGTAGGCGCGCAAATCTTCGTGGGGCATGGGCGAATCAAATACGGCGGGAAGCCGCCCCCAAAGCATCTGCCGCGTCAGCGATGTATTCGGGAGCTCCGCGCTGACCAGGGGATGCAAGTGAAACGTCCATGCGCGGCCGGCGAGCAAGTTGGCTTGGCCTCGCCGAAGCTTGCGCGCGCTGCTGCCGGTAAGCACAAATCGCAGATTTGGCCGGCGTTCGATGAGGCCATGAACTTCGTCGAGCAGATTTGGAACCTTCTGCACTTCGTCGATCACGACCAGCTGTTCCGCGGGATCCAGTCGTTGCCGCAAGAGCTCGGGCCGTGCCGAGAGCTCACGAAACGTGTCCGCGTGCAGCAAATCTACGAACCTTGCCTCCGGAAATCGATGACGCAGAAGCGTGCTTTTGCCCGTCTGGCGGGGCCCGAAGAGAAACACTGACCGGTGTTCGAGGTAAGATTCCAATTCTAGGATACGAGGCCGCACAGGTAAAATCTGGACTGCCACTCCGAATATGACAACATTTTTCGGAGTAGCGATCCGAATATGACAACATTTTTCGAAATAATACTCTGAAAACGCTCGATTTAGGCGTTCATATCTCGCTGCGGGCCCGACCCCGGCTGTTTCGATAGCTCCCGCATCATATCCAGAATGCTGATCGCTTCGACGCGCTCGGCTACCGGGTATCGCTCCTCGCCCGCATATACGACGAAGCTGCGCTCTGGTTTCAGCGTCTCGTGCGCGCTCCAAAATCCTTTGCCGAGCGTCGGCCGGAGGCTTCGTTTGATTTCGATGGCCCACCGCGCGCCACTCGGAAGCTCGAGCACGAGATCGATTTCGGCGCCCGCGGCGGAGCGATAGAAGTAAGCCGCCACGCGAGGAGGAGCCACCGCCATCACATGCTCAAGCACGAATCCTTCGAAGCTCGCACCTTGAACTGGGTGACCAAGCAGTGCTTCTCGATCGGGCACCCCCAAGAGCGCGTGCAGCGCGCCGCTATCTCGAACGAATAAACGGGGCGATTTCACGAGACGCTTGCCGACGTTTCCGTGCCATGCCGGCAGCCGACGAATAAGCAAAAGATCGACCAGCAAATCGATATACCGCGCCACGGTTTTGTTATCGATCGACAAGTTTCGCGCGACCGGCGCAGCGCTGAACAGCTGCCCTTGATTGTGCGCGAGCATCGTCCAGAGGCGCCGAATCGTGTCGGTGGGCAAGCGCAACCCGAAACTCGGAATATCCCGTTCGAGATAAGTGCGGATGAACTGCTCGCGCCATACAAAGCTCGCTTCATCGTTGGGCGCCAAATAGCTCTCGGGAAACCCTCCGCGCACCCACAGCGCTTCATCGCGATCGCGCCCCACCTCCGAAATCTGCCCTACCTCCGAAAGAAGCAGAGGCGGAAGCTCGAGATACGCCACGCGCCCCGCCAAGCTTTCGCTCGATTGCCGCAGCAACTCAAACGAAGCCGAACCCAAAAACAAAAACCGCCCCGCTCGGACCCCCGCGCGACGCCCTCGATCGATGATGCCCCGCAGAACCGGAAACAGCTCCGGTACCCGTTGAATCTCGTCGAGAATCACCAACTTGTCGGCGTGTTGGGAAAGATAGAGCTCGGGCTCCTCGAGCTTCTGCCGGTCTCGAGGGTTCTCCAGATCGAGATACACAGAAGGAACTTCCTCGGCGATCTGCAAAGCCAGCGTCGTTTTCCCGACCTGCCGCGGCCCAGTCAGCACCACCCCAGGAAACTGCCCGAGCCTTTCCAAAATCGACGCCTTGAAATTTCTAGTGATTTCCGACTTCACCCTTGCAATTATGGGATCTTAATCCGTAATTGCAAGGATGAGAGTCCAATGCATGCGGGCCGCGTTTGCTGAAGCCTCGACCGCTTTTTGTCGGAGTCTCCCCGGAGCTTGGAGGAAGGGGCAGAGCAACTTCCTCCCTTAGTGGGTACAAGAAACCTCAGAAGCAAGCCTCATCAGCCCATCTTTCCGCAACCAGGTCACGAGTGTCTAGGCGGGGGAGCTGTGTTGTCTGGAGGGTTTGATGCAAACCCTCCCCCCGCGGAATACGATTCCGCGGGTCCCCCCACCCGACTCCGGCCGCTTCGCGTCCGCCC
>JANQQS010000080.1 GCA_028284955.1 Myxococcota bacterium | reverse complement strand
ACGCTCCCGTCGGCTCGCTTGCGGCGGCAGGCCATTCGCCGCCATCCCCTCACGCTCGAAAATGCTTCGGCATTTCCTCGATTCGCGGATGCGACGACTGGCCTACCGGCGCTGCGCGATCCTCGGTCCGCGTTTGACACCAGCCTCCGAGGATGGTGAACCGAGGGGAGCCGAACGTGGCTCCCCTCGTTCACCCGGCCCCCTCTAAGGAAGCTTGGTTCTAAGGACCTTGGCTCTAAGGGAACTTGGCGAGCACGAGTCCCCCCGGTCGCGTGCGGTCGAAGAATAGCTTGTGCAGCATTTTGAGGCGGTCTTGCTTGTTCTTGCGAACCAAGATGGTGCCGGCAATGACGATTCCCAGGCCGCCCGCTGCATAGATTGTCCCGTTGATGCGCGTCACCGTGCGGTCTGACACGCATGCTGCGAGAGGGCATTCGAGGTCGGGTAGGTAAAGGCCGACGCGGTAGGGCGTGGCGTAGCGTTTGGGAAATCGAAAGGTTCGTTTCGCGGAAGCCTGCACATCGAACACGCGTGCCGCGACTACGGAAGGATCGAGGGCGATGGGGGCGGCGGGGCGCAGCGTTTGGAGCATCGCGGGGCTGGCCGACACCGCGCCCGGCCGTATCGACCACGTACCCACCAATACTAAGCATGCGAAGAGAAACCGAATCACAACCGCCCCGACCGACCACCATGGGCTCCGGCGCGCACACTGTGTGCGTGCCACCGATGGAGTGACCCGCAGCGGCAGGAAATGGGCCAAAAAACTTTTTGGTTCTTTGGCAGCTCGAATTTGGCGCGAATCACGACAAGGTAGTTGCTGTCATTACATAATTTTATGTAAATCTTGAAATGTTGGGTAAATCTCCTCATTCTGGTTTCCGCAAAAACCGAACGCTGCGCGACCCGCGCAGTCGGGGGGAGGGGAACCGGATGGACAAGAGAAGTGTCTGGGGCGTGGTGTGTTGCGTGGCGATGATATTCGCGGCGAGCTGCGGCGATGATGACTCGTCGACCACGGATTCGGGAGCGGGCACGACCGATGGCGGCGGAAGCATGTGCCGAAGCAACGAGACAATGTGCAGCGATGACTGCGCGGATCTATCGAGCGATCCTTCCCACTGTGGCGGCTGCGGCAACGCATGTGCGAGCGGTGAAGTCTGCGCGTCGGGAAGCTGCCAAGTGTCTTGCCCGGGTTCTCAGACCGAATGCTCCGGAGCCTGCGTGGACGTGCAGACCTCTCTTGATCACTGCGGCGCATGCGGAACCGCCTGCGGCGCGGGTGAAGTGTGTTCCGAAGGATCGTGCGGCCTGAGCTGCGGCGGAACCTCGCCCACGCTTTGCGGCGATCAGTGCACCAACGTCATGACCGACCGCAACCATTGCGGAGCCGACGCCACCACCTGCGGCGGCGGCGAAGTCTGCGCGTCGGGACAGGTTTGCGCGGCGGGCACCTGCGCAGCCTCGTGCGGCGAGGCGCTGACCGAATGCGACGGCGCATGCTTTGACACCGACAACGACCCCACCCATTGCGGCGGTTGCGATACCGCATGCGCGCTCAACGATGTTTGCGTGAGCGGTGCATGCCGGGTGTTTGAGCCGCTTGCCAACTGCCTCGATATTTTGCTCGACGAGCCGACCTCGCCATCCGGCATCTACACCATCGACCCCGATGGATTTGGCGGAGCGGACCCCTTTCCGGTCTACTGCGACATGGAAAACGATGGCGGCGGCTGGACGCTGGTGCTCAAAGCCGATGGCGACGAAACGACGTTCGCCTACGACGAAGCGATTTGGGAAAACGCCGATACGCTGAATCCTGATTCGCTGGACCTTTCGGAAACGGAAGCCAAGTTCACGTCGTTCTCCACCGTGCCGTTTACCCAAATGCGCGTCGCGATGCGAACCGGCGCAGAAGACCGCGACGCGGTGCTCAATGTGAGCGCTTCGTCGGTGGAAGCGGCGGTCGCTGGCCCGGTGGTGCCCACGGGCACGCCTCGCGAGGATTGGCTCGCGCTCGTACCCGGGTCTGGCTTGCAAGCGAACTGCAATCAAGAGGGCCTCGGCAACGGGTTTCGCGTGCCGTACGCGCGGGTTCGGATCGGCATCGTAGGAAACCAGGAAAACAACTGCCTGAGCCCCGATTCGTACATTGGCGTAGGCGGAGAAGCTGGCCCTGGCTCGGGGTGTTTCCCCGGCGGCGGGCCGGGCAATTCGGTGGGCGCAAGCGGAGGCTGCGGAGTAACGGTCGACGTTTCGTCGTTTGCCTATGTCTTCGTGCGCGCGCCCCACACCTGCGCGCAAGTGCTTCAGGTCAACAGCGGCGCGACCGATGGCGTCTACACCATCGATCGCGAAGGTCGCGGCATGACGGATGTCTACTGCGACATGACCACCGACGGCGGCGGATGGACCTTGGGCTTCCTCAAAAACTCTGAGGACACCCGGGTCACCATCGACTTCGGCCAAGACGACACCAACCTCGACGAGCTGGCGCAAGATCCAGACGCCGCGTCTTCGTCGACTACGGGGGTCATGGCGTGGCTCGATTTGAACGACTACGCCTACGAAACCTTGCGCCTCACCGCGCACTTCAATGGATCGGAGACGTATTCCAGCGCGAACATTGCGCGAAGCGATCTGCGCATTCGCTTCGGGGAAGACGGCTACTATCTCTACAACGATCCCAATGGCTACTACTGGTGTGGTGGTCTGGGGAGCTATACCGACGGCGGGGTCGGGCAGGTCAATCAGCCTGCCGGCGCGCCAAGCGACTGCAAAGGCCACGGAAGCCTCGGCAGCGGCTGGGATTTCGGCGAGGCCACGACGACAAACCAGGGCCTCACGCTCTGCGGCGGGGACAGCTCGGTGTGGATGTACGGCGGCTTCGCAACGAACCAAGTCTTCTACGGCAACCCGGGCGCGGCCCAGGCGATCTGGGTGCGCTAGCCGAACGCGTTCGCAGCGAACGGACAAAACGAGAACAGGGGCGCAGCCGCGGGGCGAGCGCCCCTGTCTGCCCAGGGGGTCTTCCGAGACCCCCTCGATTGGTGAACTCGGTCCACCAATATTCACCCCTACCGTAAGAATCGCTTCGCTCAAACGGATCGAGCTGGCGCTACGTTGCACAAAACCGTTCCTAGTGAGGCTCCGCAGGAGTAGGTGAACAGATAGTGCGCCCCTGTTCTCGTTTGTCGCAATTTGTTTGGCAAACGTTTGTCTAATGTGTAGTGTCCAACCCCTGAATCGGGGAGGATGGCGTCTGCGGAGGGCAACATGAGCCAGAGGCAGCGACTGAGCCAGGGACCGCGACCGAGCCCGGAGGTGTGCGAATTTCCGGGATGGGTATGAGCCGGCGCCGCGGGGTGTGCGGTCAGCGGGGGAATTCGAGGCCAACGGCGTTTCGCAGGCGCTTGGGCGTGTGGATGCTTTGCGGCGCGATGCTTGCGCAGCCCTTGGGTGGATGCGCCGCGGAGGTCGCAGAAGACCCGGTGGTGGTCGAAGACAAGGCGGTGAACCCGCTGAGCGTCTTAGTCGTGGCGATTCTGATCATGTACATCCTCTATCTCCGCAATCATCATCCGGAGCTCTGGCCTAGCCTGAACGTCCTGGGCGCCACAGAGCGAATTGCGTCAGGAGCGCGCGGTGGTGTGATGGCTGGTGTTCGTCCACTGACGGATCGAGACTATTCCGATCTACTTGTCATTACGGGCGATGCCGCCGAGTGGTGGAGCGATCATCACGGGAAGTGGGCAGATTGGCGAGCGTTTGTCAGGCAACCATGGGTGGCATGGAGCTGGTCCCGCGACCTTGCTTCTGCGCATAAATCGGCTCTTGTCGTGGCAGCGTTCTATCATTCGAAGCGCGGGAACGTTATGGATGTCGCCAAACGCGCTTTTTGCCACTACGTAGGGCGAGTCCCTGCGGCTCTTCAAGAAGTGGCGAGCGTCGGGTGCAACCGGGTTTTCGAACTGATTGCCCATTCGAACTAGCTGCGGAACGTTCTTCTCAAGAACTCCGACACCTCCTGGCGCACTTCATAGTAAAATTCGTACTTGTAAGATTCTTACTATGAAAATCACATCCAAAGGCCAAGTGACCATCCCGGTGCACATTCGGGAGAAGCTTGACTTGCTTCCCAATACGGAGGTGATGTTCCGAATCGGTGGGAATGCCGTGCGCATCCTCAAAGCAAACAAAGAAGGCGCCCATCATCGCGGGAACTCCGTGCTTGCCAAGCTTCGAGGAACGGCCGATACAAAGATGAGCACCAAGGAAATCCTTGCGTTGACGCGCGGAGAATGATGCACGTCTTGGTGGATAGCAACGTGCTCATCGACGTCGCGACGGAAGATCCGACGTGGTGTTCGTGGTCGTCCGAAACGTTGGAACATGCCGCGAACCAATCTGTGTTGGTGATCAATCCGATCGTTTATGCGGAGGTTTCGGTGGCCTATTCGCGAATCGAAGATCTCGATTTGGCCCTGCCGTCTACGCTTTTTCGCCGCGCCTCGATTCCGTTTGAAGCCGGGTTTTTGGCCGGCAAAGCGTCCTTGCGATACCGACGAAAAAAAGGTGTTCGTCGCGCGCCGCTTCCCGACTTCTACATCGGCGCCCATGCGGCGGTCGCCGGCTTTCGTCTCTTGACCCGAGACGCCAAGCGATACCGAACGTATTTCCCCGGTGTCGAACTCATTTCGCCCGATGACCATTTCTCTCGATGACGTTCGATGACGTCGACGAGTAGCAGTACGGAACGCTTTTTGCTTTATCCGCAAGCGTTGTGAATCAAAGCTGTTTTTCTTTCCTTTTCGCGTTCTCCAGTGCCCGGCGCAGCATCGGCCCAGTCGCATTTCTGGTTCTCGCGGGTTGCGCGGCGGAATCAGCCGGCATCGGCGAGGCCGAAGACAAGGCGATCTTTCGGAAAGGCCGAACGGACGAATACTTCCAGGCCAGTCCGAGAGTCCGTGCAGTCATGGAACGGTCCGTGGTCGGGTTCGTTGAGCGGAACGAGCTCCGGGGGTTGCTTGAACACGGTGTTTCCGAGCTTCCCAAGCATCAAACCCTCGCGTGTCGAGCGACGTTTTCTGACTACGCCGCCTGCAGGAATCTGGGCTCCAGTGTTTTGAGGTCGGAGTATTCCGACCGGTTGGCAGAGGTGCGTGAACGAGGTTTTTGTTCAGAACAACCGTGGGGGGAACAGCGCGAGCTAACCAGTTGCTCGGGATACTTGATTGCCGTATTCGACGACACTGCTCTTGTTCAGACGGCGGGGCACTGTATCCACGGTCAGAAGGCTTGTGACAACCTCTCCGTGGTGTTTGGCTACTACTTGGAATCAGCCCCTCGCGCAGGTCTGCCGCCCGAGGCGCAAGTCAGGACATTGGTTCCGGAGAGGGACATCTACGCATGCAGAAGGCTCGTGGCTCATCGCTTCGACGAGAAGTTCGATTATGCCGTGCTTGAGCTCAAGAGGACTGTGGATTCTCGCTACGCTCCGGTTGAACTACCAACGTATGGCGATCTTCCTCACGAAGGAAGCGCGATTTATAACGTTGGCCACCCGATGCGCTTGCCGAGCAAAGCATCGTATGGACGCGTTCGAATTGCGCGATCGAACGAACTTCGGTTTATGAACGATGCCAATGCGTTCCCCGGCAATTCAGGCGGGCTTGTCATGGACGCGGCGAGCGACGTTGTTTGGGGTCATCACCTTAGATCCCGATGGAACCTAAATGTTGATCGACCCACGACGGTTAAAGAGTACAGTTCCGATTTCGTCGTCCCAGTGTTCCAGCCGGCATGCATCGCCCGCCGAGAGTACGATATCCAACACGAGACCGAGAACGAGAGAGGGCTCGCGTGGGCCGAGTATTCAAACTTTGGGCCCGTCGACCTATGTTTGCGCGGATTTGCGGATCAGAGTTTCTGCCGGCCTGTGCTCAGCGCGCTTGGCCAGGCTTGTGCCGAGAAACCGTCGCTCGAGTTTTGCGAATGGCAACATCGAAGTTGGGGAGCGCACTGCGCGAACGGTCTCGACTACTGCGACGGGGATGTTCTTGTCCGGTGCGCGGACGGAACGCCGACCAACTGTGCTGACCAGGGTCTGCATTGTACTCATCGCGATAGCGGATATACGTGCGCTTCCCCCACCGTTTCACCCAACGCGATGGCTTGCGCTGGGTACTCCAAGGAACAAGTCGTGAGCTGCGATACATGGCAGCCTTTCGACGAATCTTCGCTTTAGGGAGCGCAGCGCTAGGTCGTTGACTGCTTAGCGGCACGCGCGACGCGGTCGAGCACTTTGAGCAGCAGACGAGATTCGAGGGGCTTTTCTAAGCAAATATTTCCCACGCTATCGACGAACGCGCTGGCTCGCGGGGTGAACGCGCCTCCGCTGTAAAACACGATGCGGTCGATGAGCTCGGGCCAGCGTTGGCTGATTTCTTCGTAGACCTGGACGCCATCGCATTCCGGCATCATCAGGTCGCAGAGCACGAGATCAAAGCGATGGTCTTCGCGGAGGATATCCAGCGCGCAGGCTCCGCCCTCGGCCACGACCACGTGATGGTGCTGCAGCATGCGTCGGTAGGCGCGAAGGATTTGTGGCTCGTCGTCCACGAGCAGCAGTTTCATGCGTTCTGCAGGCTCGCCGCTGGGTATCAAGCTGACGCGGGAGTTCGGCTGAAGTCCGGTATCGATCGGGAGCGTCACCGTGAATCGCGTTCCGCGGCCTATTTCGCTGTCGACTTCGATGCTTCCACCATGCTGCCGAACGATTTCTAGTGACAACGAGAGCCCCAGGCCGGTGCCTTCGGTGCGCCCTTTGGTCGTGAAGAAGGGCTCGAATACGCGGGTGTGCTCGGATTCCGGCATACCGACTCCGTTGTCTTCCACGACGACGACGAGCTGGTCCCCTGTTTGACAGCTGGAAATGCGAACTTCGCCGTCGGGGCCGTCGAGCGCTTGCGCGCCGTTGAGGAGAAGGTTGACGAAGACCTGCGAGAGCCGATAGCGGTGGCAGGCGATCGACGACACGGACTCAAGGTCTTTGATGAGTCGGCCTCGGTGCCGCACTTCGTTTTCCACCATATGGCATGCGACTTCGATCACATCGTTCAATGGCGCGCACTCTACGTCTTCGGTTTCTACGCGAGAAAATAGACGCAGGTCTTTGACCATCACCGCGATGCGCTTGAGACCCTGAGTGTTGTCTTCGACCATCTCTGCAAGTTCGCGGATGGCTTCTTCGGATCGGTGGTGTTCGAGCACGCGGTGGGCCGCTTCGAGCGTAGCGGGGTTGTGCGTAATTTCAGGAAGCGAGAGCAGCTCTTCGAGACACGCCGAAAGCGATTGGAGCAGTTCTTTCATCACGCTCTGGTTCGCGAGCACAAACGCAGCAGGATTGTTGATTTCGTGGGCCACGCCGGCTGCGAGCTGGCCGATGGCCTGCAGGCGGTCGGTGTGCTGACGTCGCAGCATCTCGTCGTGTTTGCGCTGCGTGATGTCCCGCCAAATCGAGCGGCTGGCGACAATATTTCCGTGCTCATCGCGAATCGCCGATACGTTCAGTTCGACGTCGACGGTTTCTCCGCTCGGCTTTTGAAGCTGAAGCTCAGCTCCGCGCACGGATCCGGTCTCTACAAAGCTGCGAAACGCGGCCTCGACCGCCGGTTTCGAATCGGGGTGGTAGAGATCGTACACAGGCTTGCCGATGATCTGGTCGCGCTCGATGCCAAGCGCGGCGAGCAGTGTTTGATTGCATTCAACGACGCATTCGGTTTCCGCGTTCACCGAGGCGAACATGTCCGGCGCGTTGTCAAAAAGGTCGTGGTACTTCTTCTCGGAAGCCTTGAGCGCAGAAGCGGCGGCGGCGCGGTCGCTCTCGAGAAACGCGAGCCGCTTCGACAAGTTGTTGAGCTCGACGGCGATATTCGCGAGGTCGACACGCCCCGCAGGATTCAACTCAGCGCCGAGGTCTCCCGACGTAATGCGCGAAACCAAATCGACAATCTGTGTGCTGTGTTTCTTGCTCACACGGCCCCACGAGTAAGCCCCACGAAGGGACTCCATGGGTGTGTTAATCGGTGGCCGTGCGCCGATTTAGACACCTCACGCGAAAAAAATGCGCGCCAATGCCAGACCTCAATACCACCGCAAGAATACGTGGGTATCGAGCAGGAGTTTCATTCGATGCCGAGCGCGATCGCAAGGTCGGCGGGCAAGGAATCGTCAAAGCCTTCGAGAATTCGCCCACGACCTTTTCCGCGACCGGGTTTTGTTTTTTCTTGCGCAATGACACCAAACGCGCGCGCTCCGACCCGACGGGACCGGCGGGATTTCCTGCGTCGCCGGGGAGCCCTGACCCCAAGCACGACGAAGTTTCATCCACCAACATCCCAATCTACGGGTAGCGTTTCCTGAAACACCCTCAGTTTCCCGCTGGAAACCCGGTTAGAAACCGTCAGAGAGACATGTCGGAGCATGTGGCACGATGTGTGCTCTCGCACAAGAAGCGTTATCCCTGGAGGCTTACGATGTTCCGAACCACACTCTTCCTCTCCATGACCATCGCCGTCACCGGCGCGTGCACTGCCAATACCGAAACCCTGGGTTCGGAGGGCACCGAGGAAAAACAACAACGTTCACTGGCTCCGCCCGCGAAGTCGATGGATCAGCTCACTTTGAGAGGTGTCGTTCAAACGTTGGACAGTGCGCCGATATGGAGCGTTTACAGGCGGGCAAGTTACGCCGAATCGAACGCAAAGAGTACAGTCAGCTTCGCCAACGTTCAGGACGTAGGCGGGTACGAATTCAACATGAATGCGCTCTACGCTGGCAAGCGCGGCAACGGCGCCAAGACCGAATTCACGGTGATGACGCTGACCGCGGATGCCAAGAAGGCCAACGCGGCCATACAACCACTGTGGTCATTCCACGGCCTCGCGCCGTGTTCTCACCAAGCAGCGAGTGGCCGGCCGGTTTGCTACTGCGTCATGAAGAACGCCCAGCTTACGGAAGAACAGGAAAAAGCAATCCGGGCGTCCAAGGAACTCAACCCAGTGGTGAAGAACGGACTGTTCGTCGCGAGCACGGTGGAAAACCTGTGCTTTCGGTTTATCAAGAACAACGGATCAACGAATTGCGAGAGCACAGCCGAGCAAGGCGACTTGCTGACCCGAACTGCGCGCGGGCCGATCATCGACTAGCTTCGTTGTACTCGACGAACAAGATGGATTGGAAGCTCGGGCTACATCGCTTCTAAGTAGGGCGCCTTTGGGGGTGGGCCTCGCCGGGGCGTCGCTCGTGCCAGCCGGCCATCCGCCAAAACCCCGGCTGGCGCGAGCGCCGAGGGCGTCGTGCGCGGCGCATGGAACCACCCGCCAAGTCTTGACCCGGCGCCGCATTTGCAGGACGCCCGACCCCGGCGAGGCCCACCCCCAAAGGCGCCCGAGCGCCAAGGAACTTCGTACTCCAAAAAACTTGGTACTGGTTTGCGCGCGTCGTTAGCTGCTCAGCCCGAGCCGCTCCACCATTCGATTCGAAAACATCGCCCGCCCTCGAGCGCTCAAAAACGCGCGCCGCGCCTCCAGCCACCGCGTTCGCCGCGCGCCGAACTGCCGCGGCACCCACGTCGGCTCCATCGGAAGCGCCTGCCCCCAATGAAACGTATGGGGAATCCCCCGATCCCGCAGCGCCCGCCAAATACGCTCAAACCCCTCCCGAGTACGCCGCGAATCGACTCCCGGAAGCTCGATCGTACAGGTGCGCGGGCCGAACCGAGTAAACGCTAAAAACGCGTCTGAAGCCTTCACGTAGCGGAGCGCAATCGGGGCGCCGAACGGCTCTTGTTGCGCAGCTTGAAGAACCACCCGCACGGCCTCGCCCACCCGCGCCATGGGCACGCCGATTTCTGTACTCGTGCCTCCGCCGGTGGGCGTCGAGTCACCAAACTGCTGTCCGTGCGTGAGTAACACGCCAGAAGGAGGAGTGGGCGCGAAACCTCCTTCGAGCTCCGATTGAAGCAGCGGAGGCACCGCGACCGGCAAGACATCGGAGAGGTGACCGACAAGCGCGACCAAGTCTTCGCTGCGGAGGAGGCCACCGTCTCGCACGTCGGGGGTCGGCAACACACGGCCCGCCTTTCGTTTATACAACACGCGCACAAACGCGCCTCGCTCGCCCGGACCACTGCGATACGGGTTGAGCACCACCTCGAAATGAAACGGGAGCGCGTCGCCGTCTTTCAAGCCCAACGTCGACACGTCGAGCGAGGCCATCGGCGCGCGGACGTCGTCGAAATCAAACTGTTTGACGTGGCGTTCGAGCAGATAGATAGGTTTCGCTTCGAAGAGCACGCCGTGCACGACTCCGAAACTGCCAAAGCTCACTACCGCGGCGCGAAAGAGATCGTCGTCGCAGATGCGCTCGGCGCCCAGCCAGCGGCAAAACTCAGTCGTCACCGCTTGCCGCCGCCGCCGCTGAATTAAGTAGTGCTTTCCGCCTTCGGCCACCACGTGGAGGGCGAGCATGAAGTCTTGCATCGAGCCCACCGAGTTCGCTGAGCCATGGGTCCCGGTGGCGAGCGCGCCGGCGATGGTCTGGCCGTTGCTGGCTCCCGAGGTCGGTAGCGATAGACGTCGCGATTCGAGATGCGCGTTCAAGTTCCGGATTTGCACGCCGCACTGGGCATAGACCAATCGATGTCGGCGGTTTTGATATCGCGGGGTGACCATCGATGCGGTGTTGAAACCGACGAACCAGTAGGTCAGCCGCGCGGTATTGATCAGGTATTCGTCGCTGTAGGCGACGTTTGAAAGCGACCAGCCGGACCCCAGCGCACGCACTTGCTTTTGGTCGCGTTCGGCGCGGCGAATGATTTGCTGCAGGCCGCGCAATCCTGGCAAGAAAGCTTTGCGCGATGGTCGCGAGCCGTCCTCCCAGACGTTCCGCGGCGTATAAAAGCGCTCCACGTTTCCGCCTACGCGAGAGCTGTTGTGCCAGTTTCGCCATACGCGATCTGGTTCGTATGTGAGCAAAGGTCGTTTCATCGTTTTAGGGTCCCATGCTGGGCGCCGAATCCACCGTGCAGTAGATTTTGATCTTGCTCGGCACCACTGTGCCCAAGGTGATGGTCATCAAGATCACGCTGTACCAGACGAACGAGACCTCCACGCGGCCCGCGCCTTTTCCTTCGCATCGCGGGGGCGGGGTCCATTCGCTCCGCATCAGGCCCCAAAAATACGACCAGCGAACGTCTTCTTCGGGTGCGTTGCGATCAATGGCGATGCGATCGTGCGGCGGCAGACCGCTCCGCCGATGGTAGGCGTAGCTGTAACACGCGGGTAGGTACAGACCCGAAGCGCATCCAACAGCGAGCGCGACCGCGATGGGAAGGCGGCTCGGCGGGTTCATTGCGCGAATGTTATCTCAAGCCAGAATGCGAAGCTACCGTGGGCGAACCTACAAAAGAGCCCCTGGGCGCCCCAACTCATCGGAATCTCGTGACCTCAATTGCGTTAGGGCTCACGAATGCGCATCATGTAAGGGCGCATGATGCGGTGGTTGACTTTGCTTGTTGCCCTCACGGGCTGCCGGTCCGGGTTCGAAACGCTCCCTTCGGACGGCGCTGACGGTGGAATCACGCGAACGGACGGAGCCACCGATTCGGCCATTCCCATCACGAGCACCGATCCGTGGTGTGACGACGAGTTCTCGTTGCGACTGCCCATCCGCATCGATTACACGCGCGTTGAAGGGCGGCACGTGGGCTTTCCCATGCTTTTGGTGTGGGCGGAGCATCCTGATCTGCGTGACCGCGCGGAAGTGAGCGGCGGCGGGTTTCGGTTCTATATGTCCGACTGCGGCGACCCGCTCCCGTTTGATATGCAGCAGTACGATTCCAGCAACGGTGGCTTGACGGCGTGGCTACGTCTTCCCTCGCTCTCGTCTTCGCCAGAAGAGAATGCGCCGATTCCTTATCTTTATTTTCGCGATTCGGTGATCGAGCGGGTGACGGCGGCTTCGGATGTGTGGACCGAAGGGTTTTCTTCGGTGTGGCACCTCGAAGAGGAGGGCACCGACGTCGCGGACGAGTTTCGTGACCAAACCCGGGCCGCCAATCACGGTCGCGGCGGCGGCGGCGCGGCATCGCCGGTTCGAGAAATCGCGCCCATCGGCCATGGGCAGCTCTTCGATGGTGTTGACGATTTCATCGCGCTCCCTACCTCTGCAGCCGCGATAGGCCAGCGGGGCACCATCAGCCATTGGGCGAGGCTTGATGACTCTGCGGGAATCACGTTTTATCAGTCGGATGGCACTGGCGAGCTCTACAACGGGTTTGGGATCGGCGACCCCCTGCATCATGAAGTGCACTTGTGGCTCGATATGAGGTCTGTAGGATCGATATATTCGGACGGGTCAGCGCAGCTGATCCGGGTGCAAGCGATGCCGTCGGTGACGATCGCTGGGGTCTGGCGGTTCCTGGTGTTTACGTGGGATTTGTCGTCGAATATGCGGATGTATCTCGATGGCGAAGTCGTCAAGGAAGAACGAGCCAACGACGTTTCGTTTGCTGGCGTTACGCCGACCCATGTCGTGATCGGGCGGCCCCCATCCCTTTCACAGGCTCCTGTACGGGCCTTTGGCGGCGTGCTCGACGAGGTGCGCGTCGCGTCGGAGGCGCGGACGCCCGCGTGGATTCGTACCGAGTGGCGCAACCAATCGAACCCGCGGGAGTTTGCCACCCCCGGTCGCGCGGAAGCGCGGCAACCCTAGCCCGGATCTTGTGAAATATCCGGGCTAGCGTCCAACGACGAGTCGGAACGTTTTGCGTTTCACCTGTGCGCTGCTTGGGCCCACCATGATCGTGAATTCTCCGGGCTCGACTCCGACGCTCATGTCGCGTCGGTAGAACGCGAGTGCAGCTGGGGTGATGTCGAAGGTCGCGTCGGTCGATTGGCCAGGTTCAAGAGATACACGCCGGAAGCCTCGAAGCTCTTGGACCGGCCGAGTGACGCTGCCCACAAGATCCCGAATGTAGAGCTGAGCGACGTCTTCTCCGCGTACCGACCCGGTGTTGGTGATGCGTACGGTGACCCGCAGCGGCGTTTGCGCGAGGCGTCGAAGACTGAGCTTGTGGCTTCTGAGATCGGGATGGCCCAACCGAACCTCGCCATAGCGAAACGTGCTGTAGCTTAGCCCATGACCAAAGGGGTAGAGCGGAGCGGTGGGGCTATCGAGGTAGCGGCTGCGGTAGTGGTCGCCGGGTTTCGGGGGGCGGCCGCTGTTTTTGTGATTGTAGAAAATCGGCACCTGGCCTACCGAGCGCGGAAACGTGACGGGAAGCTTTCCGGACGGGTTGTATCGACCGAAAAGCACGTCCGCGATAGCGTTCCCCGCTTCGGAGCCGCCGAACCAGGTTTCCACGATCGCGTCGGCATGCGCTGCGAGTTCAGGGATGGCCAGAGGGCGCCCATTCATTAGCACGACGATGATCGGAATGCGGAGTTTGCGCAGTGCCAAGAAAAGATCGCGCTGCGCTCCCGGAAGATCAATTTCAGACCGACTCGCTGCTTCGCCGCTCATGGTCGCGCTTTCTCCCAACGCGAGCACGATGCGATCGGCGGTGCGGGCCACCCGAATCGCTTCGGAAAAATCAGGGTTTTCGTCGCCATCAATGGAGCAACCCAAAGCGTGAGTCACGTTCATCGTAGCGGGCGCCTGCGCGCGAATTCCTTGGAGCAGCGAGATGGCTTCGTCGGCTTTCCCCTGCGCGTGCCAGCTTCCGAGCGCGTGGTCTCTGGCATTAGCGAGCGGGCCGATCACCGCAATGCGGCGACGGCTTGATTCGATGGGTAGCGCGCCTTCGTTTTTTAGGAGCACGATCGATCTTCGTGCCGCGTCACGAGCTGTGGCTCGACGATGGTCTTGTTGCTGCATCGATCGCTCTCGCGCGGGATCGTGGTAGCGATAGGGGTCGTCGAACAGGCCTAGCTTCGTTTTCAGCACCAGCACGCGTCGCACTGCCTGGTCGATATCGCGTTCGGATACGCGGCCGGTGCGAACAAGTTTCGGGAGCTCTTTGAGAAACGCGCTGTCCTGCATGTCCATGTCGACTCCTGCGCCGAAGGCGAGCCGGGTGGCTTCGCGGAGGTCGGGAGCGACGCCGTGGGGAATGAGCTCGGCCACGGCGGTATAGTCCGACACAACAAAACCGGAGAAGCGCCATGCATCTCTCAAAACGCGCTTGAGCAGATAAGGGTGGCTTGTTGCCGGGACGCCACTGAGTTCGTGGAACGCGGTCATGATGGTGCCCACGCCAGCTTCTACCGCAGCGTAAAAAGGCGGCAGATACGTTTCGTGGAGAGAGCGCTCGGAAATGTCGACGGTGAAATAGTCTCGGCCAGCCTGGGCTGCGCCGTACGCGGCAAAATGCTTCGCGCACGCGAGCACGGTATCTGGCCGGCTCAGGTCGCGACCTTGAAAGCCGCGTACCCGAGCGGCGGCGATGCGCGAGGCCAGGAATGGATCTTCACCTGCACCCTCGACGACGCGGCCCCACCGGGGGTCACGCGCGATGTCGACCATGGGCGCAAACGTCCAGTGTACTCCTGCGGCCGCCATCTCAATTGCGGCGATGCGCGCGGAGCGCTCCATCGTCTCGAGATTCCAAGACGCTGCTTCGCCCAGGGGAACCGGGAAAATCGTGCGAAACCCGTGGACCACGTCGTAGCCAAAAAGCAACGGGATACCGAGTCGTGTTTGTTCGACCGCGATGGCCTGCAGTTTGTGGGTAAATTCTGCGCCGTATGCGTTGAATATTGCACCGATACGCCCACGCTTGATGTCATCTTGGTGAGCAGTTTCCATCGACGGCCCGGTGCGATCGAGATCCGCGCTGATTAGATTGAGCTGCCCAACTTTTTCCTCGAGCGTCATCCGAGACAGCAAGTCACTGATTTGAACGTTGGTGGTTTGAACGTTGGTGGTTCGAACATTGATGGTTCGAGTGTCGTTGGTTCGAGCGTCGTTGGCTTCTTCGGCGTCTGCGCGTATGGAAGAGGGCTCGCCGACCGTTCGCTGCATCGGGGCTGACCCGGCGGGTCGAGGGCAGCCGCCGAGTGCTCCGTACAAAATTCCGTAAGACACCATCCGTAAGACCCTCCGGTCGACCCAGATGGCCCAGACCCATGTGACCCAGACCCATGTGACCCAGACCCGTGTGACCCAGACCCGTGTGATCCAGACCCAGGTGACCCAGACCCAGGCGAACCAGCGGAATGCGTTGTTTGGAGGGAGGCCTTGTTTCATACTGCGCCCTTCGTGCGACCAAACGCCGCCGATCGAATCTTTGCTCGAATGCTGTCTCAAGTGCTGTGGGTGGCTATCGCGTTGGCGATGAGTTCTATCACGGCTCGGGCCGACGATGTCCACCACGCCGCCCCGCCACTCGGCGACCGCGCCATAGGCCTGGCCGGCGCGTTCACGGCGGTGGCTGACGACCCTTCGGCCTCGTTCTACAACCCGGCCGGGCTTGTCGACGACGATACTGCAGGTTTCGCGGGCGGGCTCACGCTGATTGAAATCGAGCGATTTACCATTGAAGACGGGTTCGTAGATACCCGCGGCGACTCTGACCTAAAGTTTCGCAGCCGCGGGTTTCTGCCCGCATTTGCGTCGACCAAGATTGCGTTCGGCGAAGATTCGAATGGCCGCAATCGAGTTGCACTGGCCTACAGTGTGTTCTCCCTGCGCAGCGCCCGCGTATTCGACATTCTGCTGCGCGGGGGCACCATCGACGCGTCGATTACCGATTCGGTGCGCATCGAGCAAAACAACCGCGAAGTGTTCCACGGGCTATCGGCTGCGTACCGCATCAACAAAGATTGGTCCATCGGGGGCACACTCTACCTGCGCATCAAGAGCTTGGGCCACGCAGAATCGCAGCTACTCAGTCGCGGCGGCGTACGCGATGATTCGACGGGCCTGTTTCAGGAAGCCGATTCTCTTGTTCGCCTGAGCCGCCTCAGCGCCCGGCTGTTCGATTTGGTGCCGCGATTCGGCGTGCTCTACCGCCGCGCCAACCGGTGGAGTTTTGGGCTCGCCACCCAGCTTCCAGCGTTTCGTCTGAGGGCGCGAGGTTCGGCCCGCGAGCAGATCGTGCAATCCATGCAGAGCATGGGCCCCGACCAGGGGAACACCGACTTTGCGTTTGTTGAAGATCGCAGCGCAACCATCCGCGACCCAGTGCCCTTGTCATTTAGTTTAGGCGCGGCCTGGCGGCGCAAGGGGCGCGTTCTGTATTCCGCCGATGCCTCTGTGTTCGCCCCCGTGAGCGGCGGCGAACGAGTGGCGATCGACACGGAAAGCGACGGGTCGACGCCGGTATTGGGCCTTTATTTCGACAACGAAACGAGAAGGGAATGGGTAGGCAACCTGGCGTTCGGGGCGGAACGCGTGCTGAGCGATATCGTGACCGTGCGGGGCGGGCTGTTCACTGATTTTTCGTCCGCTCCGCGCATTCCATCGCGTCCCGACGCCTACCAAGTCGAGAAGATCCATCGCTTCGGGCTATCCGCGAGCTTCGGTTTTCGCTTTGCCGGTCTGTCGCTCAACGTTGGCAGCGCGGCCCGCTTTGGGTGGGGCCGCGCAGTGGGCGTAGACGGGTTCACAGTCGACACTTCCCCGCAATATGTACGCCGGCAAGCCCGCCAGCGAGTATTCGTGTTCACCATTTCTGGCGCTGCCGCCGCGGCACGCGCGGTGAGTCGATACGCCACGGGGGAAACCGAGGTGGCTGGCGACCCTGAGGCTGCTGACGCACCAAACGAGCAAGAAGGCGAAACGGAGTAGTTGCCGAGCTCGAGAAGCGTAGCGCAGCGCAGCCAAGCAAAGCGCAAAATGGCTACTCAGGCCGGCGCCAAGGTTTCGGTTCGGATTGGATCTCTTCGGTGGATGTTCCGGAGGGATATTGCGACCAGTATACGCTTTCGTTCATCTTGCAAAACTTTGGGTCGACATCCTGCACTGCAGATTCGGTGCGGAGCCCCAACGCGTACTCGTCGTCGAAAGGGACGTTTACGTTCGCGGACCGTACGTTCAAAAGCTCGTCCAGCGCGCCACAAAAAGCCTCTTCGGTATCTTCGGCGTTTGCGGCTCGGCTAAACGCGAACACTCGGATCTGGGAAACCTGGAATCGATAAAATATTTCTTGGTGCTGCCACAGCGTTGCGAACACGTGGCAGGTGATCTGTTTGCATGAATCGTCATGATTCCCTGCACCGTTGCTTTCCGTCAGTGCTTCCGCTTCTTCGTAACCCCAGTGGTTGGGTGATGCGTAGACTGTGGCAATACGCGTCGCCCCTGTTTCTAGTGGAATGGGGACGGTGAAGGAAACACCATCTTCTTCAGCTGGCGAGCTTTGAAGTGTGCTCGCGATGGCCGGATCTTGATTCGGAGGCGCTGTGAATGCTTGAACGAGACCTTGCCGTTGAAACTCCGAAAGTTGATGACCCTGAGAATAGTCTCGCAGGAGTTGTTGTGCCTTGTTCTTATACGCGCTGGTCCACGACGGCAGGTCTGCGAACTGTGGAAGCGCGTTGGTCATAGCGTCGGATAACGCGGCCCATCGGCCAAATAGGTCTTCGAACTGTTTGAAGCTGAGAAAGCTCGTCAGGGCGTAGGTGTGTTGGACTTGCGCGGCGACCGTTGCGCTGTACTGATTGTTGATCGCCGCGATGTCGTTGATGGCGGCGCGAGACTCATCGTCGCGGACCAGCGTCGCGGCCTCGTGGATGGCGCGATAGTGGTCTGAGGCCGATTGCGGAGCGTCGAGGGCCAACAGGAAACTCGTCATCGCGGTCACGCTGAGCGCGGCATAGCGACGTACGTCCGGAGGAGGTTGTAAGGCCTCCCGGACAAACGACTGCCAACGTCCGACGATGGATTCCCAAACGAACATCGCGCCCGCGGAAACCACCGCGGTGACGACAAAGAACGCAGCGACGGGGGCAGAGATTGTCCATCCCGCGACGAAGCTGGCTTTCACAAGTTTTACGGCGAGCGGGATTCCCGCTTGGGGAGTCCACACCAGCTTGGGCGAGTCTTGGTGTTCATTGACTCCTGCGGCCTCAGCCGTGCACCCAGACAAGACAAACATGCCGATTGGGGCCGCCGCCCGAGCGGACGCGAGAAGCGACGCTCCGCCGGTCCAGGGAGCGCTCACCGACAGAAATAGCGCCATTCCTCGGGCTACGAAAGACTTCTTCATGGCCTACCGCGTGCACGCTGCGGCATCGGGTCACGGTAGTCAATGCTCGGGGGCTAGTTTCCGTCGGCGCTTTCGCTAAGCGCGAGATGATACGGTGTTGTTACGTCAAGGTATCTCTAGGACAGCGCGAATTGGGGTGGGACATCACGGCGATTGGGGCGCCGCAAGGCGGTTTCCGAGGTCGACGCCTTCGCGTGATGCGCCCTTCGCTGGAGAATCGTCACGCAAAGCATCCATGCATGCTGCGATGTCGATGAAGCGAGGGTCTTCGTCAAATATTTCGGTTGGATCGGCGACAATATTTTCTTGCGCCGCAATTTGGTTGTCGAAATAAAGATTGAATTCGCTGGTGGAGTTCGATGCCGCGGTTTCCGCGGCTACACCGAACGTCTGGTTGGCAGCCAAGATACTATTGCGAATGGCCACTCCCAGCACCTCGGCGGCGATTCGAATGCCGCTCGCGCCGTTGCGTGCAGAGTTGATGTGGTTTGCGCTGTGTGCGTCTCCTCCGGAAAACCGAATCCCGTGTATTTCATTGGCGCAAAACGACGTATCTTCGATCAAGATTCCGGTTCCGGACACGCTCATCCCATGTTCACCATTGTTCACGATTCGATTGCGTTCGAAGCGAAGGTTTTCGGTCAGAGCAACGAACACTCCGTCGCCCTGGTTGTTGCGAATGATGTTTCCGGTTACGCGAACGTTGGTGGCTTTGTTGATGTACATGCCTGCCGCTGCCTCGTCGGGGTTTGCCGACTGGTTGTCGTGAATTTCGCTATCGATAATTTCAATATCGTGGGCACCGTTGTTGAGCGCGATGCCGGCTCGATTGTCGAATCTCGTGGGCCCTTCGCCGTTGCCGGAGAGAACGCAGTTGCGAACCGTCACCTCGCGGGCGGAGCTCCCGTTGAAGGTGATTCCATGCTCGCGGGCGCCTACGACCTCAAAGCCGTCAACCACCACCCAGCTTGCGGAGGCGTTGTCGTTGATGTCTTCGTCGCAACAAAATTCGATGCCTCGATCGACTTGGCCGCCGCCATCGAGCACTGGCGTTCCGGTTTCGGGCCAGGCTTGAATGGTGGTCGGCCGATCCGCCGTGCCGCTATGTCGTCGTCGGAGTGACACCAATGCCGTGTGTTCGGCCTCCGGACGATACGTCACTCCTCCCCGCACGTTGACGACGGCGCCGTCGGTGCCCGTGACGTATTGGTCGAGTGCGTATTGAATCGTTCGGCAGGGGGTCCCAGGGTCGATGCATGTGCTCGGCATATCTTTTCCGCGCTCTCCATCTACGAACACTTCGCTCGGGCAATTCGATCGCTCGAACGTCAGCGATTCGAGTTCTGAAGGAACAAAGCACGCGCCCACACACGCACCCAGCTCGCATGCTTCATGGGGCGGGCATTCCGAATCGCCGCAGGCTGCGTCAAAACGAAGGCGGAGTTCGGTTGCTTGACCCTCGATATAGCCGCCGCGCGCGCGAATCCAGCTCACAGCGACGCCGGATGGGTCGATGAGCTCTCCTTCGATTCGAAACGTTCGCGGCGGCGCGCCCATTCCCGGCGTGAGTCGAATCGACGCCGGGAAATCGTTCTCTGTGAACGCGCGGTCGAACATGGCAACCTCGTTTCCTTCGGTGCCGAACACGCGCACGACGATGCGGGCTGCAGCGGAGCGCGCGGCGGCGTCTGCATCGATGGTCACGTCGACGCGCGTGGCGGCGACTTCGTCGCGCTCGCAGGCCAGAAGACAGCAACCTGCGGAATAAAGGCAGATCAGCGCACAAGGCCGAACCTCAACCCATGCCACACAACGCATCGGCAATATCTTACCACCCGCCGTGCCGTGCGCGCCACGCTCCGAGCCCATGGTTCAGCGAGGCTTTAGCGAACCGCGTAGGCGGAGAAGCGATGGTTCTCGAAACGTCGTATCCTCCACGACGTATTCGACACGTCTTCCGTCCGTTTCTGTGGTGCATAGATGTTCGTCGACCAACCCGTGGAGGGTTGCTTGCACGGTACGGAGGGGAACCTTCATCGCGCGCGCAACCTCTCGCGCAGTGGAACGGCCGGATGCGCTCGCAACTTCGGCAAGAATCTTTTCCCCGAGATCGAGCGCCGAACGTGGGTCTGGAATGGCGATGGCTCGATGGGCGACCAGACGCAGCTGCGTCCCGTCACGCTCTAGCGACGCAACATCGCCGAGTTCTGCGCGGATACGAAAGACCAGAGTGCGCAGGAGACGTCCGTGGCGTACCGCATCGAATCCAAACCCATAGACTCCTGCAAAGAGTTCTTCTTGGGTGACCCCTGCGTCTCCCGCCATAGCAAGAATCGCCAGCGCACGATGGTTGCGCGTGCCTTGCCGTTTGCTGGAGTTGATTGTCCAGATCGGCTGCTCGGCGCGAAGCAAGCGAAGCCCGGATGCGAGCATTCGTCGACTCGGGCCCGCGTCCATGATGACAAACGATTCAGTGTCCGCGCAGGGATCCCGAATCCCGAATGGGATGGCGTCTGAGCGACCCCGACACCAAGCATCGGCTTCAACGGAGATCGGAGCTACACCGATCGTCGCGAGCAACGCGGCGCATTCTTCATAGAGGTCGTGAAATCCTTGGGCCCACACCGCGAGCGCCTCGCCAGCATGCTGGCAGTCGATTCGCGAACCACGTTCGATCGCGTTGGCGAGCGCGACGAAAGATGTCTTCGCTGGCGCTTCATTGCTTGATCCAGCTCCGCAAAGGCCGCGTTCGAACGCGAGCCATCTCTGCCAATCTACAGGCGTAACCTGAGCCAACGCATCGAGAATACGCAATGCGAGATAGCCTCGCCCTGCGTGCCGCCGGGAGCGTGCGAGTGCAATATTCGCAAGATATTCGCACTGCAGAAAAGATTCTGCGCGCGCCATTCGCGACGCCCGTCGCGAAAACGTTGTCGCGCCGTCAATATCGCGTGCTGACAGCGCAGCGAAGGCTCGCTGGATCGCGAATAGCGTGGTGATGTGAGCGAAGCGGGCATCACGCCCCTGATGCTCGAGTGTGGCCAGTTGCTCCTGCATGTGGACGGTCTCGCCTCGCAAGATCGACGACCAGCCTTGAGCAAGTGCATATTCGAGCGACACCTCGACGGTTTCGTTTCGGCTCGCGATACGTTCGAGAATACGATTCCACTGATCGAGTTCCCGAGGCTGGACGGCGACGAACGCGCGAAGCGCCATTTGCCCGGCGGCAACGGCCGCGGCGTGTTGGGCTCTCGCATTTCTGTGCGCATCTTGCTCGATGGTTGCGGGGGATGGATGCAAAGCCGGAGCCTGAGAGAACACCCACTCCATTGTGCCCAAAGCGCGCGCCCAGGCCTGGTCTCCAGAATCGGCCGACCGGGCTAAGCGCTCCCGTTCAGGAGCGACCGCCACGAAATCTCCTCGGAGTGCTGAGCGATACACGCGGCAGAGATATTCGTTGGTTGGGCGTTCGGTAGTTCGTCCCACAGAACGGTCAGCCATACACGTATACTTTGCCACAGATGGTATGCTGAGCCGAGTGGTCAGCTTGCAGCCTCCCCTCGGTCAATCATGTTTCGTAACGAGTCGTAGGCGGTATCGCACGGTGCTTCCATATCGCACGGTGCTTCCATATCGCACGGTGCTCCCGTGGAAGCTGTAGACTCGATGGAAATCTGTAGTGAGTGATGACCGATACGTACACGTCGCGCCGATCGCCCGCGGCGGCATGGGCCACGTCAACCTGGTGTTGCGTCAGGAAGGTCGCTTCCAGCGGCTGTACGCGCTCAAACGACTCCACCCCCATTTATGCGACGACCGCCGAGTTCGTGAGATGTTTCTCGAGGAAGCGCGCGTGGCGGGTCTTATCCGGCATCCCAACGTAGTTAGCGTGCTCGACGTGGGCACCGATGTTGAAGGTCCTTTTTTGCTCATGGACTTCGTCGATGGGCTGGCGCTATCGACGCTGCAACAACTGCTCGACGAAGGCGAGCTTCTTCCGCTGCAAATCTGTCTCAGCATCGCCCGTCAAGCGGCTGATGGCTTGTCGGCTGCGCACGAGCTTACGTCAATGAATGGGGAACCGATTCAACTCGTTCATCGCGACGTTTCTCCCCAGAATATTCTCGTGGGTTTCGACGGAGTCGTTCGGGTCACCGATTTTGGCGTATCCAAAGCGTTGGTTGCCGGTGAAGCGTTTTCCGCGAGTTCACCGGTCGAACTAGAAGCGCGTTTAACGCCCATCGGCGACTCGCAATCTCAAAGCTCACTTTCTCTTGATTTTGTGTTTCAAGATGCCGGGGTTTCGGGCAACAAAACTATGCTGACGCTTTGTGGAAAGTTTGGTTACATGTCGCCAGAACAGCTTCGCTTCGAGCCTGTCGATCCTCGGTCTGACCTGTTTGCGTTTGGCGTAGTGCTTTGGGAGCTCTTATGCGGTCGCCGACTGTTTCGCGGCGCTACCCCCCGCGACACCGCAACCCTTATTCTCGACGGAGTGCTCTTGGATGTAGATGAGTTTCGCGCCGATTGTCCTGCCGCTTTGACCGAGTTGCTGTTTGAACTGCTTTGTTTTGAACGCGAAGGAAGACCCGCGAGCGCGCGCGAAGTGGCGAGCCGACTGCGCGCCATCCATCGAACCGTCGTCCTGGAGGAAGAAGAGCTCGACGTCGATGCCTTTTTGGAAGACCGTTTTCGTGGCCTCAAAGGTGAGCGAGAGCGAACGCGAGCCGTTTCGGTGCAGAGCGCAGTCGAGGAGAGCGCGGCAACGACGGTAGTTCGCGATGTAACTTCACGTTCGCCTCGCGGAGGAACGATTCGTCGGTGGGGCATCATCGTGATGTTGATGGCGGCCGGTTTAGTTGCAGGATGGTGGATTCAATACCGTTCTGGCGATGCATCATCGGAGCTGCGGCCGTCGTCGATGGTTTCAACTCCAGCACCAGAGAAAAATGGTTCCACGGCAGACAACTCGACAAAAACACAAACGGCGGCGATACGTAACCCGATCTCGGAAGTCGATGCCGACGTATCAAACACCGCGACCAAGAAACACTCCGAACGCCGCACGAGCTCAAACATGAATCGCGCGCGTCGAAAAATGCGTCGCGATCGGGCTCGGCGAAGCCGAACGACTCGAAAACGCTCCGCCCCTGCACGCGCCGAGCCAACTGCAACTTCGAAACCGGCGCCTGAATTTTGGGAACCATGAAGACAGAAGCGCTCGTTTTTGTATTTCTCGCGGGCGGCATCGCCACGCCTGTTGCGCGCGCTCAACAGCAGGATTCGGGGGAACCTGCGCTTGCCGAAGAATCGGAGCAACGTGCCGAAACCGATGATGCCGAACGGTTGTATGCTCGAGCGGTGCGCGCCAAAGAAAAAGGCCGCTGGGCCGAAGCCAGAGACCTGCTTCGTCGATCGCTTGCGCTTCGCCGGGATGTCCGAACGGCGTTCAATCTTGCGGTGGCGCTCGAGCGTACGGGGCAGGTTGTCGAGGCGACGGAAATGTTGACGACGGTGCTTGCCGGCCGATGGGGCAGCCCGCCCGAAGCGCTGCGGGCGAAGTGGTCTGCGGCGCTCGAACGGTGGAAGAGCCAAGTTGCGCGGCTTCGCCTCGAAGTGTCGGGTGCCACATCCTATCACGTGCGGCTGGATGGGGAGTCGCTCTCGAAGGGCGTTGGACAACCAATGGACTCAGTGTTGCTTCTCGATCCAGGGCCCCACGTGCTGCAGGTATCGGCGGCCGACCGCGTTTCGGCCGAGCGACGAATCCATGCAACTCGCGGAATGCGCAGGACGCTGGCGCTCCGACTGGAGCCTCGAGCCAACCCTCGAGACGATGACGATCGCCATCGACGGCGCCGCCGAAGGTGGATTGTCGCCGCGACCGTTGTCTTGCTTGCGGCCGGCGGGGCGGCGACCGCGATTGCCCTCCGCGTTCGTCGCACGGATCCGACGTCGCCAGGGTTTCTGGGAAGCGCCTCTACGCTAACTTCCTGGCGTTGAAGACACCCTGGCCATTGAAGACACCTTGGCCATTGAAGACACCCTGGCCATTGAAGACATCGTGGCTTTTGAAGTCATGGGTCATCGATAGCGCTCGCCATGTGTCTCATGAACGCGCGGACCCGCGCGGTGTGCTTGAGATCGGGATGGGTGAGGATCCATAGATCCAGCCCGAAATCAGGAATGATGGAGCTGAGCTGGATGAGGTCGAGATGAGGCTGCGCGGCGATGCAGGGAATCAACGCGAGCCCTGCGCCGGCTGCGACGTTTGCGTTCATGACGATGGGCGAGTCAGTCCGCATGGCGATGCGCGCGTTCGGAACATGCTCTGCCATCCACTGCTCCGTGGCGCGGGCACGCAATCGCTGCTCCCAGGTGATCCAGGGGTAGGCTTCGAGCGATGAGAAGTCCTCCTCGAGCGGTGGCTGCGGAGGTGACCCAACCAGCGATCGCGCGCCAAATACCGCGTATTCGAAGCGAGTCACTTTACGGCCCACGAGTTGCTCGGGGGGCTGATTGGTGGCGCGCAAGGCAATGTCAGCTTCTCGTTTGGTGAGGTTTTCGAACGTGCGGCTCGACGTGATTTCCAGATCGATGCCCGGATAGGTTTCGACGAATGTACGAAACGCGTCCGCAAACCATTGCACCACGACGCCAAGGGTAGTGACCCGAAGCGGGCCTTTGAGCTGGGTGTCGCTACCCAACAGCTCGCGATCGAGCCGATGCATGGCCTCTTCGACCTCTTCAGCAACCGCACGAATAGCTTCGCCGACCGCGGTGAGCACAAATCCGTCGCTGTGCTGGTCGAATACGCGCGAACCGATCGTTGCTTCCAGGGCACGAATCTGGCGGGCCACCGTCGTATGGGTCGTTCCGAGCGTTTCCGCGGCTCCGCTGAGTGTGCCCTGGCGCGCCAGCGCGAGCACATAGCGAAGCCTGTCCCAATCTGCGATTGAACGATTTTGCACAATAGATGCTCACTTTATCTCATTTACTGAACGTAATCGAACGTGAATCTTGGAGGTTGAGACCATTGAAGAAAACCGCGCATTGGACCGCCGCGGTCATCGAAGGAGGCATCATGGGCGAGGTACAAGTGAAACGGGTGATCGAAGCGAGCCGCGAAGACGTGTGGCGCGCGCTCTCGGATATCGGCGGAATCTATCGTTTTCATCCCCTGGTGCAGCGGTCGCCGTTGCTCACCGAACAAACTGGAGGGGTCGGGGCCGAGCGGATGTGCGAGTTTCATGACGGCAATCACATCAGCGAGCGCGTGGTGGATTGGGTCGATGGTCGGTCGCTGGCGGTGAAGATCTACGAGGGGACGATGCCTCTAAAACGCGCCACCGCGCGATTCACCCTCGAGGCTGCCGGCGCCGGTCGCACCGAAGTAGATTTTACGATGAGCTACGAACCCAAGTTCGGCGTCATCGGACGAGCGATGGATGCGATGGTGATGCGCCGAAAGTTCAAAAGCATTCTCGCTCAGGTGCTCGCGGGTCTCGATACCTACGTGCGTACGGGTGAAGAGGTCGGAGCCGACGGCGCATCGATGACTCCCGCTGAAGCTGCCGCATAGTGAATCGCCAACTGGCGCCTTCGCGCGCGCAGGTTTGGAGAACGCTGCGGTTGGTTTCGGCGTTGGGATTGGCTTCGGTCGCTAGACGGTGACCTCTATTGCTGGGGCGAGAATTCCGCGGGCGAAGCCGGCCAATCGCCGAGCATTGGGGTAGAACTTCTCATCCCGGTGCCGGATGGCCTGCCCCCGGCCACTAGCTCGAAGGAGTCACCATGCGCAGCCACCACCGACTCGAAACGGTGCTTTCGAACCACGCCGAAAGACGCTCGCTACTCGAACATCGCATCTTTCTCAGCGATGCGATCATGTGCTTCGATCGGCAGGGCGCCGAAACTCTGCTCGGTCAGTGGTGGCATCCGCTGCATTATTTCCCGACCTTTCTCTCGCGATGCGTTGCCGTATCCCCCAGCGTGACCATCAAGTCTTATGTCGCGAACATCCTCAACGAGGAGCTTGGCGAAGGAGATCCGCAGCACGCGCACGAGCAGGTCTACCTGCGTACCCTGGCATCGACAGGTTTCGATGCCCGCGAGATTTCGAGCGCTCCTGCGTTCGACGCCACCACATCGCTCGTCGACCACTACCAAACATGCTCCGGCGACCCCGTGGCAGCGATCGGGTGCATCTACGCCACCGAAGTCATCGATTTATTCTTGGTGGGCGGCATCGGTCGCGTGATGCATCGGGTGACCGGCGCCGTAGATCTCGAATGGGTCGACATTCACGTACGCCAAGAGCCGAACCACGTCGCCAAAGCGAATCTCTCGATCGAGGACGAGTTCTCGGCGAACGAGCGGTCATCCATCATCCGCCACGCGGCGGACCATTGGGCACGCTGGCGCGCGTTTTTCGACGAGATTGCTACGCGCGCGATTGGCTAGAGGGTTTCGAAGAGGCTTTCGGTGTTCACGCCGTGTGTGTTGAGCCAGGGAACTAGGTCGTGTTCGAGGAAGTGGAGTGCCCGGGGGTCGTTTTTGAGGTGGGCATCGAAGTGTGCGACGCCGAGGGTGCGGGTGGCGAGTTCGGCGCTGGTGTCGGGGAGGAGTTCGTGGGCCGGCGGGAGTGAACGGGCGATGGCTTGGTAGTCGACTCCGTCGAGGCCGGGGGGGCTGGTCATGAACTCGCGCCGCATGCGTTCGTGGCATTCTGCGGGGCGATCGACGAAGTAGCAGTGGCCTATGTTTTTGATGACCACGAACTGTTTCGGTGGCGGTAGCGTTTCGAATAAGCGGCGGAGCGCGGGGAGCAAGACCAGGCGGTCGAGTTCGGCGGCGCAGATCAGAGTAGGCACGGCGCGAAGTCGGCAGTGGGTGAGCGCGGCTTCGTTTTCTCGCATCGTCGCGCCAAGCGGGCTTTCACCGAGGGCGGGCGCGAAGGGGAGCGCGGCACGAATGCGCGCATCGGTTTCCAGCGCCGCGAGGTTGGCCCAGCCGCCGAGGCTTAGGCCGGCGACGCCGATCCGGTCTGCATCAATAGTCGCGTTGCTGGTGGTCGCGAGGCCATCGCCCAGTGTCCCATCGCTCAATGCCCCATCGCTCAATGCCATGTCGATGACGGAGGAGACATCGCGCGGACGGTAGTCGCGCGCTTTGGCCAGTGCTTCGCGCGCGGTTTTTTGGGCGGCAGTGTCGTGCACGGTGTTGCCGACGTGATCGGGCGCGGCGACCACATATCCGTGGCTCGCGAGGTGGGCGCAAAATGCTGAGGCGTGAAGTCGTGATCCCCACGAGCCGTGGGAATAGACGACGAGTGGCCATGGACGATCGCTCGGTGCCTCAGGGCGCCATACTTCGATAGGAAGCGTTCGCGTGTCGTATGTGCGCGACAAAGAGGTGACGCGCACTTCGTAGCGTCCCGGTTTGTCTGGCGAGTAAGGGCCTTCTGTTTGCGGCGAATCGTTCACGGAGCACGTTTTTGCATGCGGAACATTCGACGCCAAATCGGATGCGGATCTCGACGCTGAAACGGATCCCGACGTTGATACCGAACCGGAAGCTGATGCTGAATCCGACGCAGACGCAGACGCAGAGCCTGATGCCAAATCTGAACCCGGTGCCGACTCCGACACCGATGCCGCACCCGACTCGGATGCAGTTGCCGACCCCGACCCCGACCCCGACCCCGATGCACCCCGATGCCGACCCCGACCCCGATGACCCCGATGCCGATCCAGAACCGGATGCCGCACCCGACGCGAAACCCGATCCCGATGCCGCACCCGGCGCGGACGCCGAACCCGACGTCCGTTCATCATCAGACCGCGAGCGCCTGCTTCTTCGTACGCGCCTTGCGGAGCTTTTCTTTGCCGCGGCCAGGTTTTCCCCGGACGAATTTCTTGTGGCCGGGTTTTCCGTGGCTGGGTTTCCCGTACGCACGCGGCTTGGCGCGCGATACGGGCACCGCGTCGCCGCAGAGCGGAAGGGTAGTTCGTTCTGCGAGGAGCTGGTCTGCGACGCTTCGAGAAACTTGGAAAAAAGTCTTGTTGGTTTTGATATGGAACGAGCCGACTTCGCGCGTGGACACGCCAAGCTGCGAGAGCGCGTCGGCGATCGTTTTGGGCTTGAGGCCGCGCGATGTTCCGATCGGCAGAAATAGTCCGACCGGCAAAGGCACTGCCGTGCCGTTGGTGCGCGCGCCGTTCTTTGAAGCAACGCCATTTTTTGAGGACACGTTGCTCTTCGAGAAACCATTGCTCTTCGAAGAACCATTGGTCTTCGAAGAACCATTGGTCTTCGAAGAACCATTGGTCTTCGAAGAACCATTGCTCTTCGAAGAACCATTGCGTGGAAGCGGGTGGGGTCGGCTCCAGGATGGCGGGCGTGTATCGGCTTCGCCGGAGCAGTCGAACCCTTCGAGCCGCGTGAGCTCGGTCAGCGCAGATGCCAAGATCTCCTTCGCGTCGTCACTTTCGATTAGCTTCGCGGCCAGGTCATGAAGCGCTGGGGGTGGGGTGTCGCCTTGGTCGGCGATGCGTGTTGCAAGTCGGGCGAGTCGAGTGGAGCGAATCTGCGCGTCGGATGGTGCATCGATCGAGTCGATCGGCGCACCGACGGCTCGTGACCACGCGCGCAGTTTTCGGGTTTCGCGAGGTGTGACGAGCGATGTTGCGGTGCCATCCCGACCGGCTCGTCCAGTTCGCCCCACCCGGTGCACATAGCTTTCCACATCGTAGGGCAGATCAAAATTGACGACGTGCCCCAAGTGGTCGATGTCGAGGCCTCGTGCGGCGACATCGGTTGCGACCAGGATGTCGACTTGGCGCGCGCGAAGCCTGGAAAGCACGAGCTCACGTGCGCTTTGGCTGAGGTCTCCATGCAGCGCGTCGGCCGAGTACCCTCGCGCGATCAGGGTTGCGGCGAGCTCTGCGCATCCTGCTTTGGTGCGCACAAAGACGATGGTCGCGGAGTGGTCTTCGAGCGCGAGCAGTCGAACGAGGGCATCCGGTTTGTGTCGCTCGGGAACGACCATGGCTCGCTGTGTGATATGTTTCGTGGTGAGCGCGCGCGCTTCGACCTGAATGGTTTTCGGGTCGCGTAGATGGGCGGCCGCGACTTCGCGAATCGGCGCCGGCATCGTCGCGGAGAAAAGCGCGACCTGTCGCGATGTGGGTGACGCTTCGAGAATCTTGGTGACGTCTTCGAAAAAGCCCATGCGAAGCATTTCGTCGGCTTCGTCAATGATCAGCATCTCGAGCTGGTCGAGTTGAAGTGCTCCGCGTTCGAGGTGATCGATCAGTCGCCCCGGTGTGCCGACAACGACGGAGCTGCCCTCGCGCAGCGCGCGGAGCTGCGGACCATACGCGGACCCACCGTAGACGGTGGCAATCCGTACGCTCATGTGCGCGGCGTAGGTTTTCAGCGCGTTGCTGACTTGGCCCGCAAGTTCGCGTGTGGGAGTCAGAACCAATGCGCGCACGGGCTCTGCCGGTGCTTTTTTCGCGGATTCTTTTCGGGAAGGGCCTTTGGCGGGGAGCGGCGCGGAACTCGGTCGGATTCGCTGAAGCAGCGGCAATCCAAAGGCCGCGGTTTTTCCAGACCCGGTACGCGCGCGGCCGATGACGTCGTGCCCTTCGAGAATCAGCGGAATGGTTTGGGCCTGAATCGGTGTGGGCTGCGTGTAGCCTTGGTGTTCGATTGCGCGCAGCAGCGGTCCGTCGAGCGCGAGGTCGTCGAAAGAAGAAGTCACTTGTGAAATGCCTAACTCGTCGTGCGCGGACGGAGAGCCCGAGCGCCGATCGGACCGTTGTGCACTGATTTGGGACGATGCGCCAGGCGAACGGTGTCGCGCGGACCGCGCTACATACCGAACCGCGCTAGATACGAAACCGCGTTAGATACTAAAGAGGGTCGACGCGTGGCTTACGACCATCTTGACCGACAATACGTGGTACAGCATCACCCCGGAATACGCGGAAAAAATCACTACGCTGCCAACCGCCGCGAGCCGCCGCGTTCGAGCTCGCCACAGCACCCATACGCCGAACGAGACCACGCCGAGCTTCACGAGCGCGAAGGCCACGGGGCTGCTTGAGATTAACACGGCCATGAGCGGGTTCGCTTCGACGGCCAGCCCTCCGAGCACCACGAGCAAGGTGAGCATCAAGTCGACAACGTTGAATACCAGCGTGGTCGCGAGCAGCCGCTCCATCCAACGAGGGTAAACAGCACCAGGTAACGAAAGGGGAGGAGCAAACTGCGCAAGCATACCCATATTGTGACATACGACGTCAAGGTGTGCACACATTGTACGTTTGTGTGCGAGCTCACATACACGCGCGTTGCGGATCGCCTATCGCGGCCCGAAATCTGTAAGAATGTTCGCGTGACACCCACTCGACGCCTCGACGAGAGTACGGTGTGGCCGTAAAAGACTTTAGTTCGTAAGAGACCGTCGTCCATGGATCGACAGCGAAAGGCTTGGTGGCCCGAGTTGATGCCCGCTCTTGCGGGTCTGGTCGGTTGCGGTCTGGCGGGTTGCGGATCGGCAGATGCTAAGGATGCGAAGTCTCCCGGGCCCCCATCTGCGCGGGTTGCGGTGGGGCAGGTGCGCGAAGGGGCCCTCCATGTCCGATATCGTTTTCTCGGAGACGCGGCATCGCTTGCGGAGGCCGACGTGGCTGCGGGTGCGTCCGGCGAAGTGAAACAGGTGTTGGTCCGCGAAGGCGATCGCGTGCGCAAAGGGCAGCTGTTGTTTCAGATCGACGCGTCCGTGGCGCGCGCTCAGCTTCAAGCGGCGGAGCGCGCTCAAGCGGCGCTCGAGGTCGAGCGGGATCGAGCTACGCGGGAAGCGAAGCGCCGCAAGCAGGCGGGTCGCGAGGTGGTTGCCGAGGCGGAGATCGACTCGGCTGAAACCGAGGCGTCGTCGTTGATCCGTCGAGTTGAGGAACTGAGTGCAGCGGCCAGTGAGCGGCGCGCGCAACTCGGCCGTCATCGCGTACGGGCGCCGTTCGGCGGAGTGGTGGCGGTGCGTTCGATCGATCCTGGCGACTGGGTCGAGCCAGGGAGCCCGGCGTTGCGGTTGGTGGACGACGAGAACGTACAGGTGTTCGTGGATGTGCACCGGGAGTTTGCGCCCTTTGTTAAGCGAGGCATGCCCGCGGCGATTCGACGGCCCGGAGCGTCCCCTGCACGAGAAGGCGACGGCAGCAAGCGCGCCGATACTGGTGAGCGTGACAAAGCTGGTGAGCACGACGATGCTAGTGAGCGTAGCAATGCTAGTGAGCACGACAGTCGCGATGAAGTTCGCGCAGTGGTGCGGGGCGTCGTGCGGGCACTCGATCGAGATAGTCGAACGCTGCGATTGCGCCTCGAGCCTGCCGCGCGGCCGACATGGTTGCTCGCGGGCACGCCGGTACGCGCGATTTTTTCCGTGGAGCGAAGCGCGCCGGGAGCGGTGCTGGTGCCGCGAGATGCGCTGGTGGTCGGTGTGGCGGCGAGTCGTGTCGCGCGGGTGGTGCGTGCCGAAGATGAGCAAGCCGATTCCGCAGAGCTTGTGAGCGTCGACGTGATTGCGCGCGGCGAGAACGAAATTCTCGTCAAGTCTGAGAAACTACGCGCGGGCGACGCGGTGGTTGTACGCGGCAACGAACGGTTGCGCCCCGGGCAGCCTGTTACGGTGATCGAAGAGCATTCGGAAACCCCAAAGCAACACTCCGAGCCAAAGTAGAGCGGGCGCGCCGACGATGAATACCCATCGCGAGGGATCGAGCGGGCTACTGCGCACCGCCATCGCGCGCCCGGTCACCGTTTCGGTGGGTGTTGTGCTGGTGCTCCTCTTCGGCGCGCTTTCGGTGGCGGACTTGCCCGTGCAGCTCACGCCTGACGTCGCTCAACCCGTGCTCTCGGTGAATACGTGGTGGCCTGGCGCTGCGCCGGTCGAGATCGAGACCGAGATTCTTGAACGTCAAGAAGAGGCACTGAAAGATATTGATGGATTGGTGGAAATGACCAGCACCGCCAATCTCGGGGAAGGGTCGCTACGTCTCGAACTCGAAGTCGGCACGCCGATCGACGAGGCGCTGGTGCGGGTGACCAATCGGCTCAGCCAAGTTGCGGGTTACCCCGAGGCGGCCGAGGAACCGGTGGTGGAAACGGCCGATAGCACCGGGCCCTTTCTCGCGGTGATGACGATTCGGGCGCACGATCGATCCGAGGTCGCGCCGTATCGCACCTGGGTGTACGAGGAGATTTTGCCCGAGCTGCAACGCATTCCGGGTGTGGCCTCCGCGATTTTGGTGGGTGGTCGCGATACCGAGGTGCATATCGACTTCGATCCGGTGGCGCTCGCCGCGCGCGGGCTCACCGTGAAAACTTTGTCCGAGCGGGTGCAGGGGGAGCTTCGCGATGTCAGCGGAGGCGATGTCACCTTGGGCAAGCGTCGTTACCTAGTGCGTACGCCGCTTGTTCCGACCGAAGTGGCTCGGCTCGAGCAGATCGTGGTCGGAACATCGCGCGACGGCACGCCCACGTTGCTCCGAGATGTAGCCGACGTGGGCAAAGGGCTACGCAAGCCCGGCGGGATGGCGCGGCACGACGACCGTCCTTCGATGATCATCTTGCTGCGACGGGAAGTTGGCACCAACGTGCTGGAGGTCACGCAGGCGATGCGAGATCGTGTGCACGAGCTCAACGAGCAGCGTTTTGCACCTGAGGGGCTGAAGTTTGAAATCGTTAGCGATCAAAAGCGGTACATTGGCGATTCGCTAAACCTCGTGCGGCAAAACCTGTTGCTCGGCGCGGTTCTCGCGGTGATCGTGCTGGTGTTCTTTCTCCGCAGCCTGGGCGCATCGGCGATCATTGCTATTTCGATTCCGGTGAGCGTGTTCGGGACTGCGCTTGGGATGATGCTGACGGGGCGCACCATCAATGTGGTGAGCCTCGCGGGAATTACTTTTGCGGTGGGCATGGTGCTCGACAACTCCATCGTGTCGCTCGAAAGCATCGACACGTGGAGGCGCAAAGCCAAAACCGCCGCGGAGGCAGCCTACCACGGAGTGCGCGAGGTATGGGGCGCGATTTTGGCATCCACGCTAACGACCTGTGCGGTATTCCTCCCCATCATCACGTGGGACGGCGAAGTGGGGCAGTTGCTCCGCGATGTAGCAGTCGCGATCACCTTGGCGGTGGGTTCTTCGCTCGTCGTTTCGGTGATGGTGATTCCGAGTCTCGCCGCTCGATTGCTCAAACCCAAACCAGAAACGAACCCGTCTCGGCTCGCTGCGTGGGGGGTTCGGTTTCGTAATTCCGTAGGCGCGATTGTCGGCCGGGTGACTCAATCGATGGCTCGCAATGTGGTCGCGGTAGTTGGTGCAGTGGGGGCGGCGGTGGCGTTGTCGGTGGCGCTGATGCCGCCCATCGAATACCTGCCGGTAGGCAATCGAAACTTGGCGTTTGGCATGTTGGTGCCGCCCCCGGGTTCTTCGGTAGAAGAGATCGAGCGAATGGGCGTCGCCACACAAGCCCGCATGCTGAATCATCTGCACAAAAAAACCGACGGTTTGCCAGCGTTGTTGCGCACATTCTTCGTGGGCACTCCGAGCCTAATCTACGCCGGCGGCGCGGCTGAGAACCCGGATGAAGCCAAAGACATCGTCAAGATTCTTCGCCGTGTGCAGAGCAAGATTCCCGGGGTGTTTGCGTTTGCGGCGCAGGCTCCGTTGTTCGGGAACCTTGGCGGCGGACGAAGCGTAGAAGTGGATGTGTCGGGGAGTGACTTAGCGGAGCTTTCTCGCATTGCAGGAGACTTTATGGCGGCGATTCAAGAGCAATTGCCGGGCGGCCAAGTACGCCCCATTCCTTCTCTCGATCCGGGTGTTCCGGAGTTGCATGTTGTGCCGCGTCGAGAAGAAGCCGCGCGTCTCGAAATGAATGGCGACGAGCTGGGGTTGGCGGTGGATGCCCTAGTCGACGGAGCCATCATCGGGGAGATCGGGCCTCAGGGAGAACCGAAGTTGAACGTTGTGCTTCGTGCGCGTTCTGGAGAAGAAAACGTCGTTCGAAGCGTGCAGGATTTGGAGAGCGCTCCGGTTGCCACGTCGACCGGCCGTATCGTGCCGCTCGGAGCGCTCGCTCGATTTGAAGAAACGCTCGGCCCAAACAGCATACGCCGAATCGAACGGCGGCGCGCAATCACTTTGCAGATGTCTCCCGCGGAAGACATGCCCATCGAATCTGCGATTCGCACCATTCAGAATGAAATCGTTGCACCGGCCGAGCGCGCGGGAGATGTCCCCGCGGGAGTTCGCGTGGAGCTCAGCGGAACAGCCGGAAAACTCGATGTAGCCAAGAAGCGTTTCGTCGATGTTTTGTTGCTGGCGGTATTGATTTCTTTCTTGCTTCTATCCGCGCTCTTTGAAGATTTCTTGGCGCCTCTTGCGGTACTCATCACGGTACCGCTGGCGGGCGCGGGAGGTTTGTTGGGGCTCGCCTTGGTAGACCAGTTTCTTTCCCCTCAGCCGCTTGATTTGATGACCGCGCTCGGCTTTCTCATTCTCATTGGCGTGGTGGTGAACAACGCGATCTTGGTTGTCGATGGTGCGCTCGGAAGGCTGCGCGAAGGCGACTCGCTAGAGCAGGCCGTGGTCGATGCCGTGAAGTCACGCGTGCGTCCGATGTTCATGACGACGCTGACGAGTCTTGCGGGCCTGCTGCCTATGGTGCTTTTTCCGGGAGCTGGCTCGGAGCTCTATCGAGGTGTTGGCGCGATTGTGCTGGGCGGGCTTGCGCTCTCGAGCGTGCTTACTCTTTTTGTCGTGCCGAGCTTGTTTTCGCTCCTGTGGAAGGCGCGGGGTAGGGCACAAAAAAAACTCGCCGCTTAATTTTGACGCCCGATCGCCGATGACATATCGAACCTCTCCCATGATTATTTCTCTTTGCGGAACGAAAGGTGGAACGGGCAAGACCACGGTCTCGATGTCGCTCGCTCTTGAATGGTTGGAACGAGGACGGCGTGTGCTGGTCGTGGACGCCGATCCCCAGAGGTCCGCGTCGAAGTGGGCGGAGGAGGCGCGCAAACAAGAGCGCCAAGCCCCGAATGTTGCGACGTACGACATTCGCCGGATGCGTTCGACCGATTTGCCTGGCCTTAAGGCCGATAACGATATCGTGATTATCGACTGCCCTGCTCGTCAGCCGGAAGTTCAGCGCGCTGCTCTGATGGCGTCTGACGCTGCGCTGGTGCCTTCTGCGCCCTCCGTGGTGGACGCGTGGGCTTTGAATGAGACATTCGATCTTGTGCAACGTGTCGCGATCGTTCGCAGTCAACTCAAATCCTTTGTGCTCATCAACCGACAGGTTGCTCGCACCCATGTCGCGGCTGGCGCACGAAGCTTGCTTTCGAACTATGGGTTCGACCTGCTCAAAAGCGAATGGGGCAACCGCATCGCATTTCAGGCAGCACCCAAGATGGGGCTCGGCGTGACCGCGTTCGCGCCGATGAGCAAAGCCGCCGACGAAGTGCGCGCGCTGGCCGACGAAGTGCATGAAGCAGTTCGGGCTCCTTCTCGACCCAAGTTCATTGCCCCGCCAGTCCCCATTCGAGATCGCAAAGCGTTCGAAGAGTACGAGCGGTTGCGGGTGTACGAACCCGCCTTCGCCCAATGCAGCTAGAGCAGCGGCCTTTTGCCCTGATCTTGGCTTACCTCCCCTGCTCGCCCGGACGAAGCACTATTCGTGCGTCATCCGGGCTGTGCTGCCGGGGCGCTCAAGCTCAGACCAAAATTCCACTGCTCTACGTTGATTGAGGGTCTGGCACCCAGACCCTCTCGTCGGGGTACGACCCCGCCGATTCACCCAAACTCCCCCGCCAGGACGCACGTGACCTGGTCGCGTAAGTCGTGTGCTGCTGGGGCCCCGCCGCGAAGCGATGGGGCGGTCGCGACAGCGGCCGGAGTCGGGAGGGGGCCCGGCGCGGGTCGTACCCGCGTGTTCGGAGGGTTTGCCTCAAACCCTCCGAACAACACAGTCTCCCAAGCTCCCCCGCCGGGATGCACGTGACCTGGTTACCGGAGAGTTCGCGGCATGCCTTCACGCTGGTCGAAAAGGCTAAGCCGCGTCTCATAGAGTGCTGAGATTTTGAGTCTGATTGCGAGCGCCCCCACAACGAACGACTGAGGAAGGCTCCGAGCCTTTCGCAGGGAGAGAGCGAGGAGGTTGTTGCGACTGGAGCTGTGCAAGGCGGAGCGGACGAAGTCCGTGGAGCTGCACAGGTCTAGACGCAGTACGGGTCCGAAGGACCCTAGTCCAGCCGCAATCAGGCCAAAAGATCAGCGCTCTAGCCCACGAGCCGCGGTAGTGTTTCTGTGGCGGGGCCTTGGAGGATTTGGTTGAACTCGTGGGCGTTGTCTGGGGGTTCGGGGCCGATGTAGATGCGTTTGGGGTTGTGGGGTAGGCCGCGGGCGTGGCGCACGAATCCGGCGGCGGGGTATACGGATCCGGAGCTGCCGATGGTGATGAACACGGTGCAGCGGCTGAGTTCGCCGATGATTTGGTTCATGCCGAAGGGGACTTCGCCGAACCAACAGATGTGAGGACGCAGACGACCTCCGTCTGTGCAGCGCGGTACGGACGCGAGGTCGGGGTAGCTCTTGGCGTCGGCTTGGGGGTCGTCGCGTCCGCAGGGGCAGTGATATCGCAGGCCGTCGTTTTGGCTGGAGCCTTGTTCGCAGCGACTGAGAAAGAGCATGCCGTGCATGTGGTGCACGCGCTTGTTGCCCGCGCGCTCGTGCAGGTCGTCGACGTTTTGGGTGCACAGATAGAAGCGCTCGCCGAGCTTTTGTTCGAGCTGCGCCAGTGCATGGTGCGCCGCGTTGGGTTCAGCTTTGGCGGCTTGCTCGCGTCGTAAGCTGTAGAATCTCCACACGAGCTCTGGGTCGCGCGCCCATGCTTCAGGCGTTGCGACATCCTCCACCCGATGCTGTTCCCAAAGACCGTCTGAATCGCGGAAGGTGCGTAGGCCGCTTTCGGCGCTGACCCCGGCGCCGGTGAGCACGAATACGCGATCTTCGTTGGTCAGTTCGAGGGGGGCGATGTGCTTGGGTTCGATGAGCTCGGTCACATCTGGGTTATCGCTACAGAACGCGCGCCCGGCAAGTCACGTTCGGGGAGGTCGACTTTGTCGCGGCAGCCGACAATCTGGTAACCTAGCCTCGCAAGCTTCCTCGCCGAGGAACCTTGCAGGGAGGGTAACGCGGCGTGATTCTGACGAATATCGATAGCATTCCTGGTTCGACGATCGTGCAACACTTTGGTCTGGTGCAAGGCAGCACCATTCGCGCCAAGCATTTTGGGCGAGACTTTGCCGCCGGGCTCAAGAATATCGTCGGAGGCGAGCTCAAAGGCTACACCGAGCTCCTCCAGGAGAGCCGCGCGGAAGCGACCCAGCGCATGGTCGCGCAAGCCACCGAGCTCGGCGCGAACGCGATCATCAATGTACGATTTACAACCTCGTCGGTCGCGCAGGGGGCATCCGAGATCTTGGCGTACGGTACGGCGGTACTGGTGCAGAACTGATGGCCGACTTTCTGATTTTCGGGCTCCAGCTGGGGCTGCCGATCTTGTTAATCGCTGCCGGCTGGTATGTCGGCTCCCAGACGGAGAAGAAGCATTACGCGTCGATCAAAGAGCGCGAGCGGCGTTTTTTGCATAAACCTGCACTGACCTCGAAGCAGTGGGACTCGAGCATGATGGTGCGGGAGTCGACGATGGCAGTAGGCTCGGTGGTTGTGTCCATCGATCACTTTAAGCGCTTTGTCAGCGTATTCACCATGCTGTTCGGCGGCGAGATTCATTCCTACGCATCGCTTATTGACCGCGCGCGCCGAGAAGCGCTGCTACGCATGAAAGAATCTCAGCCCGACGCGGATTCTTACGTGAACACGCGGCTGGTTACCTCCTCCATTTCGAACGCGTCAGGGCGAGACGCTATCGGCACCGTCGAGGTGCTGGCGTATGCGACCGCGCTCAAGTTTGCAGGGCCGAGTGTCGCATCCGAATAGTTTGAGCTGCCGCACTCGTTCTTGATGGGGCTGGCCGATGAAGTACGTCCCCAAAGAGCTTGAGCACACCGCCGACGCATCGCGCGGACAAGCTTCGCCTCGCACGACGCTCAAGGTGGTTGGTGTTGTCGTGGGTGTGGCGGTGGCGGTCTATGCGTCTCTTGGATGGATTGCGGATTTGGTCGCCGCTCGGATTTCGGATCAAAAAGAGGCAGAATGGTTTCAGGTGGATCTTGGTTCGCCCCCTAAGAACAACGAGGACGTTCAGCGCGCCCGCGCGATCCTAGAGCGGCTTCGTACAGGCCCGGGACTACGCGATTTGCCGTATCGGCTGTTCTACCTGGACGAGCCCCTTCCCAACGCGTTTGCGCTGCCTGGTGGCGGCATCGGGATCACCGCGGGATTGCGAGATGCCGCCAAAAGCGACATGGGGCTTGCGATGGTGTTGGCGCACGAACTCGGGCATCACGCGCATCGCGACGCACTGCGAGCGATGGGGCGGGCGCTGTTGCAGCATACCGCGCTGAGTTTGATGTTCGGTCGCTCGGGGGTCTCGGTGTTCGAAACCGCAGCGCTCCTTGCGGACCGGCAGTACTCGCAAGCGGCAGAGTTTCGCGCCGACGAGTTTGGTTTGCGCTTGGTCCACAAGGTGTACGGAACAACAACGGGAACGCTCGATTTTTTCGAATCGATGTCGGCGATGGAGAGCGAAGCCGGACGCGCGCTCGCATGGGCATCGACCCATCCGCTGACCACAAAACGAATCGAGCGTCTGCGTAGATTGAGCGAGAAGTTGGGGGGACGCGACCTCGGCATGGCACAGCCTGGCACGCAGAAGTGATGACATGATTGTGATCAGAGGTGTTCGGCCACTGTTTAGGTGTATAAAATAATAGGGTTTTCTCGAATCGGTGGAGGAAGCTGAGTTTGGTATGCATCTTGGAACATAGGGCGGTCTGCATGTACGGTTTGCGGCGTACGCGGTCAGCCAAGGTGCGACCAGGAGGACGGGACATGGTGCGGAATCGGGTGATACGGGGTTTGGGGGCGAAAGCGTTCTTGGCGGGACTCGCGTGCGCGGCGAGTGCGATGATGATTTGGCCAAAGGCCGCCGAAGCGTGCGGCGGGTTCTTCTGCTCGCGTACCCCCGTCGACCAAACGGCCGAACGGATCATCTTCACGGTGAACGGGGATGGGACCATCACGGCATACGTGCAAATCACTTACGCCGGCGACCGAGACAACTTTGCGTGGATTGTGCCAGTACCGAGTCGCCCTGATCTCGACGTGGGCTTTCCTCAGCTCGCGATGCAAGGCCTCGACTTAGCCACCGAGCCGCAATACCAAAACAATCAGTGCTTCTTGCGTGTCGCGAGCGCGTCTGAGGATAGTTCAAATGGCGGCAGCGGCGTGACGGTGATCGCGCGCGAGGCGGTCGGCCCGTTTGACACGGTGACGCTGGAAGGCGAATCCGCCGAAGAGCTTGTGTCGTGGCTACAGGACAATGAATACCGCATCGCCGATTCGATGGTGCCGTTCATTGAGCCCTACGTTCGCGAGGGCATGAAGTTCTTGGCGATGAAGCTGCTTCCCGATTCCGATGTCGACGATATCGAACCCATTCAGATGACCTACCAATCCGAAAAGCCGATGATTCCGATCCGGCTCACCACGGTGGCCGCGCAACCGGAGATGGGCGTCAAGGCTTGGATTCTTGCCGACCGACGGTACGCCCCGGAAAACTTCGAAGACCTCAAGATTCCCGACGAGCTCATCGAGTTCGATTCGTTTGGGTTCCGCAACAACTACCTGACCGTGGTCTCTCGTGAAGTCGACAAGGTCGGCGGGCACGCGTTTGTGACCGAGTATGCGAAGCCGAGCGCAGAGCTGATTCAGATGTTCGAAAACCAGTTCGTCCCGCCGAACAACGACGACGCGATGGAAGCGAACGAAGCAGTGCTCAACTTATTGCGCCAGTATGACTATGTCACGCGCCTATATACTCGCGTAAGCGCCGAAGAGATGAGCCGAGATCCGATGTTCGCGGTGGCTGAAGACCAAAGCGAAGTGGACAACATTCACAATATTGATGACCCCGACATCGACCCGAACTCGTGCGAGCAACCGCCGGAGCCATGCGTGTTCACTTATTGCGGCCGCAACGGCGTGTGCGTGAAAACGTTGGAGGGCGATCAAGACGCGTGCGTGTGTGCGGCGGATACCACTGCGCGCCCCACCACCACCGCCAATGGGCAGCTCAGCCTCTACTGCGAGCCGGTCGCCCTCAACTTCATGTCGGCCGCGGCCGGCGAAGCGACGGGCCCTGATTTCCCTGACGGATGCACGGATTTCGACTGCGGCGAGCATGGAGAGTGCTTGACCATCAATGGCAACCCGACCTGCGCGTGCGAAGCTGGGTACGGCGCGGTGGCCCGCACCGACAACGGAAGCGACGGCAATCCTATCAACCGCGTGACGTGCGAAGAAGTTGGCGATGACATTCCCCCGTTTCCCAACTTGCCGCCGGTCGAAGGATCGACGTTCGTGACAGCAACGGGCGCTGGCGGCGGCATGTCGGGCGGCAGCGGATGCGCAGTACGCGTCGTGCCTCGTCACAAACTCTTCGAAAGCCTGCTCTGTTTGATGGGCATGGGCCTGTGGCTTGCCCGCAGGAGATCCGGACGCAGAAACAGAAGCTGAGACGGACGCAGAAACCGAGGCTGATGCGGTAACCGCTGCCGTACCCGAACCTGACACTGATCCCGAGGCTGAACCAAGGCTGAACCTGATCCCGATCCGGTTCCCGACACCGATCCTGAACCAGCACCCGAAACTGGTACGGGATCGGGAACAGGTTCAGCACCGGGATCAGGTGTCAGGTTCGGTTGCGGGATCGGTTTCGGCGTCTGGATCGGTTTCGGCGTCTGAATCGGCGTCCGAATCAGGATCGGTTTTGGATCGGTTTCGGCAGCGGCGCGGGCTTTCCGATCCCGTGCCATTGGGTCGGTGGTCGGGAAAAGGTCGCGTGTGTTAGATATGCGAAAGCATGACGATTTCGGAAGACATATCGGTGGCGAATAGACGTTGTGTTCGCAGGCAAGCTATGGAGCGTTCCATGGTTGGTGTGGCGCGCGTGCTCGCATCGCTCGGAACATTGGTGCTGTGCACCGTCGCATTCGGTTGCGTCGCGGGTGTTTCGGGCGACGAGTCTAGCGGTGAGACCGCGAAGCAGACGGGGCAGGTCGTTCAATATGGTTTCTCGTCCAATGAAGTGGAGAATATTCGCCGCTGGTGGCCCACACTGGCGAACCCGCCACGTCTGCGGATCAGCGGAAAACTGGTTGCGCCGTGTGTCACGAAGAAGGGTGGGTTTGAAGGCGATGTGACTTGCGATACCGCGGCGGAACGGATCTCCGCCAACAAATTTTGCCGTGCCAAAATTAACGGAAGCGCAAATTCGTACATCCCACTCCACGGGACAGTTAACCGATCCGTTGTCGTTTGGAATCCAATAAAGAATTCATGGGACGAAAAAAAGCATTTCGCATCGTGGTTTATCGGAATCCGATGCGAGCGTGGACCGACATACGTTTCGAACTCGGAGTTATAGCTGCGCTGCTCGTTGCGTCATTGCAGGCAAGGCGCTCGCGACTGACGCGGCAGGTCGTTTCAGTTGCTGCTTTAGACGCTCTCGCGCACCGACCGTTTGGCTTGGTTCCAAAGCTCGTCCAGTTCGTCTTGGCTCATATTTTTGAGCGAACGCCCGGCTGTCTCGGCTTGTTCTTCGACATGCCGAAAGCGCCTGGAGAATCTGTCGAGCGTGCCGCGGAGCGCGGCTTCAGCGTCGAGCCCTTGTTTGCGGGCGAAGTTTGCCAGCGCGAAGAGGACGTCTCCGAGTTCGTCTTGTTGATGGGCTTTGTCTCCGTTGCGCACGGCTTCGTCGAGCTCGCGCAGTTCTTCGTCGACTTTTTCTCGTGGGCCTTGCGCATCGAGCCAATCAAACCCTGCCGCGCTGGCTTTTTCCCCGACGCGCATCGCACGCAGAAGCGCGGGAAGCGCCACCGGCACGCCGGAGAGGGCGCCGGTTGGTTTGGGGGCGAGGCCGCGCTCGGCGCGGAGACGTTTTTCTTCAGCTTTGATGCGTTCCCATTGGTTCATCGCGTCGTCGGCGTTTTCTACGGGTTCGTTTCCAAACACCCACGGGTGGCGCCGAACGAGTTTTTCGCAAATTGCGTCGATCACTCCGTCGGCTCCGAACCAACCTTTGCTTCGCGCGAGCTCGGCCTGAAAGACCACCTGGAGTAAGAGATCGCCAAGCTCTTCTCGCAGGGCTTCGGGTTCTCCCTGGTCGATGGCGTCGACCACCTCGAAGGCTTCTTCGATGACGTAGGGCCGCAGCGATTCGAGCGTCTGTTTTCGGTCCCAAGGACAGCCTTCGGGGCCGAGCAGCTGCCGCATGATGCCGACAAGTTTGGGGAGCGTGGTGCCTTGTTCGTCCATGGTTCGCTCGCTGCTTGTACCCGCTTGCCTGTGAGGTGGCAAAGCCCCGTCGATCGGCCAATGGTCGACAGCGACCGCCTTGCATGCGACACCTTCCGGCCTCAGAGACATGCTGGGTTTCGAGGCGTGGGTCGGCCCGACGGTTGTCGACGCGACGCTCATCGACTGGCTGGAACAAGCGAGGAGACTTATGTCTGCGCAACGTGTGGAGAATCATCGAGTGGTGATTGTAGGCAGCGGCCCCGCCGCGCATACAGCCGCTATTTATGCAGCCCGAGCCGAGCTCAAGCCCGTGCTCTTTGAAGGGTTCATGGCCGGAGGCGTAGCGGCCGGAGGCCAGCTCACGACCACCACCGACGTTGAAAACTTCCCAGGATTCCCCGAAGGGGTCACCGGGCCCGATTTGACCGACGCATTCCGCGCCCAGTCGGTCCGCTTTGGAACCGAAATCCACACCGAAACGATCACCGAAGTCGACCTGTCGAAGCGACCTTTTACCTACCGCAGCGACAGCCAGGAGGGAACCGCGGAGACGCTCATCATTGCGACCGGCGCGACCGCCAAGCGACTCGATATATCGGGTGCGCGCGATGGCGAGCTTTGGCAGCGGGGCGTGTCCGCGTGCGCGGTGTGCGACGGAGCGCTCCCCGCATTCCGAAATCAACCCTTGGTGGTGATCGGCGGCGGCGATTCGGCCATGGAGGAGGCGACGTTTCTCACCAAGTACGGTTCCAAGGTGTACATCGTGCACCGTCGCGACGAACTGCGCGCGTCAAAGATCATGCAGCAACGGGCCATGGACAATCCCAAGATTGAGTTTCTTTGGTCGCATGTGGTGACGGAAGCGCTCGGCGGCGATGGGCTCGAGCGCGTACGCGTCAAAGATCTCAAGAGCAACACCGAGAGAGAAATCGAAGCGACGGGATTATTTTTCGCGATCGGTCACCTGCCCAACACCTCGTTCTTGAACGGGCAGCTCGAGACCGACGACGACGGCTACGTGATCACGAAGCCCGACTCCACGGCCACCAGCGTGTCCGGAGTATTCGCGGCCGGCGACGTGCAAGACAAAAAATGGCGCCAGGCCATTACCGCCGCCGGTACTGGATGCATGGCCGCGCTCGAAGTCGAACACTTCCTGGCAAGTGCGTAGTCAGTCTAATTGCGGGGATGGTTCGAGATGTTGTGGTCGTTCCTGTTGGCCTTGATTTTGCGTCAATGAGGGGCGCATGGCCTTGGTGTCGACAATCGTCCTCAGGGGCGGAGGAAGCCGGTGCCGTCACGGGCGGAAGATTCGCGCGGGATTGACGCTCGGTTTGCTGGCGCTTTCCGCGTGCGTCGCGGAGGTGTCGCCGCCCGAAATGAGTGAGACGAAGAGCTCACAAGTCGCCGTGACGATTCTCTCTTGGAGGATATACCACGAGAAAGAGGAGATCGTGGCGGGCTACGGCGGGGCGTTCACGATGAAAAGAGCGCCGCAGAACAGCGTTTGGCACTTCTCCGGCAAAAGCAAATTCAACCCCGCGAATCCCTATATAAAGATCGCTGGAGCGCAACGTCGCGGTGGTTTTTCTTGGACATTCGAACGCTCAAATGTGTCGCGAGGGATCCTAAGCAAGATCCAAGGCGGGGAGCAGTTCACGCTGCGGACGACTAAGTTAGCACATCTGGCCATCGCTTCTGACCACGATGTGGCGCAGGGACAAGGCGAGATCAGCGGTCCTATGACCGTCACACGCCGAAAAACAGCATCGAACGATTGGTCGTACTCGCTGTCGATCCCATACCGGCTCAAGCTGCACGGCCAAAGTTATGTCCTTCAAGCAGACTATCTTTTGAACATCGAACGCAATTCCCATCCGCTGCAGTTTGAGGGTGAACAGCTGGGACCGGGCGGCGCGGCAGGCATCGGCGGAAACGTTTCGTCCCAGTAGAGCAGGCGTTGACGAGCGGCCGCGCGCGCGAGTTGGCTACGATTTTGCATCGATTCTTTGAGATGCAGTCTCGGCATCGAGATGCAGTCTCAGGAGAAGTGCGATGTTGTGCACGCAATGGCTTCGATACGTACGTCCGCTGGTGTGGGGCACGGCGTTGCTCGCGTGCAGCGCGGATGCGAGGGGCAACGGAGAGCTCGACTCCAAGGTGAACTCGCGCAACCACGGATCGGGTACGGTGCTTGCTGATCCAGAATGGCCGCCGGGGGTTATTGGAAAGTGTCAAAGCGGGTCCACCGACATGGGGACTGAGCACAGCGGACTGGTCAGCGTCGATCTGCTCCTGATCGGCAACCTGATCAGCCTTACCTACGTTAAAGACTCCGCTCTGCGAGCGAGCCGTAGCGAAATGGGCGACGGCACATCGGGCGCTGCCGGCCGACGGAGACTCGAACGTCGCGTGCTCCAGTTTACGCCTTCGTACCAGTGTGGCGAGAATATCTACGGCGGAACAGGGTCGACGACGTACCAGTCGTTTGACGTCGAGGTGAAGAATAATTCGACCAGCCGCAGTTTCGAGGGCCGAGAGGCCAGCGAGGAAACGCAACTGCCCGCGACCCACGTGCAGATCGACCGCATGAACGCTCGCTTCGTCGTCAATCCGAATGGAAGCGGGTACGAAGTTCCAGGTTGCGAGTTCAAGTCGATGCTGCCCATGCTTTGGACCACGCTGCCCCGAGCCAGTGAAGGGCAGCCCTGTCCGGCCTTGCTCGGCCCGGAGCGATAGTCATTCAGAGCTAGTCGCGTCACAAAACGCGTTTGAGTCGACGGTGCCGCTTTTTCACGACGGCGGCGGCGCGTTTGGTTTGTACGCGGGGCGAGGGTTTGCGGCCGGGGAGCGCTGGTTGCTCTTGGTGGTGCTCGTCGAATGAGCCGGGGTGATGGCCGAGTTCGAAGATAGATACTTCGCGTTGTCCGCGTTCGCCGAGGCGGATGGGCATGACCGCCGCGCCGACGCCTGCGTTGACGTAGACCGCGCCGGTTTGACGGTCGCTCTTTCGATTCCGCGCGCGATAGGTCTCTTCACTGCGCGAAGGCGGCGCACCCGAGTTGGCGTCGGCGGGGTAGATTTCGAGACGGCTATGTCCTGACATCATCGGCTCGCAAGGCGCGATATCGTGCCGGGAGCCGTAGAGTCCGTGTACGTAGCGGTGGCCGGCGACTCGGCCGACCGCTAATTCGTGAAGGCGAGCCAATGTGACCTGGCCCCCGTGGGTGTGTCCGGAGAGCACGAGGGGAACGCCGTACTGCCACATGGCGTCGGCTTCTTCGGCGATATGGGAGAGGCCGAGGGTCGGAAGGTCGTGGCGCAATCCTCGAACGGCGCGTCGGACGTCGGAGTGTCCCGTGTAGGCGTCGTCTACTCCGACGACTTGGAGCCGTTCGTGACGCAGTTCGATGACGGTATGGCAGTTGTCGAGAATTTCTGCGCCCCCCCGCCGCAGGGCCCAGCGCACTTCGTCGGCACCTGACCAATGGTCGTGATTTCCCAGTACGCACATGACGGGCGCTTCGATCGCGTGGATCACCGCGGTCAGGGCGTCGAGGTAGAGCTGGCTGTGGCAGACGAAGTCTCCGGTGATGACCACCAGATCAGGTCGCGCTGCGTTGGCGATTTCGACGGCCTTGAAGTGGACCGGCAGCGGGGTAATCCGGCCGACGTGCAGGTCGGTTAGGTGAACCACGCGCAGGTGATCGACATGATCGACGTGCGCCACGGGGCCAGCAAACCGACGCACCCGAAACTTTCGTTGCAGGCGATCGTGCCCCGGGGGAGGTTCTGTCCCCGATTGGTGGAGGCTACGTATCATGTCGGTGTATTTTAGCGTTACTGACGAAAAAGTCATCTGAGTTTGGCTGCGGGGGGCGCGTCCCGGCGCGGGTGCGCTTCTGAAGCAATCGGTCTCGGGGCACGATCGGCTCTTGCGTGCGTGCCTTGCGAGGACGCTGCAGCGAGAATCTGCACGCTCGCGCGAGGAGGTATCCGGCGGCGGCCGCGACCACGAGCAACACAGCGATTTCCTGCACGATTTCCGTCACAACTGCCTACCGAGAGTTTCTACTTAGGATTTGTATCTAGGGCTCTACGCCCCAGCACGGACATTCTTACATGAGTAGTGCTCTTCCGACTTGGTACACCAATAAGGATGACGCGTAGGCGAGCGCAGTCATGTAGGCAAATAAGAAGAGAGGCCAGCGCCATGAGCCTGATTCGCGCTGGACCACCGCCAGCGTGCTCATGCATTGACACGCGAGCAGGAAAAACACCATCAGAGACACCCCTGCGAGCGGGGTCATGAGGGGAGCGCCATTCGGCTTTTTCGCGCGACGGAGCGCTGCGCGAAGCGATTCATCGTGCTGTCCAGAATCGGCCTGTCCAGAATCGGCGATGCCGAATACGATCCCGAGCGTAGAGACGAACACTTCGCGCGCCGCGAACGCGCCCAGAATGCCAACTCCCAGGCGCCAATCGAAGCCCAGCGGCTGGAGCGCGGGCTCGAGCGCGATTCCGATGCGCCCGCCCACGCTGTGGCGAAGCTGGAGCGCGGCCTCTTCCGCATCGAGCTGGGCGATTTCGGCGTCCGCGGTCGCGACGCTTCGACGAGCGGAATACTCTGCCGCGATGGTTTCGCTCTTCGGGAACGACAGCAGCGCCCAAAGCACGATGGTGAAGGCGAGGATGATCGTGCCCGCATCGGTGAGGAACGTGCGCACGCGGCGCCATGTCGCGAGCCATAGATTTCGGGCGCGGGGCATTCGGTAGGGCGGAAGCTCGAGAATGAAGGGCGGGCGAGGGCCTTGCAGTACGGTGCGCTTGATCACCGCCGCCGCGGCGAGCGTAGTGAGCAAAGAGCCGGCGTACATCGCGCCCAGCATCACTGCCCCCATGCTGAGAATCCCGAAGACTCGAGGCGACCCAGCGAAGACAGTGCCGATGACCAAAACATAGACCGGCAGTCGCGCGCTGCACGACATGAGCGGCAGCGCCAGCATGGTGACCAAACGATCGCGCCGGCTTTCGATGGTGCGCGTGGCCAGCACCGCGGGCACGGCGCAGGCAAAGCCGCTGAGCAAGGGCACGAACGCTTTGCCGTGGAGGCCGATACCGGCCATAGCGCGGTCGATGACGAATGCGACGCGCGCGAGGTAGCCGGAGTCTTCGAGAAACGCGAGGACGAAAAACAGCAACGCGATTTGGGGGACAAACACCACGACATTGCCCACTCCAGCGATGACGCCATCGATGAGGAGGCTTTGAAATGGACCCGGTGGTAGCGCATCGCCGACCGTCGACTGCAGGGCTGCGATCATGCTCTCGATCGATTCGATGGCGGGCTCGGAACCGCGAAAGAGGCCTTCCAGGAGCACGAGCATCAGCAATCCGAATATCGCGAAGCCCCATACCCGGTGGGTGAGTATGCGGTCGGCGCGCTCGGTCCACTGTTCGCTCGTCGACGGCGATCTTCGAATCGCTTGTGCGGTGGCGTGCTCGAGAAATCGATAGCGAGCGCTGATGATTTCGAGGGGCAGGTCTCGACCTTGCTCGTCGGCTCGCGCGCGGATTTGTTCGATTGCGCGTTGAGCTGCGCGGCCTGGGCTGGCTCCGTTTGAATCGACAGGAAACGGAGCGTCTGCCGAGAGCAGGGCCCAACGCGCCCACGCATACGATTCGGGGAGCGGCGGCTTGGACGCGTCGCCCTCGGAATTATCGCGGGAGACTGCGGCGGCGATCGCGTCTACGTCGGCAGCGAGCGACGATCCCCAGTCCACGCGCGCGGGCCATGTCTTGCGGGGCGACCCTTCGGCAGACGAACGATCCAGGGCGCGCACCATTTCTGCCTTGAGCGTTTCAAGGCCGTGGCCCTGTGCGGCAGAGATCGGCACTACGGGGCAGCCGAGCGCCGATTGCAGCGCCGCGGCGTCGATGGATAGGCCATTGCGCTCGGCGAGGTCGACCATGTTCAACGCGATGACCACGGGGACGCCCGTTTCGATCACCTGCAGCGCGAGATATAGGTTGCGCGTGAGCGCGGTCGCATCGACGACGGCGACGACCAGTTGGGTCGTGTGGGCAGCCTGCGCGTCAACTTCTTTAGGGACAAACGGCAATAGCTCGCGCGCCGCGACTTGCTCTTCCAGAGACCGCGCGGAGAGACTGTAGGTCCCGGGTACGTCGATGAGTTCGCAGCGAATTCCAGAGAGCCGAATCGACGCCGAACGGCGCTCCACGGTGACTCCGGGGTAGTTGGCGACGTGCGCTTTGGCCCCCGACAGCGCATTGAAGAGGGTCGTCTTTCCTGCGTTGGGGTTGCCCGCCAGCAATACGCGCATCGCGGTTGACCTCGTCGCGGAAGTCGTCGAAATGTGTGCCGCGGCGTCAGACATGGCTCGCGCAGGGTTAGACATCGCGCGAAGTCACGGCAACCGCGGCGGCGTCATCCCGGCGAATCGAAAGATCGTAGTCGCGGATGCGGAGCTGCATCGGGTCTCCTAGGGGAGCGGTGCGCACGACGGTGACCGGTGTCCCTGGAAGGAGACCCATTTCCAGCAGTCGCAAGCGGATCGCTGGCGAACAGCGGACGTTTTGCACCACTGCGGAGTCCCCTGGAGAGAGGTCGGCCAATGAACGCGCGACCTGCGACGTACTCATATCCTTCTGATAATGAATATCAATTGCCCCGGCAAGTGCACCGCTTCCCGGAGAGGGTGGTCGCTGGAGTTGCAGCCGCGATGGCTCGCCATGTCGGTGTGGCACCCACTTGAACCACAGCGGATTATTGCTCCGATACTGCGATAAAGTCGATATCATTGCCGCATGGTGACATTCAGCAGCAATCCGGAGATCGCGGAGCAGCAGATGCGCGCGGTGATTTTTTATCTCACCACGTTCGGCTACATCGACGGCGATTTTGATGACACAGAGCAGGCATTCGTCCGCGACACGATTCGCTCGCTGGTTGAGACGCGGGTTCGCGCCGGCATGCCCGAGGCCGAAGGCGCGTTGCGTGACGAAATGATTCAGAAGTTCACGGCGCATTTTCACGAAGTATTCGAAGGCATCGACCACCACGTGCAGGAGCTCTTCACCGAAGCGGTGGCGCGCGATGAGCAGCAAGACGAGTTCATTCACGCCAAGCTGAAGCTGCGATGCTTTGAAATCTTCCAAGGTTTCGATCGAGCGAACCAAGAATCGTTGCTCGACACCATGAACGAATTGATCGAGGCCGATGGCCACGTGCATCCCGCGGAGGAGCAGTTTCGCAATGAGCTGGTCGAGCTCTTCAACGCCGATCTCGATATCGAGCTTGAAGAGGAGACCGAGGGAAAAAACGTCGTGGTGACCGCGCCGCTCGAAAAGCCCAAGGCGCTCGAGCCGCATCCGTTTTTTGACCAGTTCGAGTTTCACTACTCTCGCGATACGACGACCATTGCGCGACAGATCGATGCGGACCGCGCGTTGATCGACGATGTGCTTGCGGCGTTTGAAAAGCAGCGTGAAGCGGGGGCGGGCAAGCTCAACGGAAAAGCGTCGGTGAGCGAGTTCGCGGGCGAGCCGCCGTTTCTCGACGGGCACGTGTATGTGCACCCGGTCGTTCCGGACGCGGGGTATGACCTCACCGTGCTCGGTGATCTGCACGGCTGCTACAGCTGCTTAAAGGGCGCGGTGGCGCAAACGAAGTTTCTCGATCGGGTGAACCAATACAAGAGCGATCCCAAAAACACCCCCAAGCCACTGCTCGTGCTGCTCGGGGACTATATCGACCGCGGGCTATTCAGTCTAAATGGCGTCTTGCGCAGCGTGATGCGTCTCTTTGTGAGCGCTCCCGACCATGTCTTCGTGCTTCGCGGGAACCATGAGTACTATCTGGAATACAAGGGCCAGATTTACGGAGGGGTGAAGCCTGCGGAGGCGATCAACTCGCTCAAGCCGCATCTGCCCATCGATGTGTTTCGACACTACATGCGGCTCTTCGACGCCATGCCGAGCATGCTGCTCTTCGACCAGCTCCTCTTTGTTCACGGCGGCATTCCGCGCGACAAGTTGGTGAAAGAGCGCTGGAAGGATCTCTCTTCGCTCAACGACCCCGACATTCGTTTTCAAATGATGTGGAGCGATCCGAGTTCGGTGGATGTGGTGCCCGCGGCGCTCCAGGAGCAGTCGGCGCGGTTTCCGTTTGGTCGTCTGCAGGCGGCCGCGTTCTTGAAGCGCCTTGGGTGTCATACGCTCGTGCGCGGACACGAGAAGGTCAATGACGGCTTCAAAAAGCACTTCGACGACCCGCTGGTCACGTTGATGACCCTGTTCTCGGCTGGAGGCATGGACAATGCCGACCTGCCTGCGGACTCGAGCTATCGAAAAGTGACCCCGAAGGCGTTGACGGTGTCGCATGCCAGCGGTGTGTTGAGTTTTACGCCGTGGGATATTGACTACCAGACGTACAACGACCCCGATCGCAACGCTTTCTTTCAGCGTGCGCCCGAAATCGAACATCGAACCGACTAGTTTAGACGCTACGGACTCGCTGAAGCGGCGCCCCATCGAACGCTGGGGAACGTGCGTTTGGTGGCGGCCTGCGGCGAGGCGAGCTTCAGTAGATGATCGATTCGCTGGGCAAAGACTTCGTCGAAGGTGTTTTCTTCGGCGAACTTCACGGCCGCGTTGGCCATCGAGGCCATGCGCCCCGGCGACCGGAGGAGCGCCCGAATCTCCTTGGCCAGCGTGAGCGATTGACCGACCGGCGCCGCGACACCGATGGGGTAGCGCCGAAGGATTCCGCGGAACGCCTCGTTAGCGTAGCCGGCGATGGGCACACCACACGCTGCTGTCTCGAGGTAGGTACACGACGGGTCGCCTTGCACGTGGCAGCAAAGAAATAGGTCCGCTTCGTCGCGCACCAGGGGAACGAGCTCTCGCTCAAAATCGAGCACGCCGCGAAACTCGATATGTTGCTCGAGGCCTCTGCGCTCGGCCTCCGCTTTCATGTGCGGAGCGAGGGGGCCGTCGCCGCAGATCAGCAATCGGAAACGCACATCCAGCGAGCGGAGCGCATCGGCCACGCCCACAAGATGGTTCGCCCCTTTCATCGCATTCAGGCGCCCGCTGAACAGGAGCGTCGCGGGACGAGCGGGGTTTGCGATGCGCCGAAGACGCGCTTCGATATGCTCCGCCCCAGCCACCATAGATTTGGAGATGCGAGAATCGAAGTAGGCGAGCGGGTTCGGATTGAGCTCTCGGTAGGCGTCGAAGGTTGGTGTGCCATTGCACTGTAGCCCCGCGCTCTTTTTGATGAGCGCGCGAGTCCGCAGCTCGTGGCGAAGCAACCATGCAGACGACTTGGCCCGGCCGAGCAAGGAGGGATTGTCGGCGGCAGAGATTTGCAGGTTGGTGCGGAGGGTGTACTCCGTACAACACACAAACTTTGCGCCGATTGAGCGGCAGATGTCGCCGAGGTCGAGCAGTTGGTAGTTGGCCCCCCCGAGTACGACGTTGGGGCGTTCTTCGCGAAGCCACGCCCGCAACTCGTCCGAATCAAAGGCGGCCGTCTTGAGGCCGAAGCCCAACGTCTCGAGAGAGAAATGTTTGACGTCCAAATCCTCGGTGCATTTTTCTGAGGCTTGGAGCAGCGCAGTCACCTCCCCGGGCCATAACTCGGCGTAGCGGCGCATGCCGGTCACGAACTTCTTTGAAATAAACACACCCTGGTCGACCGGAGCCGCCGGGAGATCCCCAATGACGATAAGCTTAAGCACGGCTGCTGCTCGTAGGATCGAAGAGCCCTTCGGTCAAGCTCCCGATTTGGATCGTTAGGCGTGTTCAGCAGCTGCCAGCGATTGCTTCCGGCTCGCCACGCGCGCTCGAATGCTTTCGATCGAATCGTTAGGAATCGAACAAATCAGCTGCTTGGTGTATTCCTCTTCGGGCTGCGCGTAGATGGCTTGGGCCGGGCCAAACTCGACGATTTTCCCATCTTTCATCACCGCCATCATGTCGGACATGTACTTCACTACGCTGAGGTCGTGACTGATAAAAATATAAGTCAGATTACGTTCCTCCTGTAGATCCCGAAGCAGGTTGAGCACCTGGGCTTGCACCGATACGTCGAGCGCGGATACGGATTCGTCGCATACGATAAACTCCGGTTCGACCGCGAGCGCGCGCGCGATTCCGATGCGCTGTCGTTGCCCTCCGGAGAACTCGTGGGGGTAGCGTCGCAGATGAGCGGCTTGCAGGCCGACCTCTTCCAGCAGCTTCGCGGCGCGGTCTCGTCGGTCGCGCGACGAATCTCCCAGGCGATGAATGAGCATGGCTTCGGTGAGCATGGCTTCCACCGTCATGCGCGGGTTAAGCGAGCTGTAGGGGTCTTGAAAGATGATCTGCATGCTGCGCCGCAGATTTCGTAGACGTTCACGCTTTTTGATCGTCGAAATGTCTTCGCCAGAAAAGAGAATCGTGCCTTCGGTGGGCTCAATCAGGCGAAGGATGGCGCGGCCGGTGGTGGTCTTGCCGGACCCAGACTCGCCCACGATGCCAAGCGTTTGGCCCGGGTAGACATCAAAGCTCACGCCATCCACTGCGCGCACGTAGTCTTTGGCGCGCCCGAAGAAACCGCCTCGAATTGGGAAATGGACTTTCAAGTCTTGCACCGACAGCAGCGGCGGTGTGCCTTCGGGCACGAACTGGTCTCCACTGTCGTCGCTCTTTTGGGGGCGTTCTGAAGATGGATGAAGCAATCGGGTGCGCTCGCCGGATGGGGCTTGGGAATCTTCAGACGGATTCATGAAGTCGGCGACGGTTTGCAAACGGCGCGGGTTTGAATCGAGGCGCGGCCGACATGCGAGCAGGCCTTGGGTATACGGATGCGCAGGTGCAGAGAACACTTGTGCGACGTCGCCGCGCTCGACGATCGCGCCTTTCCACATCACCGCGATCTCGTCGGCGATTTCCGCGATGACTCCGAGGTCGTGGGTGATGAAGAGAATCGACATGCCGCGTTCGTCGCGCAGTCGCCGTAAGAGATCTAAGATTTGCGCTTGAATGGTGACGTCGAGCGCGGTGGTCGGTTCGTCGGCGATGAGGAGTTTGGGGTTGCAGCTCAGGGCCATCGCGATCATCACACGCTGTTTTTGCCCCCCCGACATTTCGTGGGGATAGCTCTGCACGCGCTGCTCGGGGTCAGGAATGCCGACTTCCTGGAAGAGCTCGATGGTGCGCGCGCGCGCTTCGGCGGCTGATACCTTGTGGTGGCAGCGAATCGCTTCTTCGACTTGGCGGCCTACGCGATGAACGGGGTTGAGCGCCGTTCCGGGCTCTTGAAAAATCATCGCCACGTCGCGACCGCGGAGCGCGCGCATGTCGCGCGGGGGCAACTTAACAAGGTCTCGGCCGAGAAAGGAGATTTCGCCGCCTTCGATGCGGGAAACAAGCTCGGGCAGGAGCTGCATGATGGAGAGCGAAGTGACCGACTTTCCCGACCCCGATTCGCCGACCAGCCCTAGCGTGCAGCCGGGCTGAATCGCAAACGAAACGTCGTCTACGGCTCGGACGGTGCCTTCGTCGGTATGAAAGTAGGTGCGGAGCCCGCGGACTTCGAGCAGAGGGGCGCGGCCAGACATGGGCGAACGCTAGCGTAAAACCTGGCTGTATTCGACTGATGTCGACCCGCCCTGTGTCCATACGGCTCATGCGGCGCGCTTGCGCCGTATACTGCGCTGCGTGTGCGGGGCGGCTTGCAATCCGAGCCAACCTTTCGTAGTCAGCGGCTGGAGGATTCACGTTTATGGCGTCTATTACGTTCAAAGGAAACCCGGTTCAGACGAGCGGCGAGCTCCCCGCAGTGGGCGCGACCGCACCCGACTTCGCGCTCGTCGATCGCGCGCTTGCCGAACAATCGCTCGGAGATTTCGCGGGCAAGAAGAAGATTTTGACCATCAACCCGAGCTACGACACCGGCGTGTGTCAAAAAGCGGCCCGGGCGTTCAACGAAAAAGCGACCGCGCGCACTGGAACGGTGGTGCTCATGATCAGTGCCGACCTGCCGTTCGCGCAGAAACGATTTTGTGAAGCGGAAGGCATTGAGGGCGTCGTTGGCCTATCGAGCTACCGCTCGAGCTTCTCTGACGACTACGGCGTCACCATGCTCGACGGACCGCTGCAGGGCCTGACCGCACGCGCAGTATTGGTGCTTGACGGGGAGAACAAGGTGGTTCACCGCGAGCTGGTTCCTGAAATCGTGCAGGAGCCAAACTACGACGCCGCGCTCGCTGCGCTGGGCTAGGCGAGACCAAATCCCCTGCTCCATGGGACACGACTCGCGTTTGCGACGCGAGATGCGATGAGCATCAGGCTCGAGGCGGCTTCCGATCTGATCGAGTTGCTAATGTGACACGTGTGTGACATCGCGTGGCGGCGCCGCCAAGAGTCGTCTCGTCTCCGCAACCGGCGCTGACCCTTGCGGCGCTGACCCTTGCGGCACTGAACCTTGCGGCACTGAACCTTGCAGCGCTGAACCTTGCAGCACTGAGGAGTAGAGCGGATGAAGTACGAACGTGGGTTCCGCGGTGCGATGGGCTCGAGCGTCGGCGTGTGCCTCGCAGCGGTTTGCAGCGTCACCATTCATGGATGCGCGGCCCAAACCGATGTAGGCGACGACGAGGCATCAAAATACTTGTGGGAGCTTCCGAGCGAGACCGAAGCCAAGGTGGATTTTTGGGCTTGGTTGCGCGATGCATTGCTGGCCATTGGCACGGGAGCGATATCCGCGTCGTCGGATAGATCGGACACAGGATTTGATAGGGTTCGATTGTGGGAGACGACCAACGACACGTCCGAAGCGCTCCTCGCGGCCAATCGCACCAAGGCGAAACGGCGGGACCCTCACAACAACTGCGGAATCGTTCGCGTGGACGGGGGGTGGGTGGAGCACGAAGGTCGTACTACTCCGATTAACTCGGTGATCGTGCATGTGCTCAACCCGACTGCCTACGATTATTTTGGAGCGGCTCTTCAAGGACTCGCCGCGTGCTGGTACGATCTCCTATGGCAAAAACTTGGCCCTCTCGATACGGCGGAATTTGCCCACGATATCGCGATCGCGATCGCGACAGCAGCAAAGCAACAGTCGCATGGTGCCATCGCGAGACACCAATTTCTCCGGACAATCGGGAACTACCAATGCAAGTTGCTGCCAGACCCTCGAGTCATTGATGTGCTTCTCGGCGCGCCCGACGCAGAGCGATTCCTCGCTGATCGTGCGTGTGACGGCTCGGCCGCTCCGGTTGTTGTTTACCACTACCAACTCAAGGTGAGTTTTGCGCGTCGGGACGGACCGTGGCAAGAAACGTTGAAGATGCTGAAAGCGTACACCTGGCCTCCGGGCCCGTCGCGGTAGCTTCAGGGCAGGCGGCGGGATGGGGGTTTTGGCGCGTAGAGCATTGGAGTCTGTTGGCCTCAGCGGGGCCAGTTGGCCTTGGATTCCGGGCAACACGCAGGGTTTGGATTGGCCCGAAACGTCGTTTTTTGCAGAGAAGTACCGACGACGCACAGCAAATGGGTAAGGCACGAATCGTGCAGATGATTGCTTCCTGAGCGCACTGTTTCGTCGAGTGCACTGTTCCCAAATTCGCTGATGCAGGTGGAGGAAGCGGGATGACAGACCGGCAATCGTGGTCGTGGGGTCGAGCGGAACGTCATGTCTGGGTGGGGAAGGCAGCATGGGTGAGGAAGGCAGCGTCGCTGGGGGCGGCAGGTCTTCTTGCTGGGCTGACGGGCGCGGGATGTACTGCGGCGGCAGCAGGGCCGTCCGACAGCGCGCAAAAACAAGGCCAGAGCAACGAGCTCGAATGCCGTGTTTACAATAGCTCTCTTTCCCCCGACCAGTTTGCGGAAATCAGCATGCGTTTCGAGATCAAGGAACACGCGTCCCGCGCCAATTCCTATGAGCTCTACGTGGTCGCGCCGGCCGCCACCGACGAGCTGCGCGTCTACAAAAACGCCGAGCCGATTTCGCTTGAGATGAAGCGCATTCGCAGCGAAGGGTTCGAATGGAAGGGCACCTATCGGGCCAAGAGCAAGAGCGAAGATCCGGTGCTTACCGTGGTTGCGGTCGACAGCGAGCCGGACGCGATCGATACCGCCGACACCAAAACGGCGGACGCCTCCGCAGCAGTCCCTGTCGATACCGATAGCGCCGACTTGGCCGACGTGAGCGACCTCCCCGCTGATTCTTCCCAGAACGACAAACCTCGCGCCATCGCCATCGAATCGAGCAAGCTCTCCACGTTCCGCAGCAACGGTGACGGGGACGCGACCGACAGCGCTGGCCAAGGCGAAGACCCAATCGACACCGCGCACATGAAGGTGGCCACGTCCGTGTGCGGCGGGTCAGAGAGCTCGCCCACGCGGGACATCGTCCCTGATGGGTCCGCCAGCGCGCAGGGTGGACCTCCCCGCTCTGTGGGGCAAACGCAGTATGAGCTTGGATGCAAGGAGTATTCTGGCACCACAGAGAAGAACTACAGCCTGTTCGTCACACTTCGCTCGACCAAAGACGTCAAGGTCAGCGTGACCAACGGATTCCAAATATTTGGCGCCGCAGTCAGTCCCGGCACGGCGGCTGATTCCGCGCAACTCGGCTGCCAGCCCGTTCCGGACTTTCCAGAGGAATATGATCTCATCGTGCCGTTCGAAAACCCTCTCGGAACGGTGATTCGTGAGTTGAGGGTGGCTGCCGGCGGAGTGACGTACTTCTCGCCGGATGGAAAGTCGTACGCTCATCCATGTGACGAGCAGGCCCTGGAGCTACTGAATGACGGGTGCGCCCGAGTCGCAAATGCATCCACTTCTGCGTCCGAGCCGACTCTCTAGAAACGCTTTGGCGGGATAGGTTTCGCAGCGCGAACTTCGATGGGGCAGAAGCTGGTGCCGATGCCGACACGGACCCCGACGCTGACGCCGAACCCGAATCCGAACCTGAACCTGATCCCGACGCCGAACCTGAACCCGACCCTGATTCTGTGTCTGAACCCGCGTCTGATTCTGATTCTGCGTCTGATTCTGCGTCTGATTCCGCGTCGGCGTCCGATTCTGATTCCGCGTCGGCGTCCGATTCTGATTCGTCGCCACGGGCCTCCGGCTCGAACGTCACAAAGCGACGAAAATCTGCGTCAGCAAAGCATCAGCCACCAAGATCGCGATCGACACCACCACCACCGATTGCGTTGTCGCCCGGCCGACGCCCTCGGTTCCACCATGGGTATGCAGCCCGTAGTAACAACCGAGTAGCGCGACGAGAAAACCGAAAAACGGAGTCTTGCTCAGCCCGCTGAGGTAGTCGCGCAGGGTCAGCGCATCGAGCGCCGATGAAATGAAAAACTTTGCGGGCAACCCGTACGATACGTTGGCCACCACCATCGCGCTGAAGATTCCCAGCACGAAGGCGAGCACCGCGATGAGCGGCATGATCATGGTGGCGGCGACGAGTCTCGGCACCACGAGTTTGCGAATGGGGTCGGCGCCGAGCGCGCGAATGGCGTCGATTTGTTCGGTGACGGCCATCGAGCCGATTTCTGCCGTCATGCCCGCGGCAATGCGCGTGCCCACCACCAGCGAAGTCAGCGAGGGGGCGAGCTCACGAGCTTCAGAAAGCGCGATCACGCGACCAAGCGTGTAGGTCGCGCCGTATTTCTCCACTGAAACGGCGAACTGAATCGTCATCACGATGCCCACGAAGACAGCCGTGGCGGCGGCAATGGCGAGGCTGCGCACGCCGAGCTGCTCGACCTGTTGAATCAGCGCGGAGGCTTCGAGCCGGGTCGAGAATAAGGTTTTTAGCGTCTTTTGGGCGAGAAGCGCGGCTTCCCCGCTCTGTTCGACAAAGGCCCGGAGCCTCCCGATGGATTTTCCCAGCGACCGTTCTAACGCGGGTCCGGAGGGGGGGTACGAGGAATGGGCCGGCATGCGCGCATGATAGTGGAAGCGCAGATTGATCGCGAACCTGGTGACGAGCCCGCCAGCAGAGTGTTAGACAGCTAGCGCACAACTCGATGACCGACCCTGCGGCGACAACCGAGAAATCCGAAAAGGTTCCGTTCACGCCTTATCAGCGCCGGCTGTTTGTGTTTTTGAGCGTCGCGACGTTTTTTGAGGGCTACGATTTCCTCGCGCTCACCCAGATTTTGCCCAATGTGCGTGCCGATTTCGGGCTGTCGATCGGGTGGGCGGGGACGATCGTGTTTTGCATCAACGTCGGCACCGTGATCGCCTATTTGTTGGTGCGGCGTGCCGATTCGTGGGGGCGCAGGCCGGTGCTCACGTGGACGATCGCGGGGTATACGGTGACGACCTTTCTCACCGGGTTTTCGCCGAACGTTGCGGTATTCGTGGTGTTGCAGTTGCTCGCGCGGATTTTTCTTATCGCCGAATGGGCCATCAGCATGGTCATCGCCGCCGAAGAGTTTCCCGCGTCGCGTCGGGGCATGGTGATCGGGGTGATTCAGGCGACGTCGAGTCTTGGCTCGGTGTTTTGCGCTGGAGTTGCGCCGCTACTCTTGTCCACGGACTACGGATGGCGCGCGGTGTATTTCGTCGGCGTGCTTCCTTTGGCGATCCTTGGCTACGCTCGTCGTGGCCTTCGAGAGACGGGGCGCTTTCTGGCTCAGGAGACAATTTCGCGTCGACCGCTTGTGCATATTTGGCGAACTCCGTACCGCGCGCGCATGCTCAAGCTCGCCGCAGTTTGGTTTTTTGCCTATATCTGCGCGCAGAACAGCGTGGCCTTTTGGAAGGAGTTTGCGGTCGGCGAACGAGAGTTTTCAGATGCTGACGTGGGGCTTGCGATTAGCGTGGCGGCCGTGGTGGCCATGCCTCTGCTTTTCGCTTCCGGCAAGTTGATCGACGTGGTCGGGCGTCGCGCCGGAGCCGCGATCGTATTTGGCATCGCATCTGTGGCGACGTTTGCATGCTACACACTCAAGGGTTTTGTCCCGTTGACGGTTGCTCTGTCACTCGGAATTTTTGCGGCTAGCGCGTACCTCCCGATTTTGAACGCATATGGTGCGGAGCTTTTTCCCACCGATCTCCGCGGTGACGCGTTTGCGTGGTCGAATAACCTGCTCGGCCGCATCAGCTATGTTCTGTCCCCGCTCGCCGTAGGTGCGGCGGCGGAATACTGGGGCGCGTTTGGCCCTGTAGTTGCCGCTACCTCGATCTTTCCTATCGTCGCGCTGGCGCTCGTTTGGCGATGGTTTCCGGAGACAAAGCTCGAAGAGCTCGAGCGTACCTCGATTTTATAGCGATCAAACGGCCGCGGCGTAGGCCGCTCGCAGGTGATCCAAACGAAGAACCTCGTGGGCTTCCTCCAGCATGGTGAGGATATCGTTTCGCAGGTGCTTTAGCGATTCGTCGCGGGTGGGGATCGCTTTGATTTCTTGCGCGCGTCGAAGGTAGGCTTGCTCGACCATCCGAGCGGTCGCGTTTTTGGGGGTACCAAGGATTTCGAAGTAGGTCGCGTTTCGGTTTTTGGCATATGCAGCGCGCAGATGTGTCTCCGCGGCGAGATCTTGAGGAATCGCGTAGGGTGCGGTTTCTATCCTTGGCGTAGGTTGCTCGCGGGCTACGAGCCCGCCCACGCTGTGAAGCGCGAATACGAGCCCGGCCAGACCGACTGCAGGTGCAAGCGCGCCGCACCAAGTGCTGAGCGGCTGTCCCCGAAGGCGTTCCAGCAAAAGAATCTCTTCCGGAGGAAGCAGGCATTCGTCGAAACGGCGGTAGCTGTCGGACGTGAATTGCATCACGCTGTCGCCGATTTCCTTCAACACGAACGCTGAGTCGAAACGTGCTCGCGCGGCGTCGACCAAAATGGGAACGATCGATGAGCCGAATATCGAACGGCGCTGTTCTTCGGTCCACGGCGATTCTTCGTAGGGCGAATCCCTTTCGTGAGATGGCATCGATTCGCGGGACGGCATCGATTCGCGGGACGGCATCGCCTGGCATGGCAGTACTGTCGCAAGTGCGGTGGGCGCAGTAAACGCGTCGTAGATCAGCTCGGTGCGCGCCACACGAATCCGGCGGTCGAGCTCGTAGCGCGTGACGGCTTGCTTTTCGACCATCTCATCAAGGAGTTTTTGCGCATGCCGTTCGTTTTCCGCCAGCGTTTCCACGCGACCTTCCGAGCGAAGCTCCCTGAGCACACGTTGCCCGGCGGATCCTCCGAAGTGGTAAACCCACCCGTTGCGCAAACCCAGCGTGATGGTTTGCTTTCGCTCGGTTGTTTCCGCGTCGTCCTTTCGAGCGTCGTCTTTTCGAGCGTCGTCGCGTTCCGATGGCCACGTCACGCGAAGCATGAGATCGCTGGCATGCTCCGAGAGCCGCCACGACAAACCGATGCCGTTTCCGGCTACGAGATGGTTCTGCCCGAACGGAATGCGCTCCGGGCGACTGCCGACTGAGGTGGTTGTTTCGGCTGAGGCTTCGAATAGGGGCTCGCGGTATACGGTGCCGGTGCTTTCGTTCACCTTACTTTCGAGCCGCTCGGGGGTGGGCGAAACCGATTGCTCCTCGATCGGCACGCCTTCGATGGGCGCAGCTTCGATGGGTGCGCGGAGCAGCGTGAGACCATCAACGGGGTCGAATTCGCGGTCGTCGCTGGCGAGCGAACCGAGGGTGAGGAAGTCGCCCGGCACCAGTACGTGGGCCGGCGACTCGCTGGCGGGAAACATCATGCGCAGCGGGCTTTCATGCTCAAACACCCGACGATCGGCGTCTTGCAGCATTTGGTCGACGCCGGGTGAGAGCCCTCGCAGTTGTTGGGTTGGTTCCGACGATTCCGGCGATTCGTCGTGCGCGGCAAGTTTTGCGAATACATCGGTCCGGCCCGTGACCGCATTCTCAGCGATCGAGGAATCCGGAGCCAGAGTGGCTTGGGTCGGGTTTCGAGGCGGAGGGAGCGGGGTTGGGCGCGGAAGCCGTTCTGTCTCACCGGTCAGAAATGTCTCCACTTTTCGGATGACGCGGTCGACCGCGAGAGGCCGAAGATATTTTGCGTCGGCGGTGGTGGCCTGTGGAAAGTTGGTCCCCTGACTGCACACCGCAATCAGTAGTGGCTTCGGTCGGGCCGCGCGCTGCAGCTGAAGCATAGTCTGTCGTCCGGACGGATCGTCGGCATCGAGGATCACGAGATCTGCGCTGCTGCCCTCCGTTGCGATGGAGGATGCTGCGCGAGCTACAGCGGTGAAACCGGCGCGATTGAGCGCCGGGAGCAACTCGCCACATTCCATCGATGGCAACGCCACATCCACGCGACGTTTCATGAACCCCCTCTTTTGGACGGGAGACCCTACTACAGACAGGCGGTCTTTGCCGAGTCTTGCGAATTGAAGCAGAGTGGACGCACCGTCCCGGTCTCCGATTTCCACCGCGGAGCGGCAGCCACCTTATGATTCTGGTCATCGACAACTACGATTCGTTTACCTACAACCTAGTTCAGTATTTGGCAGAACTCGGGGCTGAGGTGAGCGTTCACCGAAATGACGCCATCGACGTTGCGGGAATTCGTGCGCTAGGGCCCCACGGCGTACTGATCAGTCCGGGGCCCGGACGGCCTGAGGACAGCGGTGTGAGCCAGTCGGTGGTTGCGGAGCTCGGCCAAGAGGTTCCTGTGTTCGGAGTGTGCCTCGGGCATCAGACCATCGCGCAGCATTTTGGCGCACGGGTGGTGCGCGCGGATCGATTGATGCATGGACGAACATCCCAGATTCTTCATCGTGGTGAAGGGGTATTCAAAACGCTGCCGAGTCCCTTTACCGCTACTCGATATCACTCGCTGATCGTCGAAAAGGATTCGATTCCTAGCGACCTCGAGGTGACGGCGTGGACATCAGAGGGCGAAACGATGGGGGTCCGCCATCGAACGCTACCCATCGAAGGCGTTCAGTTTCATCCCGAATCGTTTCTCACCGAGCACGGCCATGATTTGCTGCGTAGCTGGCTCGCGTTCGTAGCGCAGAGGCCACAAGCTCTTGGGAGCCGGCATGCTTCGTGATGCTATTCACCAGATCGTGCAGGGGCAGTCGCTGTCCTCGGCATCGATGCGCGCGGCGGTGGGTCATATCCTGTCCGGAGAGGCGAGTCCGGTGCAGATGAGCGCTTTTTTGATCGGGCTGCGTATGAAGGGCGAAACCACGGAGGAACTCGCCGCAGCTGCGCTGGAGATGCGCGCGCGCTCGGCCACTATCAGCGCGCAGATACCCGGCACTTCGGTCGATCGAACGTTGCTCGATACGTGTGGTACTGGAGGCGACGGCGCGGATACATTCAATATCTCCACGGTCTCGGCTATCGTGGTGGCGGCGTGTGGCGTCGCGGTGGCCAAACACGGCAACCGCGCAGTGTCGTCCCGCGCAGGGAGTGCGGACGTACTCGAGGCGCTCGGAGTTCGGATCGATCGTTCGCCCGAAGACGTTGCGCGATGCATTCGCGAGCTGAACATTGGGTTTCTCTTTGCGCCAGCGCACCATGCAGCGATGCGCCATGCAGCGCCTATTCGACGAGAGCTCGGCGTTCGCACCCTGTTCAACCTACTGGGTCCGCTCGCGAATCCGGCGGAGGCCACCCATCAGCTCGTGGGCGTATACGATGCTCAGAGGGTGACCCAGCTGGCGGAAGTGCTTGGCCGCTTGGGCTCTACCGCCGCCTGGGTCGTTCACGGCGACGGCGGCCTCGACGAAATTTCGCCATGTGGCCCAACGCAAGTCGCGGAGATTCGAGCCAGCGATTCTACTGCCAACTCGGTGCGCACATTCGAAGTGACGCCGGAGGATTTTGGGCTGGCGCGGGTTCCGCCGAGCGAACTGCAAGGCGGAGATGCGGACGAGAACGCACGCATCGCCCGTGCGATATTGGGTGGCGCTCAGGGCGGCGCTCGGAGCGCGGTGCTCATCAATGCGGGAGCCGCGTTGGTGGTGGCGGGTGCCGTCTCTTCCCTGCGCGAAGGCGCGTCGCGTGCCGCCGAAGCGATTGACTCTGGCCGCGCCGAGCGCACGCTCGCCGCATGGCGCGAGGCAACTCAAGCCTCAGTGTAGACGCTTCACAGTCGCTTCACAGCCACTTCGAACGGGGAGACATGCAAAGGATTGAAGCCTTGGGGTAACGTCGGTGGACTATCTGTCGGAAATTTTGAAACGAAAAAGAACCGAGGTGCGCCGCCGCTATCGGTACCAGAGCGCCCTCAGGCATTGGGTCGACCAAACCCGAAACGCGGATCAGGCGGGAACGCACGCGACGCGAGGTGCGAACGCGGTCAACATGCTTCGGCGGCGTGGCGCCATAGGCGTGATCGCGGAGGTCAAATTCAAAAGCCCCAGCGCTGGTCCCATTCGTGTGCGTGCGGCGGGGGAGGGCGTTCGCATTGCCCAGTCCTACGAACGGGCTGGCGCAAAGGCAGTCAGCGTGCTTGCCGACCGAGCGGGTTTTGACGGTTCGCTATTGGAGGTGCGCCGCGTGGCCCGTGCGATCGATGCTCCGGTTCTGCTGAAAGAGTTCGTCCTCGATCCCATCCAGGTGGAGTGGGCCTACGTATCGGGGGCATCGCTAGTGCTATTGCTCGTGCGAGCGCTCTCAGACGACGAGCTCAGGTCGCTGATCGCGGCCGCGCGGACTTTTGGTCTCGAGCCAGTCGTCGAAGCGGCAAACCGAGAAGAACTCGAGCGAGCGCTCGCCACCGAAGCCACCGTGGTGGGCGTCAATGCCCGGGATCTTCGGACGTTTGGCGTCGATCGCGCGGCTGCGACCCGCGCGATCGAGACCGTTCCGGAAGACCGGGTGGCCGTGTTCATGAGCGGAATTCGCACCAAAAACGACCTCGCGGCGGTCGCGGGCAGCCGGGCCGACGCAGCGCTCATCGGAGAGGGATTGATGCGCGCAGCCGACCCTGAGACTCAGCTTCGAGACGTGCTAAGCCTGGCGGGCGGCGAGCCATCAACCGGGTCGTGAAGGTTTTGTGGGTCGTGGGCTTAGGTTTCGATGCATGAGGAGAGAACGCGGTGAAGACCATATTGGTGACAGGTGCGCGCGGTACCGTCGGGAGTTATGTGGTGGGCTTGGCCGATGCGGTAGGCTATCGGGTCATCGCTACGGATCTAACCGAGCGAGGAATTCGTGCCCCGGTCCACGGAGAAGTGCGCGCTGCGGATTTGCGGGATCCGGAGGTCGCAGCGGAGCTGGTCTCCGGATGTGACTACGTGATCCACACTGCCGCGCAGCTCGACGTCGCCGCGGATTCCGCAGAGCTCGCCCGAACCAACACCGACGCCGTGGTGCACCTGTACGAAGCGGCGGGTCGCGCGGGGGTGAAGCGCTTTGTGCATATGTCTACGGCAACGCTCTACCAGTCGCTGCAGCAGGCCACGCTGCGCGAGGGATCGCCGATTGCGCCTCGCGGCCCCTACGGAATGTCCAAGCACGGCGCGGATGTGTTCCTGCGCGGCCGAAACGACGCCGGGGGGCCGGCCTGGACGATTCTCCGTGCGGCTCCGATCTATGGGCAACGGGGTCGGCATTTCGCAGCAAGCTTGCTTTCGTTGGGGCCGCTGCTTCGGCTCGCGAGCCCAGTGTTGCCGCGGCCAAGTGGAGGCCCGATGGCCACCATGGTTCATGCCGAAGATGTCGCGCGCGCTCTGTTGTTTGTGCTCGAGCGAGAGGACACCGCGTGGCAGGTGTACAACGTATCCGATGGCGACGCGATCTCGCTCGGCGACCGCATCGGGATGACCTTTGACGCCTACGGGCTTCGGAGCGTCGCGACCGGATCGTTGCCTCATCTCGTTTTGGAAGGTGCGGCTCGCGTGCTCCAAGCTCCCGGGGCGTGGCACGGCGCGGACGCTGCGGCGCTCGCCGGATGGCGATTGGTGATCTTACGTCACGGCCTCAAACCAGCGCTGCGACCCAGGCTCGACCGCGAAGCGATGACGCTGATCTATCAAGATCTGGTCGTCGACTCCTCCAAGCTGCGCCAACTGGGTTGGACGCCGCGTTTTGGTCGGTTCGAAGAGGGGTGGTCGCAGGTTTTGCGGTGGTATCAGGCGGAACGCTGGGTGCCTCGATACTCTCGGTGATGATTCGGCGGCGATGACCCGAGCAGCAATGAACGGTGCGGCAGTGAACGGTGTGGAGGAAAACAGGGCGGCGGTATGAACTCTCGCTTGCTCGAAGCCTCGGCCATTGTTCGGCAAGGCTGGCTTATGGCCAAGCACGCGGTGCGGTCCGAAGTCGACGCGGGTCAAGGCACACATGCGGTCGTGTTTGTGCACGGATTCTTGGCCGCGGGAGCGGTCTTTGAACCCATGATGACCCGCGTGAATCGCGAGACAGGATGGTCCTGTGTAAGTTTCACATATTCTCCTCTTGCGTCGTTCTATTCAGTTGCCCATGAGCTGAGAGCCTTCATCGATCGCCGGCTCCCGTCTCGAGCCCGCGTTTCGCTGGTCGGGCATTCGCTCGGTGGATTGTTGGCTCGGTGGTACGTGCAGCGCCTCGGCGGTGCAGCTCGTGTGGATCGTTTGGTCACATTGGCCACGCCTCATTCCGGAACCTACGCGGCTGGAGTCGGCGCGCTCTCACTCACCCGGGCCATGGCCCCCGGTAGCGCGGTGCTTCGCGCGCTCGGTCCGTCCGCGAGCGAACACGGCCCCCTACCTCATGTTGCGATCATCGCGGGGCGGGACCGAATGATCACCCCTCCCGAAAGCGCGGGCCGCGTCGAAGATGCGCGCATCGTCTGCCTTGACGATGTCAGCCACAACCAAATCCTGTTCGATGCACGGGCTCAGCGGGTGGTGGTCTCCGCCTTGCAATGAAGCCGTGGGGGTCGGTTGACTACATTGTCAACGATGGCCGAATTTAACCCTTGAGTAATTGCAATTGTGGCTATGTACTGTAAATTGGTGATGAAAATGCGAGTGCGCAATTCACCCTTGCCTTGCACGCTGGCCCGGCCCCAGACGTCAACGTGTACATCTGGTTGCTTCCCGAGGCTTGATGTGAGATCTCTCACAAGAGGGGGTTTGCCAGTCGACCTGGGAGCTTGGCAAAAAGCGGTGATCGTTTCTCGTACTTGGGGCCACCCCACACTTTGGGGGTCCGCCACAAAAAGCAGCCAAAAAGAAGACAAACAAGCGAAACCGGCCGCTGACTGTGAAAAACGTTTAGGATATCGAATTTAAATTTGTAGAATGTTGGAGGGGGTGTTGAACTCCATGTTGGGCTACAAAGGTATTGGAAGAGATCGATGACCGAATTTTCGGCCGATGATCGTTCCTCCGCGCCACCACCAGCTCTCGACCAGAGCAGCGAATCGATATCCCGAACCAACTCCCAGGAATCTGGGTCCAGATCCATAAGGCGATCTTCTGACCCGATCGGGCTAAGCTCGTCTCAGCCGCCCCCCGGTGGCTCAGCGGACAGGCCCAGCATGAACGCGGATCGCAAGTCGAAACGCCCTGAAGAGGGCGCAGACGAGCCAAGCATCGACGTGGAGGACATTGGGTCCGAGGACGATGATTCGCCCGGGAACGAAGAGTACACCCTCACCCACGTTCACAACTCCTCGCGGACGCGTCGCCTCGGTCGCTATATGCTGAGCGCGGAAATCGCTTCGGGCGGAATGGCGACCCTGTACTTGGCTCGCTCTGCAAAGACGGAGGGCTTCTCCAAACTCTTCGCCGTGAAAGTGATTCACGAGCATCTCGCCAAGGAAGAGGTGTTCGTCAAGATGTTCCTCGAGGAGGCTCGAATCGCGTCGCGAATCAGCCATCCCAACGTGTGTGGCGTATTCGATTTCGGCAAGGACGACGGAACCTACTTCCTCGTTATGGAGTACCTCGCCGGCGTACCCCTCTCGGCGGTCGCACGAAAGGTCGCTCGCCAGCCTCCCAAGGAACGTCCAGCGGAGTATTTGATGCTTGCTGCACGGGTGATCGCGGAAGCCGCGGAAGGCCTTCACGCAGCGCACACGCTGGTCGATGAGCGTGGCGTGCCGCTCGAGGTCGTTCATCGCGACGTGTCGCCTCACAACATTTTCGTCACCTACGATGGCGGTATTCGCGTGCTCGATTTCGGCATTGCGCGCGCGGTGGGGCGTGACCACCAAACCGCGACGGGAATCGTCAAAGGTAAGTTTCGCTATATGGCGCCGGAGCAGCTTTCGCAGGAGCCACTCAATCACCGCACGGACATTTGGGCGCTCGGCGTTTGTCTTTGGGAAATGCTCACGCTTCGGCGACTATTTTCTCGCGAGTCTCACGCCGAGACCCTCACCGCAGTGCTCAACTCTCGCATTCCTCGTCCATCTGAGGTGCGGCCAAACATTCCCGAAGAGCTCGACCGCATCGTCATGCGAGCGCTCTGTCGCTCACAGAACGAACGTTATCAAACGGCTCGGCAAATGGCGCGCGACCTGAATTCGGTCATCGCCTCGGAAGGTGGAATCAGCACCGCGGACGTTGCCGATTGGATGACTTCGCTGTTTGGAAAAGAAATCTCAGAACATCGGGAGATGCTCGATCGAGTCGCCCGTGCCGAGCCGCATCCATCGATTCGTCCTCCGCATCTCAAAGGTCTCAGCGATACCGGAGAGCGATCGATGCCTGACGGGAGCGAGCGATCTTCTATCGCGCAGCTCCGGGCGAGAAAATCCAGGAAAAAGTGGCTTCGCGTGCTTGCACTACTCGGTGCAATGGTTGGCGCGTTCACATTCTGGAGTTGGCGAGCCGGCGTGTTCCCCTTTGCGCCAACGCAGGAGTCCGCTGCGCCGGCGAACTCTGGGCAGTCGGACGAGAGTGCGCAGAAGGAACCCACGAAACCGGCCGCGGACGCGATATCTAGCCCCGTGTCGTCGAAAGAAGAGAATACTGAGACGCGCGATCCGGACGAAACGACGACTTCACCGGATACCGCGCAGAATACAGACCCGACCGGCGTGTCCAGCGAGCAAAAGGTGCGTGTCCGGCGTGTCCGCAAAGGCGCTGGTGCGAACCGGGTAGCAAAACAAAAAGCCGCCCAGACTCAGAAAACGACGACTGCGCCAAGCAAGACCGATACCGCGACGGTGACGCAGACCGGGATGGCGATGAATACGGTTTCGGTCGCTACTCCGCCCGGGTGGGCCGAGATCTATGTTAACGGCATGCGGGTAGGTCGTTCACCCACACGTATACGGCTCACTCAGGGGCGTCACACCATCTCGCTGTTTCCGTATGGTGAGGGGCCGTCCATCAACCGGGTGGTCGACGTTCCGGCGACCGGGCTGGTCCGTTTGGTGGTGCGCCTAGACCCAGAACAGTAAACGCAAGCTCTCACGAATTGCGTAGCAGGTCCGTTCAACGATATAACAAAGCGGGGAATGGTTCTGCAGTCGCGTAGATCGTGGGGGCGTAACGCATATGGTGGGTTGGGGCCGTGGCGGGCAAAAGGCTTCGCGATGGAAGGTTCGGTGCAGATTCGTGCTCGGCCTGGTGTCACTCAGCCTGATATCACTGGCGCTCACGTCATGTGGAGGGACGGAAACACGCGCGCTGTCGTGGTTGGTGCGCTTTGAAGACGAGAGCCTGAGCGCACGAGCCACGCTCCTTCGGGGCGAGATTTTGGAAGGCGAGTGCGATTCGGGAGTGTTTCTGTATCGCGCCGACCAAGACCGCGACGGGTCCGGCCAAATGGAAGCGCCTCCTTCGCTTCCGCCCGGTCGATATAGCTTTGTGGGCACCGCGCAGGACGGTTCGTGCCGATTGTTCGCGCGAGGATGCACGACGGTCGACCTTCCGAGCGAGGGGATGGAGATTGTGGTTTCGCTGCAGCCATCCGAAGAAGTCGAGCTGTGTGGAGCTTCGTCGTGCATGAATGGTCGGTGTACGAATTGCGAAAGCGACGACGACTGCGCGGAATGTTTGACCTGCGACCCAGCGACTCGAGGGTGCGAAGTTCGTCCTGAGAAGGAGGGAATGAGCTGCGGTTCGGGAGGCATGTGTCGCTCGGGGGCGTGCTGCGTGGGATGCTGGGATGGCTCCCTGTGCCAGGCTGGCGACACCCCAGACGCGTGTGGCGTCAGCGGGGGCAGCTGTCAGGTATGCGCGTGCCCCACGCGTGCTTGCACCGAAGGTGCCTGCGTTTTCCCGCATGTGGTGCAGAACTCGGCGACTGGAACCGGCCACGTATGCATGGTGACGACGGAGGGCCTGATATTTTGCTGGGGAATGAATTCGTCAGGTCAGCTTGGGGTTGGGGGAAGCGGCGAAGCCATCACGATCAGCACGGTCCCGCTGCAAGCGGGCACCGACACCGATTGGCGTACCGTTACGGCGGGTGAGGCGCATACCTGCGCACTCAAGAACAATGGCACGGTGTTTTGTTGGGGCGCGAATAACGAGGGACAGCTCGGATTGGGACCTTCGGGAGGGAGCGAAGTCCCGGCTCAAGTCGGCACAGAAGCCGATTGGAGTTTGATTGATGCAGGAAACGATGGCGACCACACCTGTGGTTTGCGAGGGAGCTCGCTCTACTGCTGGGGTCGAAACGACCACGGCCAACTCGGCGTGGGTGACTTGAATTCTCGCGATGCACCCACGCTTATCCCACCCGCGAATGTTTGGGTAGACGCATCCGCGGGTGAGCTTTCTACCTGTGCGATTCGAATGGGCGGGACGCTTTGGTGTTGGGGCAATGGCGATCGCGGCAGGTTGGGTCTCGGCGACGAAATGCGTCGTGTAGAACCCACCCAGGTTGGCACGGACACCGACTGGATGACTATCTCGGTCGCTCGATCTCATACGTGTGCGATCAAAAACGACGGCTCGTTGTGGTGCTGGGGGCGAAATCCCGCGGGACCGCTAGGCGTCGGTGATGAAGACGATCGCTTGGCGCCCACGCAGGCGGGCATCGCCACCGATTGGATTGCCGTGACCGGCGGGGACCAAACCACCTGCGGCATTCGGAGCGACGGTACCAACAACAACCTGTTTTGTTGGGGCTTCAATGACGATGGTCAGGTGGGGCTTACAGACAGGAGCAACAAGGTGGTCCCTACGCCCATCGGGTCGGCCACCGACTGGGTGCCGGAGACGATTTCCATGGGCGAGGATGTGTCCTGTGCGGGCCGCTCAGGAGGGCTTTTGGAGTGCACTGGGTGGAACAAGAGCGGTCAACTCGCGAGCGATGATTTTGACTCCATAATTTTCGCGTTTACTCCGATTTGCTTTCAATGATCGCGCGCTGTGCTCTTCAACGAAGGGAACGGGTCCACTAGGTTTCTGGTAGTCTTGTCGTAGCTTTGCGAGGCGTAGGATGGTGGGGGCGTAGCGCGTATGGTGAGATGCAGCCGTGGTGAGCGATTGGGGGTGTGGTGTGCGGTCGTGTTCAGCTTGGTGTCGCTTGAGCTCACATCATGCGGAGACACAGAAGCGCGGACCCTCTCGTGGCTGGTGCGCTTTGAAGACGAGAGCCTGAGCGCGCGGGCGACGCTGCTTCGGGGCGAGATTCTGGAAGGCGAGTGCGATTCCGGAGTGTTTTTGTATCGCGCGGATCAAGACCGCGACGGATCGGGCGAAATGGAAGCGCCGCCCCAACTACCACCTGGTCGATATAGTTTCATTGGCACCGCTCAAGACGTCTCATGCCGATCGTTTGCGCGCGGGTGTACCACCGTAGACCTTCCGAGTGAGGGCACTGAGATCGTGGTTTCCTTGCAGCGGTCGGAAGAAGTGGAGCTGTGTGGGGCTTCGTCGTGCATGAACGGCCGCTGCACGAACTGCGAAAGCGACGACGATTGCGCGGAATGTCTGACCTGCGACCCGGCAACTCGAGGCTGCGAGGTTCGTCCCGAGAAAGAAGGCGTCAGCTGCGGTTCGGGAGGCATGTGCCGCTCGGGGGCGTGCTGCGCCGGTTGCTGGGATGGTGCGCTATGCCAAGCCGGCGATACCTCGGACGCGTGCGGGGTGAGCGGAGGCACCTGTCAGGCCTGCGCGTGTCCGACGCGTACCTGCGCCGACGGCGCCTGCATCTTGCGGCATTCGGTGCAAGATACGACGGTTGGCCGCGACCACGTATGCATGGTGACGACCGAAGGCTTGCTGTTTTGCTGGGGGGCAAATTCAAGCGGTCAACTCGGCGTGGGCGGCAGTGGCGAGGCGGTCATCGTGAGCCCGGTTCCTGTACAGGTAGGCAGCGACACCGATTGGCGCGCGGTCACAGCGGGCGAAGCGCACACTTGCGCGCTTAAGAACAATGGCACGGTGTTTTGTTGGGGCGAGAACAATGAGGGGCAGCTTGGATTGGGACCGTCTGGAAGTAGCGACTTCCCCGCTCAAGTAGGCACGGAGACCGATTGGAGCCAGATCGAAGCATCGCGTAGTGGAGATCACACGTGCGGAATCCGCGCCGGCTCGCTCTTCTGCTGGGGCCGAAACGATCACGGACAACTGGGTGTCGGGGAGGACGAACTAGAACCGCGTGACGCGCCTACGTTGATTGGGCCCGAATCCGTTTGGGCGGACGTCTCCCTCGGAGAGTTAATCACTTGTGCGATTCGCACCGACGGTACCATATGGTGCTGGGGCAACGGCGGTCAAGGTCGCACCGGGCACGGTGATGAAATGCGGCGCGAAGTCCCCGCGCAGGTGGGTACCGACACCGATTGGGCGGATGTAGATACTGGCGTGGACCACGTTTGCGCGCTGAAGACCGATGGGTCGCTGTGGTGTTGGGGGCGAAATCCAGCGGGGCCGCTGGGCGTTGGAGATGAAGACCCGCGTCTGGTGCCTACCCAGGCAGGCACCGCGACCGATTGGATACGTGTTTCCGGTGGCGATCAGAGCACCTGCGGCATTCGGAGCGACGGAACCAATAACGGCCTATTTTGCTGGGGATTCAACGGTCAAGGTCAAATCGGGCTGACCGAAGCAAGCAACAAGGTAGTCCCGACGCCGGTGGGGACCGCTGGCGATTGGCTTCCCGAGGCGCTTTCGATGGGCAGTAACGTGATGTGCGCCGGTCGAGCAACCGGAATTGTGGAATGCACGGGCGAAAACGTAAGCGCCCAGCTCGCGAGTGACGATTTCGAGTTGGTTAGTTTTGGTTTGACCTCAATCTGCCTCCAATAGGATAGCTAGAGCAATGGCCTTTTGCCTGATCGCGGCTGCCCCTGCCTATCTACACTGGGGGTCCTTCGGAACCCGAACATCAGGAGCGGATGCAGATGCTGAATCTGTGTCAGCCTCGGACTCAGAATCAGTGTCGACGAGCTGACTACATACCGTCGGCGATGGTGACCATGGCGTGGTAGTCGGGGCCGATCATGTACGGGCCACCGTGCGTGTTGGTGAGCGAGATCAATACCGTTTCGAGGCCTTCTTCAACACCATCGGCGATGGTCTGGAGTGCGATGTCCGCGGAGTCGCGCCCCGCGTCAATGGTGACGGTTCCGCTTAGCGTTTGGTAGTCTTCGCCATTATCGCCCATTCCGTGCATTTGGTACGTGACGTCGACGGGCGCGCTCGTGTCCCCGGTGCGCTGCACACGGAAGCGAGCTTCGGCGCCTTCTGCCACGAAGTAGGCGTCCTCCTCGGCGTCGTCGCCAGTGAGCAAAGAGACGCCAACTACTTTCGGCGTTGAGTTTGCGAATGTGATTTCGGAAACGCGGGGGCCGACGTCTGAGAACTGGTCGAGGTCTCGTAAGAGTGTGACCGCGATGCGAACTCCGTCCAAGGTCCACCGGGTAATTACGCTTTCGTCGCCCAACGTCTGGAGCTGAGGGAAGTTGGCCGTGGGGCCGTCTTGATGGCCGGCGAAGTCCAAGTTTTCCAGCACGAAATCCCGAAAAATGCCCCTTCTGGCGACTGTGGCACCAAACACGTAGGAGCCGCGCGCGAAGCCAAATCGATTGTTGCGAAACCAGACGCGTTCCAGAATCGGGGTGTCGTCTGCCGAGGAAGTGAACTCCCGCATTCCGGCATCCAAACTGAAGCGCGCGGCCACCACATCGTTGTTTTCGAACGTGATGTCCCGCAAATGACTGTTTCCGAGTTGGCTACCGATTCCGAGCCCGGATCCGAGCGCGGCGTTGAAGATCACGCTATTGCGGAACGTAATGTCTTCGACAAACTCGAACGGCGGATCGATCGCTTTGATGGCGGTCGCATCGTCGCCAGCGTAGATGAAAATATTGTCGGCGAGGAAATGACGAGAGGCATCGGGGTCGATGCCGTCTTCTCCGCCGGTATTTTCTAGATCGGTGTTCGCGTAATCAATTTGCTTGGTGTTGTACATCGTCCAATGCTCAGATTTGCGTACCCAGACGGCAAACGACGATGGATCGAGTAGGATCACGTCTTCCATCGTGCAGTTGGATGATTCGTCGGCGCGGATGATCGAACTGTTGGACCCCCGTTGATAGCGAAGAAAAACGCCATTCGCGTTTGCCGAGCCGCGTCCTTTGAGATGGGCGTTGTTGACTCGGAAGAACTTGATAAGCCCGTCTTCGCCTGGGGGAACGTCGGACCCTTGGATGCGCGCTCCCGGCGCGATGTGCAACGTGACGTCATCTTTCATGAACAGCGAGCGGACGACGTAGAGCCCGGGGTCAAACACCAGTGTTCCGCCACCAGAGGAAGACAGACCATCGATCAGTGCTTGAATCGCGCCGGTTTGGTCATCCCCGCTGGTGGGATTGATGCCCATGCCGACCGCGCTTTGTACGTCCGGCAGGCTCGGATCAGGCGGCGGAGCCGCAAGAGGATCCGCAAAGATGAAGAGGCGTCGGTCGAGCGCGAAGTCAGCCGCGCCGCCGTTGACTTGGTGGAGAATCAGTTTCCGCGGGACCGAGAGCGAAAACGACAGCACATTGCCGTCGACCTCGGGTTCGATTCCGTGCAGCGGGCTTAGCCGAAACGAGCGGATTGGATCCACAAATTCCACTTCAATCTGCACGGTGCCGGCAAACGCGAAATGGCTGTGGCTGATCCGGCGATTTTCTTCGACGAATACGGGACTGCCGTTGACGCGCACTTGAAACGTGGAGCTCTGCACCGCGTTGGGGGCTTGCGGATAAATCTGGAGCGCATCCGATACGACGACATTCGAACCCGCGTCGCCACTGGCGTCTCCGTTTGCCTCAGAGTCGAATCGTGCCCCCGAGTCAGGGAGGGGATTGAGTTTCACTTTGTTGCATGCGCCGCTCAGCGCAAACGCGAAAACGAATAGACTATGGGCAAACCGGGGTTGGTGCATCAGACCTCAGAACTCAAAACTAGGAACCGCAGGGTTGGTGTTTTCACCGTCTCCGGAATCGGATACGAGCAGCCAGGTGAGCACTGCGACGCCTGCGGCTACCGCGACTCCGGCGACGATCCACGGCCATGCGCCGACTTTGCGCTTGCTGTCGCTAGGCTCGCCGAACGCGTTTCGTCCACCTTGGGGCTCCGGACTGCCCACCACAAAAGTCAGCGGCTCCTTCTTGCTCCCGGCCACCGCGACGATGACTTGACCCGGACCAACCGCGCGGGCGTAGTACTCAACGCTGTCCCCGATTTTGGCTGGAATTACGACCGTGGTGTCGTGCACGGTCCACTTAGCAACGCCTTTTTTCCGCGCATACACTTCAATCTTTCGTACCAATCCGAACGCTTCTTGCGACAGGGACGCTTCGAACGTTACGTTGCCGGCTACGGCTTTGGTCTCCACTTCGACGCGGAATGACCCTCGAGTGCGGCCGCGCACCTGCTGGAATGTTCGGGTGATGTCGGGTGGGGTGCGACGATCGAAGGTGTGGTTGGGAGAGACAAGTCCCAGTCGAATGAGCTCGGTCTCCATTTCCAAAAAGTCGCCCTTGGCCAAATACACTCTCGCTCGAACTTCGAGCAGTTGTTTGAGCTCGTCCACGGATAGCTCGGGCGCGGCTTCGGCTTCGGCCAACGCATCGAGCGCCTCGTCAAACTTGGCTTCGTTGTAAAGCTCTTCGCTTTTTTCGATCGCAGGGTGCGCGAACGCAGCGGCTGGAGCTAAGCCCCACAAGCCCATCATCGCTGCGGATACCAGGATCCATTTGATCTTCCCCCACGCTCTGGGCGTGCACCACTCTTGTGGCCGCAGATCTTCACCGATCATCGGATTGTACGCTCCTTCATGGTCTTTGGATCGTCGTTTGGGGACCCATGTCTTCGCCGAACCGCCGCCGCCGGATATGCACCCACACCCCACATTGCTCTATCTCTCGACATCCCCACTGCCGTCTGCAACGCGGAAAATAGAATACCACAAGACAATCAAAACTTGCGAAGCACGTCGTGCCAGAATGAAAATCGTTCCGACGAAACAAGTTGTTGCTATTCGCGGCGAAGGTCGGTAACCGGGGATGGATCACAAAAGCTGATTCCGGATCCGCTTCGGAGGATGGGTCCGGAGTGCGGTACGAGCCGCGGCGAAACTACGATCAAGCGGCGAAACTACGATCAAGGGGTGGCGATTTGTTGAGTCGGTGGCCGTGGGTCGGGTCGGATCGGATAGAAAACTTGGCGGCGTGTGACAAACGTTTCGCATGTTCGCCTCGATTTTGATATAGATAGATGTTTACATAATGTGTGTTTTGACCGGGGGGCTCGAAATCGGAGAACTCGCGGGACGAAACGCCGTAGAGGGAGGCAATCTTTGTGAAACGAAAATGCTCTTATTTGCTTGTCGCTTCCGTGCTCGCGGTCGCGGGCATTGGATGTGGGGATGACGACTCGGTCTCGACCCGGGACAGCGGGACCACGACGACCCCGGACAGCGGAACCACCGTCATGCGGGATAGCGGAACCGTGGTTCGCGATGGCGGTGCTAGCGACTCAAGTACCGGCGACTCAAGTACCGGTGACGCTGCGGCCGATGGCGGGCCGATGGAGACATTCATAGCGATGCGTTTCGCGCACTTCATCGAAGGCGCTGGGGACGTGGGGGTGTGCGCCAACACCGGCACCGAGATCACGCTACTAAACACGCTGCTTGGCGACGGAGCTCCGCCCGCCCTTAGCGAAGAGCTCGTGACCGACTTTGTTTGGGCACCTGCGTCGGCATTGCCCGCTGGCACGACCCTCGAGGTTTACGAGTTTGGCGACATTTCTGGAACGACGTGTCCGGACGGATCGGGCTCCGAGTCTCCCATATTCTCGGTTGCCTTGGCGGACTTGGGCATCGACCCGACGAAGGCCTACACCATCGCGGCGATCGGCGAGATTGGCACCGATATCATGGATGAAGAGCCGACACTCCTTGCTGTCGAAGAAGTATTCGAACCAGCGGACCCTGCGAACTCCATCCTAAACTTGGTGCTGGCGCGTCCTCGGGAGCCTGCTTTTCTCTTCTGCATTCTGACGTCCGGAGGAACCAATCTGCGTCCGGGAGATACCGAGGGGCTCGCGTTTGGCGAGTTCGGCACCGCCGAGTTCCCAGTAGAAACGCTCACCTCGCTCGTGTACTTCAACGAAGTGAGCCCAGGCGGATGTCCAGACGAGTCGGTATCGTATATTCCTGTGGATGAGGATGAGGACCTCAACGCGTTTCCCGACAATGGAGACGCGGCGACATTATTTGTGACTGGATTTAACGATCGGGTGGTTGTGGTGCCGAACGTTGCGCCGACCGCTCCTTAGTCCACACCGTCAAACCTACCAAAAAAGAAAAGGCGTCCTCTTCAGGGGGCGCCTTTCGCATTCGCGATACGCGTGATTCTCCGTGCGACAAACGCTTCGCATGTTTGCTTTGGTTTTGATATCGGAAAATGTTTACATAAGGCGTGTTTTGGCGAGGGGCTCGAAACCGGGGGAAATCGCGGGACGACGCCGTAGAGGGAGACAATCTTTATGAAACGAAAATGCTCTTATCTATTTGTTGCGTCGATGCTCGCGGTCGCGGGCATGGGATGTGGAGACGACGACTCCGTCTCGACCCGGGACAGCGGAACCACGACCCGGGACAGCGGAACCACCATCACGCGGGATAGCGGAACCGTGGTTCGCGATAGTGGAACAAGCGACTCGAGCACCAGCGATGCCGCTGCAGACAGCGGTCCTCAGGAGACATTCATTACATTGCGCTTCGCGCACTTTATCGACGGCGCGGGAGACGTCGGAGTATGCGCCAACACGGGTTCTGAGATCACGTTGCTCAACACCCTGCTCAACGCTGTAACGCCTCCGCCTCTCAGCGAAGAAGACATTACCGATTTCCTGCTCGCGCCGGCCTCGGCGTTGCCGGCCGGCACGACCCTCGAAGTCTACGAGTTCGGCGATATTTCTGGAACGACTTGCCCGGACGGTTCGGGCAGTGAAACTCCGGTGATTTCCATCGCGCTCGCGGATCTCAACATTGACCCCGCAAAAGCGTACACCGTCGCCGCGATCGGTGATCTGGATTCGGATGAGATGGAAACTCAGCCGACGCTCTTTGCGCACGAAGAGGTGTTGGCACCGATGGATAGCTCGCTGCTGTCGATTGCCTTCGTCAACGTTCGGGCGGGAACGGAGCCCACGTTGCTTTGCCTGAACGACTCCGAGGATACTGACTTGACCGCCTCCGACCCGGACGGCGTGGAGTACGGGGAAACGACCCGGGTTGAAATAGACCGAGCTGTTCTCGACGGCATTGGTTCGTCGAACAAGATGTTTCTTCTTGGATTGCCCGGCATGGACGAAACGCGCTGCGCGGACGGCGACTTTTTTGGCGCCGTCGAAGGAGGCGACGCGCCGTTTACGGCGATTCCGGATATGAACGGAGCCGCAGTCACGATATTCTACAATCCGATCGAGCGGCTCATTACGGTGGTGAACACCGCGCCTGCCTCGTAAATCCCACAACGTTCTTCAAACATGCATAGAGGCGTCCGCTCCGGCGGGCGCCTTTTGCGTTTCTTGCCCTCACGCTTCCAGCGCGTGCGCGTGGTCAAGACCGTCATTCCCGTTCAATAACGTTCGATAGCAAATTGCCGGCGAGGCGCTTCCAGCGGACAGCTATGGTTTGCCGAGCTCGTCCGCAAGTGCTCGCGCCTCCACGATATTGTCTTCGATAGAGCAATACGTCCACGAGCCGTAGCGGCCGATCGAATGCACTCCGTGTGCGTCGAGTAGAGCCTTCTTTTCGGCGACGTCTCCAAGGGATGCTTGAGTGATGTGCACGTACGCGGGATCCAGCACAACGTGGTGATGAGAGATCATGTTTTGATCGGTCACGATCCCGCAGTGCCTGAGCGCGCTGAGCACGCTGTCGAGTGTGGACGCGGTGGCTTGCGCGTCGGTCGAGAAATCCGCGGGTCGGCCGATTTCGACGTAGAGGCTCATGCGGTCGGTTCCAAATATATTGTCGTAGAAGCCAACCCGGTAAAACGGAAGCTCTTCTTGGGGAAAGTAGATCCAATGGGCGTTCGTCCATCCCTTGGCATCGAATCCGAGGTTAAATATCTGCACTTGATTGTAGCTGTAGATGCGGGGGTCATGATCGAGCAGGCGACCGTCGAGGGAACACATGCGGAGCAGTCGGTGAAAGGGCATCGTGCTGACCAGATGCGTAAACGAGAGCGAGCGTTTGTTGGTGCGGGCCTGTCGACGCGTGAGGTCGATGGAAAGTACACGTTCGGAGAGCGAAATCTGTGACCCCGGAATTTCTTTTTGGAGCGCGCGAACGTATTGAATGGCACCCCCTTCGGGATACGTGAAGGTTGCGTTGTAGCTCGCATTGTCCGGCGTTCTAAAGTTGCGAATGATCTCGTCGATATTGGCGTAGGGAAAGAAGCGGCCCATGGCGTTCGCGTCGAGGCGGTCGAGCTCCGTCGCGTAGAGTTTCTGGTTGTATGGAATCAAAAATTTATCCGCGATGCTCTTGCCAAATTTCGCGTAAAGCATGTTCTGGAAGTTCGACGATGGTCCGTCATCTTTGAAGTACAGGTCGACCAAGCAGTCGATGAAGTCTTCCCGAGGCAGCTGGTGAATATTTTTTTGGAAGGGAAAATCGATCAGCGTTTCTCCGAAGTAAATGCGGCTTTGGCGGGCAACTTTGAGCACTCGTTGATCGCCCATGCGCTCGATGAGGTAACGCTCGATTTCGGGGTGGCGAAAATGAAAAAAGTGACCGGAGTAGTCCCAAACAAAGCCATCTTGGGTCACCGTCTTGCAATAGCCTCCGACGTCGGTGTCGGCTTCGCAGATCAAGTAGTCGCTCGTGTTCAGCCAATCGGCGTACGCAAGGCCGCTGATTCCGCCGCCTACGATGAGGTGCTCGGTGTGGTCCATGAATTCTCCTGCGTAGGGCCAGACGGGCGCTCAAGAAGTGTTTGCTGAGAAGCGCGAGTGAGTTGCACGCAAAGCGCTCTCAGTCGATCCTGGGCGTCCTCGCGTTGCGCGTAAGGGTTGGGCGCGCGCATCTTGCAGGCGTGAAAATAGGCTCCGGTTGTCTGCTTCAGCTCTGGCGACGTGGCGACGAATATCGAAGGTTTTGCGCCGCGTGCGGGGTCTTGGAGAAAGGGTCGTGCGAAACGAATCGCGTGCCGAAGAATGGGGTGATGGCGCACGATGTGGGTCGCGACTTCTCCTGGGTGAAGGCTGTTCGAAGTGACTTCGGTGTTGCGCATCCGCCGCGCGAGTTCATTTGCGTACATCACGTTGGCGAGTTTTGACTGAGCATAGGCAACGATTCCGCGATAGCGTCGCTGGTTGTGGACGTCACCAAAGGGAAACTCCGATGGTCTCCGATGGAGGCGCGAGGAAACAAATACGACACGAGATGGTGAGCCGCTTCGACGACCTGTTTCTTTCAACAGCGGGAGAAGCAACTCGGTCAGCAAGAATGGTGCGAGATGATTCACGGCGAAGGTGTATTCATGACCATCCACGCTCTCTCGCCGCTTCGGCACCCACGTTCCCGCGTTGTTGATCAACACGTCAAGTCGATGGAAGCGAGACAAAAAATCGCGGGCGAGGTTGTGCACTTGGGCTAGAGACGCAAAATCTGACTGGATCGATTGGGCTTCCGCGCTGGGGGCAATGGCTTGGACGCTCGTCCGCGCGCCCTCGAGGCGTTGTGCGTGTCGGCCGCAAAGAACGACGGAAAAGCCACGTTGAGCAAGCCCGTGTGCGGTTTCGAGCCCGATTCCCGTGCTGGCGCCGGTCACCAGCGCAACCCGTCGCATGCCGGAAACTAACATACCGATGTTGGCTGCGCTTGCGGAACGCAACTTAGACATTGCTTCGCGCGTGGAGCGGCGCTACTGACCGCTACCCGAAAGGTATTGACGGGAACGCGCAAGGCAGGCGAAACAGGACACCCCGTGGCACTCGATCCACAAACCTTCAGACAAACCCTCAGACGATGGGCTTCGGGTGTAACGGTGGTTACCGCCCAGCATGATGGTGAGCTGCGGGGAATGACGGTGTCTGCGTTTTCCAGCGTGTCCGCGGACCCTCCCATCGTGCTCGTGTGTGCGAACCAAAGCTCCTCAACCGAATCTTTGATCGTGCGGTCCGGCGCCTTTGCCGTTCATCTCCTCGGAGCCGACCAGGAGCACCTTTCCAAGCGATTTAGTGACGCGCAGTTTGAAGGAGCTCGTTTTGACGGGCTGCAATGGCGCACCGGCGCTGCCGGAGCTCCAATTCTTCCCGATACGCTTGCTCGACTAGAGTGCACGTTGATGAAGAGCGAGCGCGTGGGAAGCCACACCGTGTGCTTCGGGCGGGTAGGCGCTGCCGAGTGGAGCGACGGAGAGCCTTTGGTGTATTTCAACGGCTCCTACCGCCTCCTAGGTTAGAGCGGCGGCCTTTTGGCCTGAACGCGGCTGGACTAGGGTCCTTCGGACCCGTACTGCGTCTAGACCTGTGCAGCTCCACGGACTTCGTCCGCTCCGCCTCGCACAGCTCCAGTCGCAACAA